>JBBRCN010000050.1:0-29534 GCA_038204775.1 Burkholderiales bacterium | reverse complement strand
TTCTGCTTCATGTTCAGCTGGGTCGAACTGCTGCTGGCGCGCACGCTCACCAGCGTCAACGCCAAGCCCATCGTCGCGACGATGACGCGCACGGTCTCGGCCTCGGGCATGGATTGGGCGACACTGGCGGCGGCCGGCGTGTTGACAATCGTGCCCGGCGCGGTGGTGATCTGGTTCGTGCGGCATTACATTGCCAAGGGTTTCGCGATGGGTCGCGTCTAGGAGCGTGTGATGTTTGCGTGGATGGTCTGGACAACGCCGGTAGCGGTCTTCTTCACCTGCATCGTGCTGATGCTGATCGGCATGACGGTGTGGGAGATCAAGCAGCCGACCACGCTGCGCAAGGGTTTCCTGCCGCTGGCCACGACGCGCGGCGACAGGCTCTTCATCGGGCTGCTGACGGCGGCCTACATCAACCTGGCCTTTCTCGGCCTGGGAGCGACTCTGGCCGAATGGTTTTCGCTGGCCAGCGAGCCCAGCGTGTGGATCAGCCTGGTCATTTCGATTTTCGTGCTGGCGCTGATCATGCGCAAAGGCTGAGGCGTGTTTTTCGTGAATCCGGCCCGATGCTTCCCCGGGGCCTGGTCCACCCAAGCACAGACGGGGAAGCGGATGACACCAACGAGGAGATACGGAATGAACTTGCGCAACACCGCCATCGCTGCGGCCGTTCTGCTGGCCGCTGCGGGCTGCGGAAAGAAGGAAGAGCCCGCTGCGTCGACACCGGCGTCTGCCGCCCCTGTTGCCGCGGCACCCGCCGGCAGCGACGCCGCGAAGAAGTGGATCGACAGCGAGTTCTCGCCGTCGACGCTGAGCAAGGACCAGCAGGCCGCTGAAATGAAATGGTTTGTCGAGGCCGCTGCCAAGCTCAGGGCCAAGGGTGTGACCGAGATCTCGGTGGTCAGCGAAACCATCACGACCCACGAGTACGAGTCGAAGACACTCGCCAAGGCTTTCGCCGAGATCACCGGTATCACCGTCAAGCACGACCTCATTCAGGAAGGCGACGTCGTCGAGAAACTGCAGACCAGCATGCAGTCGGGCAAGAGCATCTACGACGGCTGGATCAGCGACTCCGACCTGATCGGCACGCACTACCGCTACGGCAAGATCATGAACCTGACCGACTACATGGCAGGTGTGGGCAAGGAGTGGACCAACCCCGGTCTGGACCTGAAGGACTTCATCGGCACCAGCTTCACCACTGCGCCCGATGGCAAGCTGTACCAGCTGCCCGACCAGCAGTTCGCCAACCTGTACTGGTTCCGCGCCGACCTCTTCGACCGCGCCGACCTGAAGGAGAAGTTCAAGAAGAAGTACGGCTACGACCTCGGCGTGCCGCTGAACTGGAGCGCCTACGAAGACATCGCCGCGTTCTTCACCAACGACGTGAAGGAAATCGACGGCAAGCCGATCTACGGCCACATGGACTACGGCAAGAAGGACCCGTCCCTCGGCTGGCGCTTCACCGACGCCTGGCTGTCGATGGCCGGCACCGCCGACATCGGCATCCCGAACGGGCAGCCGGTCGACGAATGGGGCATCCGCGTTGCCGACGACAAGTGCACGCCGGTCGGGGCGAGCGTCTCGCGCGGCGGCGCCACCAACTCGCCGGCGGCTGTGTATGCGCTGACGAAGTACGTCGACTGGATGAAAAAATACGCGCCCAAGGAAGCCACGGGCATGACCTTCGGCGAAGCCGGCCCAGTGCCTGCGCAGGGGCAGATCGCGCAGCAGATCTTCTGGTACACCGCCTTCACCGCCGACATGGTCAAGCCAGGCCTGCCGGTGGTGAATGCCGACGGCACGCCGAAATGGCGCATGGCACCTGGCCCGAACGGCCCGTACTGGAAGCAGGGCATGCAAAACGGCTATCAGGATGTCGGTTCGTGGACCTTCTTCAAGGACCATGACGCCAACAAGGTGGCCGCAGCGTGGTTGTACGCGCAGTTCATCACCAGCAAGACGGTGAGTCTGAAGAAGACCATCGTGGGCCTGACCCCGATCCGCGAAAGCGACATCCAGAGCCAGGCGATGACCGACATGGCGCCCAAGCTCGGCGGCCTGGTCGAGTTCTACCGCAGCCCCGCGCGCGTGGCCTGGACGCCCACCGGCACCAACGTGCCCGACTACCCGAAGCTGGCGCAGCTGTGGTGGAAGAACGTGGCGCAGGCGGTGACTGGCGAGATGACGCCGCAGAAGGCGATGGACACGCTGGCCGAGGAGATGGACGACGTGATGGCGCGGCTCGAACGCGCCGGCATGACCAACTGCCCGCCGAAGCTGAACCCCAAGGAAAACCCGTCGAAGTGGCTGAACATGGACGGCGCGCCGTGGAAGAAGCTGGGCAACGAAAAGCCGAAGGGCGAGACCATCGCCTACCAGACGCTGCTCGACGCCTGGAAGGCCGGCAAGGTCCGTTAGTCCTGTTGGTTGTGTCCTCCGGTTGCCGGAGTAGGGCCGTGCGCGGGCTGTCTGCCGTGCACGGCCTTTTTGAGTGGCTTTACCCAGGCTTTACCCATCACGGGTCGTAGCGGGTCAACGCCGCTAACTGGTTTCCGTTGGGCTTCTACGTGGAGCCTTTCCACTCAGGAGACCTACTTTGAGCGTGATTTTGAGATTGTCAAAGGTGACCAGCCTGGTCGTTCTTGCCACCCTGGTGACCGGGTGCATCGTGTTGCCTTTCGGGCGTGGTCATGGACACGGCCGTCACGGGGGTGACCGCCATTACGCGCCGACCAGTGAAAGCCCGTCAGCAGCGGGCGTGTTCTCACGCGACGGGCGGCGACCCGGGCGTTGAGCCCACGACCTGCGCGGGATTGCCCAGCCGCGCATTCAAGGCCACCGCCTCCACCGTCAAGCGGCGGACCATCTTGGGGGTCGGCGGTGTGTCGGGTGGCAGCACGCGTGTGGCCCTCTCGTATCTTCCATGTTCTCGCGGAAGTAGCGCTCGATGGACGAGATGGCTGCTTGCCGGTCTTCCTTGCTCAGTTCGATGCTCATGCTCGGCTGCCCGCGCCAGCGCAGTGGCTAGCCGAAGATGGTGTCACTGAGCGCCTGCGCGGCACCGACAAAAACCCGCAGCAGCGGCCCATCGCTGTCGTGCTCCCAGGCCCGACCCTGAATCAGGAACTGGCGCCCGCCCAGCCGAATGACATCACCGGCCAAAGGAGGTGCGGCGTGACCTTCCCAGTACTTGGGCACGGCGTGCTGCCCCCTGCGCAGCCAGGCGGCATCTTCAGATGTAAAGGTGAGAACGATGCGCAGGTTGGCCTGATTCATCTTGAAGCTCCGAGTCCATGGACCCGCTCATTCTGAACCGCCTACGCGGTCTTCGGCGCAACCGGGAAGCGGCTCAGGTGTTCGTGCGCGATTCGGAACCGGCCATTTTCACAAACCAGCACGCGGGTGCCGCGTCCCTGAATCTTGAAGACCTGGCTTCCTTGCGACCCTTCCCAGTTGTAGGTGTAGGTCGCCGTGGCGCTGGCGTGATCGGTCGTGAGCACGACGATATCGCTGAGATAGAAGTGGGTCTTCTTGACCGTGGGGTCGCCGCGCCAGGTTTTTTCAAACACGGCCTGGATGGCCGCAAGGCCCACGAAGTCGCCGTCGTTGAAGCGAAAGAAGGCCCGTTCATCGATCATCGGCCGGACGAGATCGAAGTCCTCCTGAATCGCCACTTCTTCGAAGTGGTGGAGGAACTGCACCACCGCTTCGGCGGTGACGGAGGCAGGGGCGTGTGGCATGTTCGAAGACTCCAGACGCCGAGAAAGTGGGGGTTAGATCCGGGTGACCGCGTCACGCCGCGCGATGTCGCGCCAAACGCGCGGCCAAGGCGTGGCCCAGGAACGCAGCCGGCAGATAGGCCAGCAGCAAGTCCACGGCACTGAACCACAAGGGCGCCGGCAGCATGAAAACATTGGCGATACCGCCCAAGAGAAAAAGGCCACCCACCGCGTAGGCAGGTACGGCTGAGCGGCCCGGGGCGAGCAGGGTGGCCACAAAGGCACCGGTCAGCGTGCCCAAGGCGTGCGCCAGGAAGGGGAAGACAAAGTGCTTGGGCTCGAACAAGTGCATGGCTGCCTTCAGGCCGGCCGCGGTCGACACATCAACACCGGCCGGTGGCGCAATGAACTGGCCGCTGATCGTGATCAGCCCCATGTTGACGACGCTGCCAGCGATGAAACCCAACACCACGCTGAGCAGCAAACGCAGGAACTTGTGCATACGTCACCTCTGCCTGTTCACCGTTTTGGGCGCTGTTCGGGCGCTGTTCCGGCGCCTTTCGCGTTCAACCCTTTTTGCCACCCAACACCAGCAGCACACCACCGGCGACGATGGCCGCCACACCCGCCCAGACGGGGACGTTGACAGTCTCCTTTTCCTTCACCGACAGCTCAAGAGGGCCCAGTTTGACCGCCGTGGTGTCCTTGGTGTAGCTGAAGCCCCCGTAAGCCAATGCCAGAACGCCCGCGACGAGCAACACGACGGCCATCAACTTCATCGAGTTCATGCTTTTCCTCTGGTGTTGGACGCAGAACCTTGACGCCCAAGGGGCGTGGCTCAGTCCGGCAGTCAATTGAATCACAGGCCCTTGGCTTTCGTCGCGTCGTTGCCAAAGAGTTCGGCCGACCGTGCGCGGTGGCCGGTGGCTCGAAATTGAACAAGGTCATGATGCTGCGGCACATGGCAAGACATGCGGCTTGGGTCTTGAGGGCGTGCATCGCCAGCCTCGGGCCTGACGCTCAGGCCTTGGGGTTGGGTTTGCGGATGATGGTGCGCTGGAACCATGCCTCGTTCATGCGGCCCAGAAAGTCCGGGTCAATGCTGTAGCCCGACTTGTCCCCGATCACCGCCTCGCTGCCGCAACGTGGGCACAGCGCGGTGCCGGCACTGGCCGCGTCAGGGTTGTCGAAGCTGCTGAAGTCCAGGCCCGACCAGGCCAGGATTTCGGTGGGCGGAAAGATCTGCATGCAACAGAAACAGCCGCAGGTCACGCTGCTTTCGATTTCGGCCTGGTTGCTGTTGGCGTGTTTTGCAGCGGCGAGCAGATTGGACATGGTGGTGGGGGCATTTGGGATGTTGTGTGGGGCCAGGCATTCGCATCCGGTGGCGGACGTCCGGTGCCTACTTGCACGAGTTGAGCGACAGAACCTTGCAGCCGATCACCCGAGACACTTTTGCGGCGACGACCGAGGCTTCGCCATCATCGTAGGTTCGTGCCAGGTTGATCCTTCTGACGAACCCGCAGATGAGCACGATGGACCAGCTTCTTGCACCCCGGCCGCCGGGGAAAGCCCGGATGTTCAGGGCTCCAGGAAGGCCGGCGTGCCTTGGTGATAGAACAGCTGCCAAGAGGCTGGGACAGGAGCCCTCAGCCACACCGAAGAGCGCAAGGCGTGATGCTGCAGCGTGCCGTCCGCTGCCCGGTGGGCCGATTCGTAGGTCAGCAGGGCGCAGCCCTCGGCCAGCAGGTGTGCCGCAAAGTTGCGGGGCTCGACCTGGGGTTGAGTTATCTGTGCACCAAGAAACTTCACGATGGTGTCCCGGTCGTAGCGCCGCCCGGAGCGCCCCACTTCGTGAAACTGGGGGTGAAGCAACTGCTCCAGGCGCTGACTGGAACAACGCACGCCGGGATGGTGCAGCTCAATTTCGAGGGCCTGCAACTCAACAAGCAGCGGCTGCATGGTGCAGGCGGGGTTCTGGGCGCTGCTCACGGCCGGCATTCACATCTCAGTGCTGAGAGATACAAAATGCGCCGCGTGTGCCTACACAGATGAAGCCGGCACAACAGGCAACGCCATTCGGGTTGCAGGCCTCGCTGTCACGGATGCAGGCCGGTGCCTGGGTCTGGGTCTGGGTCTGGCGATTGGGGAAGGGCCGTTCGCTCTGGGGTGCAGGTGCCGGGCTGCTGGGGTTTTTGGGCTCCGCCTGCAGCAAAGGCCCAGAGCAAGAACCAAGAACAGCGGTCAGGGCCATGGCATTTGCCAGAACGAACCAGCGCGTCAAGGGCGAGCGTCTGGACCGGTGGGCCTGGTTTTGTCGGGTCTGGGTCATGGAAACCATGATATCGACTGGGCGGCAGGGGCCTGCTGCGCAGCGACACCGCGTCAAGAGCAGGCGAACTCAACCCGGCGTTGCCGAGCGATCGATCAAACCCCTGAGTTGTGCATCCACCGCGTGCTGACCCACGCGCAACAGATCGAAGGCGCCCGGCTCCAGTATCCAGTTCTGGATCAAGCCGTCCAGCAGCGCATGCAGTGCAAAAGCCATCTGCCGCGCGCCGGGCTCGGAAGCCACGACACCGCTGCTTTGCGCGCGCTTCAGCAGGCCTTCCAGCTGGTCCACGTGTTCGGTGCGCATCTGCAGATGGCGTTCGCGCACGGCCAGCAACTCATCGACGTACTCCACCTTCTGTGTGGCCACTTCAAACACGCGGCGCACCTGCGCGTCGTTGGCGACACGTTCGAAAACGCCCACCAGCAGTGTGCGCAGCATCACCAGGGGTTCGCCGCTTTCGTGGTCGGTCAGCAGCGTCGATGTTTTTTCGATGGGCATGCAGACACGCTGCATCATGGCGTTGAAGATGGCGGCCTTGTCGGCAAAGTGCCAGTACACGGCGCCGCGCGTTACGCCGGCCGCCAGCGCAATCGCCTGCAATGAGGTGCCGGACACGCCGTGCTGCTGGAACAGGATTTCTGCTGCGTCCAGGATGCGGCTGCGGGTGACGAGTGCTTCTTCCTTGGTGTTGCGGGCCATGGCTGGATCCTGTTCGAAGCGGCGCGCGCCTGCATCTGCTGCACCGCAATTTACATTCTAGGCTGTATGTATACTGCCTCGCCGACCGGGTCTACCCGGTGCCCACCCCGACTTTGCAGGTTGTCCAAGATGCCGACTCTTCAACCGATGTGTTCTATCTCGTGCCCATGCTTGAACACCCAAATCGTGCTGCGGACCTGGCTCGCCGCAACCGCGCTGGTGCTGCTTTCAGCCTGCAGCGGCAAAGAGGCCACACCGGCGGGCACCCCGGCCGGTGGCCCACCGCCGCCGCCCAGCGTGGGCGTGTTGACGATGGCGCCGCAAGTGGTGGCGCTGCAAACCGAGCTGCCAGGCCGTGTCGAACCCCAGCGCACGGCGCAGGTGAGGGCACGTGTCAACGGCGTGGTCATGAAGCGCCAGTTTGCCGAAGGCAGCGTGGTCCGCGCCGGGCAGCCACTGTTCCTGATCGACCCTGCGCCCTACCAGGCCACGCTGGACGGCGCGGCGGCGCAACTGGCCCGTGCAGAAGCCGGGCTGGCGCAAGCCACGGCCACGGCCGAGCGATACAAACCGCTGGCCGAGGCCCGTGCCATCAGCCAGCAGGACTACGCCAACGCCGCTGCCGCGCAGCGCAGTGCGCAGGCCGACGTGGCCGCCGGCCGCGCGGCGGTGCAGAGCGCGCGCATCAACCTGGGGTATGCGCAGGTCACGGCACCCATCTCGGGCCGCATCGGCCGTGCGCTGGTCACCGAGGGTGCACTCGTCAGCGCGGCTGAAGCCACGCAACTGGCGCTGATCCAGCAGACCTCCACCGTTTACGTCAACTTCACGCAGTCCAGCGGCGAGGTGCTGGCTTTGCGCCGCGCGCTGGCCAACAACCAGTTGCGGCGCGTGGGCGGAGAAGCGGTGGCGGTGAACGTGGTGCTGGAGGACGGCAGCCCGCTGCCGCAGGCCGGCAAGCTGTTGTTCAGCGACCTGAGCGTGGACGCCACCACCGGCCAGGTCACGCTGCGGGCCGAGGTGCCCAACCCCGATGGCCTGATGCTGCCCGGCCAGTACGTGCGTGTGCGCCTGGCGCAGGCTGAACTGCCTGCAGGCTACCTGGTGCCGCAACAGGCCGTCACGCGCACGCAGCAGGGCGACAGCGTGCTGGTGGTGGGCGAAGGCAACCAGCCGGGCCCGCGCCCGGTGACGATCCGTTCCGGCCAAGCCGGCCAGTGGGTCGTGACCGACGGATTGAAGGCGGGAGACCGAGTCATCGTCGACGGCTTCCAGAAAATGTTTGTGCCCGGTGCGCCGGTGACGCCGGTGCCTTGGCAAGCGCCCGGCGCGGCCGCAACTCCGCCTTCGCCAATGGCAGCGCCGGCTGCATCGGCCGCGGCATCCGCGCCCGCCGGCAAGTAAGCGGGGCCGCGTCACATGGCCCGCTTCTTCATCGACCGTCCCATCTTTGCGTGGGTGATCGCGCTGTTCATCCTGGTGCTGGGTGGTGTGTCCATCACGCAGCTGCCGGTGTCGCAGTACCCGCCTGTGGCGCCGCCGGCCATCGTCATCACGGCCATCTACCCGGGCGCCTCGGCGCAGACGTTGGAAGACAGCGTGCTGGCCGTCGTCGAACAAGAAATGAACGGCGCGCCCGGCCTGATCTACGTCGAGAGCGTGGCACAGGCCAACGGCAGCGGCACCATCACCCTGAGCTTCGCGCCCGGCACCAATGCCGATCTGGCGCAGGTAGAGGTGCAAAACCGCCTGGGCCGCGCCACGCCGCGCCTGCCCAGCGCCGTGCAGCAGCAGGGCGTGCGGGTGGACAAGGCGCGCTCCAACTTCTTGCTCTTCACCATCCTGTCGTCCACCAATCCGGCCTACGACCCCATCGCACTGGGCGACTACGCGGCGCGCAACGTGCTGCCTGAACTGCAGCGGTTACCCGGTGTGGGCCAGGCGCAGCTGTTCGGCACCGAGCGCGCCATGCGCATCTGGATCGACCCGGCCAAGCTGCTGGGCCTGAACCTGAGCAGCGCCGATGTGCTGGCCGCCGTGCGTGCGCAGAACGCGCAGGTGCCAGCCGGCAGCATCGGTGAACTGCCCAACATCGCGGGGCAGGGCATCGCCGCCACCGTGGTGGTGAGCGGTCAGCTCGGCACCGTGCAGCAGTTCGGCAATGTCGTGTTGCGTGCCAACACCGACGGCTCCACGGTGCGGCTGAAGGACGTGGCGCGCATTGAGCTGGGCGCACAGAGCTACGCCACCACGGCGCGCCTGAACGGCAAGCCGTCCACCGGCATTGGCGTGCAGTTGTCGCCCACGGGCAATGCGCTTGCCACGGCCGCAGCGGTGCGCGCCAAGATGGATGAGCTCAAGCGCTACTTCCCCGAGGGCATGAGCTACGCCATCCCTTACGACAGCTCGCGCTTCGTCAAGATCTCGATCACCGAAGTGGTCATCACACTGCTCGAGGCCGTGGCCCTGGTCTTCGTCGTGATGTACGTCTTCCTGCAAAATTTCCGCTACACGATCATCCCGACGATCGTGGTGCCGGTGGCGCTGCTGGGCACCTTTGGTGTGCTGCTGGCCTTGGGCTTTTCGATCAACGTGCTCACCATGTTCGGCATGGTGCTGGTGATCGGCATCGTGGTGGACGACGCCATCGTTGTCGTGGAAAACGTCGAGCGCATCATGAGCGAAGAAGGCCTGCCGCCGCTGCAGGCCACACGCAAGGCCATGGGCCAGATCTCGGGCGCCATCGTCGGCGTGACCGTGGTGCTGATCTCGGTGTTTGTGCCGCTCGCTTTCTTCGCTGGCTCGGTAGGCAACATCTACCGCCAGTTCTCGGTCGTCATGGTGGCCTCCATCGGTTTCAGTGCCTTCATGGCGCTGAGCCTGACGCCCGCCTTGTGCGCCACGCTGCTGAAGCCGGTGCAAGCCGGCCACCACCTTGAACGCAAGGGCTTCTTCGGTTGGTTCAACCGCGGCTTCAAGCGCACCAGCCAGGGCTATGAAAGCCTGGTCGCGCGCATGTTGCGCCAGGCGCTGCGTTATCTGGTGATCTACGCCGCCATCATCGGCGTCGTGGTCTGGGTCTACCTGCGCCTGCCCAGTTCTTTCCTGCCCGCCGAAGACCAGGGCAACATGATCGTCAACGTGCAACTGCCGCCGGGCGCCACACAAGAGCGCACCCGCGCCGTGATGGAACAGGTGGAAGCCTTCATCCTGAAGCAGCCTGAAGTGGAGAGCATGGTTGCCGTGCTGGGCTTCAGCTTCAGCGGCCAGGGCCAGAACGCGGCCTTGGCCTTTGTGACGCTCAAGGATTGGGATCAGCGCCGCAAGCCCGAGAACAGCGCGCAGGCGCTGGCCGGCCGAGCCTTTGGTGCGCTGATGGGCATACGGGATGCCTTCATCTTTCCGCTCAGCCCGCCGCCAATCCCTGAACTGGGACAGGCGTCGGGCTTCAACTTCCGCCTGCAAGACCGCAGCGGCGCCGGCCACGACGCGCTGGTGGCCGCGCGCAACCAGCTGCTGGGCATGGCGTCACAGAGCAAGATCCTGGCGCAGGTGCGGCCCGACGGTCTGGAAGATGCACCGCAACTGCAGATCGACATCGACCGCGACAAGGCCGCCGCTCTGGGCGTGGACTTCGGCAGCATCAGCGCCAGCATCGGCACCGCGCTGGGTTCGGCCTACGTCAACGACTTTCCCAGCGCCGGCCGCCTGCAGCGCGTGGTGGTGCAGGCCGATGCGCCCGCCCGCATGCAGCCCGAAGACCTGCTGCGCCTGACGGCCAGCAACAACCGGGGCCAGCCGGTGCCGCTGTCGGCTTTTGCCAGCACACGCTGGGTGACTGGCGCGATGCAGACCGTGCGCTACAACGGCTACCCGGCCATGCGCATCGGTGGCGGCGCGGCCCCGGGCTACAGCACGGGCGATGCGATGGCCGAAATGGAACAGCTGGCGGCCAAATTGCCGGCGGGCTTCGGCTTTGAATGGACCGGCATCAGCCGGGAAGAGAAGATCGCCGGCAACCAGGCGCTGGTGCTGTACGGATTCGCCATCCTGGCTGTGTTCCTGTGCCTGGCCGCGCTGTACGAAAGCTGGAGCATCCCGTTCGCCGTCATCCTGGTGGTGCCGCTGGGGGTGCTGGGGGTCGTGCTGGCCACGCTGTTCCGGGGCTATGCCAATGACGTCTACTTCCAGGTGGGCCTGATCACCATCATCGGCCTGTCGGCCAAGAACGCGATCCTGATCATCGAGTTTGCCAAAGACCTGCAGGCGCAAGGCAAGAGCGCCATCGACGCGGCGCTCGAAGCGGCCCACATCCGTTTCCGGCCCATCCTGATGACCTCGCTGGCCTTCATCCTGGGCGTGATGCCGCTGTTCCTGGCCAGTGGCGCGGGCTCGGCCAGCCAGCGCGCCATCGGCACCGGCGTGGTGGGTGGCATGGTGACAGCGGTGTTGCTGTCGGTGCTGTTCGTGCCGCTGTTCTTCGTGGTGGTGCGCCGATTCTTCAAACCCAGCGAAAGGCAGCGCTTGCACGACGCCCGCGAATCACCTTCCAGCAATGTCAACGTGCCCGTGGAGGACCGCTGAGATGGGTGCCCTGATGAAGTTCGAACCGAAGTCCACACTGGCGGCCGCGGCGACGCCCGTGCTGGCGATGCTGCTGTCGGCTTGTTCGTTCATTCCCACCTACGAACGCCCGCCAGCACCTGTGGCCGCCACCTTTCCCGATGCGGCTGCCGCCCCAGGTGCTGGCACCGCCGCCGCCGACATGCCCTGGGCCGAGTTCATCACCGACGCCCGATTGCGGGTGCTGGTGGACACCGCGCTGAAGAACAACCGCGACCTGCGCATCGCCACGCTCAACGTCGAGCAGGTGAGGGCGCAGCTGGGTCTGGCGCGCGCCGACCTGCTGCCCACCGTGGGCGCCGGCCTGGTGGCCAGCAGCACGCCCAGCGGCGGTGGCAACTTGCGCAGCACCAGCGCCGGCCTGACCGTCAGCAACTTCGAGCTGGACCTGTTCGGTCGTGTCAAAAGCTTGAGCCAGGCCGCTGCGGCACGCTACCTGGCCAGCGACGAAGGTCGGCGTGCGGCGCAGGTGGCGTTGATCGCCGCCGTGGCCAACGTCGAGCTGGCGCTGCGCGCCGACGACGAGCTGCTGCGCATCACCGAGCGCACGCTGGCTTCGCGCGAAGACGCGCTGAAGCTGGTGCGGGTGCGCTTTGACGGTGGCGTGTCGGCCGAACCTGAACTGCGCACTGCCGATTCCTTGCTGGCTGCCGCGCGCGCCAGTGTGGCGGCACTGCGCCGCCAACGTGCAGTGGACCAGAACGCGATGGTGCTGCTGTTGGGGCAGGGCGTGCCGGCGGACCTGCCGGCAGCTGCGCCGCTGGCCGAATCGGCCCTGCCCGCCGTGCCCGTGGGTCTGCCTTCCGAGGTGCTTTTGCAGCGCCCCGACATCCGGCAGGCCGAGCAGCAGCTGATGGCCGCCAACGCCAACATCGGCGCGGCGCGCGCGGCCTTTTTCCCGCGCATCACGCTGACGGGCAGCGCGGGTTTTGCCAGCTCCTCACTGTCCGGCCTGTTCGACAACACCGTGTACAGCTTCACCGGCCAGTTGCTGCAACCCCTGTTCGACGCCGGTCGCAACCAAGCCAATCTGGACGCGGCCAGGGCCGGCCGCGAGATTGCCGTGGCGCAGTACGAGAAGGCCATTCAGTCGGCCTTCCGCGAAGTGGCCGATGCGCTGGCCGGCCGTGCCACACTGGGTGAACAGCTGGCGGCGCAACAAGTGCAGGCCGACGCAGAAACGCGCCGGCTGGCTTTGGCGGATCTGCTGTTTCAGGGTGGCATCGCCAGTGCGCTCGACCGGCTGGACGCTGAACGTTCGGCGCTGGCCGCACGCCAGGCCGTGGTGCAGCTGCAGCTGGCGCAACAGCAAAACGCCGTGCTGCTGTACCGGGTGCTGGGCGGCGGGGCGGGGCCTGCAGCCGCGCGCTGAAGCTGGCCTGCCAGCGACGCGCAAGCCGGGGCAAGCCCCAAGCCCCGGCGGTCGGCCGCGACACCGTGCAACGCTGACAATGCGCAGCTTCGACGACTGCCACTGGAGCAAGACTTGGCCCTCAGCGACATCGAGATCGCGCAGCAAGCGCGTTTGCTGCGCATCACCGACCTGGCGCGCGACCGCCTGGGCATCGACGACGAGCACCTGGTGCCTTACGGCCACCACAAGGCCAAGATCGCGCTGCCCTACATCAACAGCCTGAAAGACAGGCCCGAGGGCAAGCTGATCCTGGTCACCGCCATCAGCCCCACGCCGGCCGGCGAAGGCAAGACCACCACCACGGTGGGCCTGGGTGACGCACTCAACCACATCGGCAAGAAGGCGGTGATCGCGCTGCGCGAGCCGTCGCTGGGCCCCGTGTTTGGCATGAAGGGCGGGGCGGCCGGCGGCGGTTACGCGCAGGTGGTGCCGATGGAGGACATCAACCTGCACTTCACGGGCGACTTCTCGGCCATCGCATTGGCCAACAACCTGCTGGCTGCTGCCATCGACAACCACGTGCACCACGGCAATGGGCTGGACATCGACGTGCGCCGCATCACGTGGAAGCGCGTGATGGACATGAACGACCGCGCGCTGCGTGACATCACCGTGGGCCTGGGCGGGCCCGGCAACGGCTACCCGCGGCAGGACGGTTTTGACATCGTGGTGGCGTCGGAAGTGATGGCCATCTTGTGCCTGGCTTCGTCACTGGCTGACCTGAAAGATCGCCTGGGGCGCATCGTGGTGGCGCAGACGCGAAGCCGCCAGCCAGTGCGCGCTGCCGACTTGAAAGTGCACGGTGCGATGACCGTGCTGCTGAAGGACGCGTTGGCGCCCAACCTGGTGCAGACGCTGGAAAACAACCCGGCCATCCTGCACGGCGGGCCCTTCGCCAACATCGCCCACGGCTGCAATTCGGTGCTGGCCACGCGCACGGCGCTGAAGCTGGCCGACTACGTGGTCACCGAAGCCGGCTTTGGCGCCGATCTGGGCGCCGAGAAGTTTGTCGACATCAAGTGCCGCATCTCGGGTCTGCGGCCGTCAGCCGCGGTGGTGGTGGCCACGGTGCGGGCCTTGAAGTACCACGGCGGCGTTGACCTGCCCGACCTGAACCGCGAAGACCTGCCCGCACTGGAGAAGGGCCTGGCCAACCTGCAGCGCCATGTGCACAACGTGACGCACCAGTTCGGCCTGCCGTGTGTGGTGGGCATCAACCACTTCGGTGCCGACACCGATGCAGAACACGCACTGCTGCGTGACAGCATCGGTGCCCAGGGTGTGCCGGTGGTGACTGCGCGCCATTGGGCCGAAGGTGGCCGCGGCGCCACCGACCTGGCGCACGAGGTGGTGCGCCTGGCCGATCAGCCCAGCCGCTTCCGATTTGTCTATGAAGACACCTTGTCGCTGTGGGACAAGATGCGCGCCGTGGCGCAGGACATCTACGGCGCGGCAGACATCAGTGCACCTGCCGACGTGCGCACGCGCATCCAGCAGTTGCAGGACGACGGTTACGGCCGCTACCCGGTGTGCGTGGCCAAGACGCAGTACAGCTTTTCCACCGACCCCAAACTGCGTGGCGCGCCCAGTGGGCACACCGTGAACGTGCGCGAGGTGCGCCTGGCGGCGGGTGCCGAGTTTGTGGTCATGGTCTGCGGCGACATCATGACCATGCCGGGATTGCCCAAGGTGCCTTCGTCCGAGCGCATCGACCTGGACGAACAAGGGCAGGTGGTCGGCCTGTCCTGACGCCCGAGGTCCGGCATGGCCAACAACACCGCACGCCTGTACCGCATCGAGGCGCTGATTCGCTCGCGCGGGCACGTCAGCTTCAAGACGTTGCTGGAAGAGCTGGAGGTTTCGCCCGCCACCTTGAAGCGCGACCTGGAGTACCTGCGCAGCCGCATGGGCGCGCCCATCGAGTACGACCGCGAGCTCAACGGCTACCGCTTCGGCGCCGACGTGAGCGCTGGCGGGCGGCAGGAACTGCCTGGCCTGTGGTTCAACGAATCCGAGCTGCATTCGTTGCTGACGGCGCAGCAACTTCTGGCCAGCGTTGACAACGACGGCCTGCTGAGTCGTCACCTGCAGCCTTTGCTGGAACGCATCCACCAGTTGCTGGGCAGCGGCGACGGCGTTGAAGCAGCCGACCGCCTGGTGCAGCGCATTCGCGTGGTCACGGCGCTGCGCAGGCCGGTGCCGAGTCGCTTTTTCGAGCGTGTGACCACGGCCTTGCTGCGGCGCCGGCGACTGCACCTGCGCTACCTGACCCGTGGCCGCGGTGAGGTGTCGGAACGCGATGTCTCACCGCAGCGGCTGGTTCACTACCGCAACACCTGGTATTTGGACGGCTGGTGTCACCGGGTGGATGCCTTGAGACGCTTTGCACTGGACGCGATTGAAGAAGCCGCCGTGCTGGACACCCGGGCCAAGGATCTGGCCATGAAACGTGTGCAGGCGGAGATGGACGCCGGCTACGGCATCTACGCCGGCGGGCGCCGCCAGTGGGCCGTGCTGGTGTTCAACCCCCAGGCCGCACAGTGGGCCAGCCGCGAAGAGTGGCACCCCGAGCAGACGGGCCGCTGGCTCAAAGACGGCAGCTACGAGATGAAGCTGCCGTACGTCGATGCGACAGAGCTGCTGATGGATGTGCTGCGGCAGGGCGATCAGGTGCGGGTGGTTTCTCCGGCGACCTTGGTCGCGGAGGTGCAGGCCAGGCTAGAGGCTGCTGGGCGCCTGTACACCGCATGATGCTGTTCGTGGCCTTTATTTGACATAATATACATTGTGCTCTGTCTTTGGCGCACCGGCGGGGGGGCTCTGACCTATGCAGTTCAGCCCCTACAGCATCGAGCTTGCCCCCCGAACATTGCCAATTTGGCAGGCCATCCTTGAGGACCTGGGGCATCCGCACCCGGCCCGCATCGCCCGCGCCCTGGGCATCGGCGCCCGCACCGTCTACCGCTACAACCGCGCGGGCCAGGCGCCCCGCAGCGTGTGCCTGGCGCTGTTCTGGCTGACCCGCTGGGGCCGCTCGGAGGTTCACTGCCAGGCCGTCAACGACTGCCAGCTGGCCGTCGGATACGCCAACGCGCTCGAGCGTGAGTTGCACCAAGCCCGTGCACAGCTGGCCCACGTGCTGGCCCTCAGCGAACACGGCGCGGCCAACGCCCCGATCCTCGGAGATGCACATGTCAGCAGACGCTAACCTGAGTCTGGCGGGTGCCAGCACGCCCAGCTCACCTATGAGCCGTGCCTCTTGTTCCGTTAAGTGTCCCTTTGATAAATCTAGGGCGGGCGCCTGCGGCGCCCGTCCGGCCGCAGCCGGACGGCCCGCTCAGGCACCCTGCCCCGGCCTGGACGCTTCGCATCCGAGCCGGAGCAGGGTGCCTGCGCTACCCGCCCTGCGCACAGGTTTGGTGCGGAGTTGGCAGAAACCAAGAGCTTTCCATGGCGCGCAGACCAGCACCCAGTCGCCCGAGCAGTACCGCACGCGGGCATCACGGAGGTTGTCCACCATCCGCTCCGCTGGTGTCTTGATGGCCGGACGGAGCCGGCCCGCCCGCCCGGGTACCCCGGGCTCTGCCATCATGCTTTGCATGGCGAGTATCCGGCAGGGTTTGGGCTCGAGTTATCCACATACCACGCCCGGTGGTCAGCGGTGTATCTCCTACACATCGTGCACTATCTCTGATGCGCTCTGGGGCACAGAAACGGCGTGGCTCGGTGCTGGATGCTGTTTCTGCGGGCGGACTGAAACAGCCCCCTGTCTCGGATCGTTCGCTCAGGCTGACGACGAATCCCACAGGCTCGGTGAATGGAGTCGGCCGCGAGCACCTGCACAGACACCACCTGCACAGACACCACCCGCACAGCCCGCAGCCGCGCAGGGCCTGACTGCGATCAGACGCTGTCGGTAGCCAGCGGCAAGTCGTCGCTGTCGTCGTCAAGCTCCACGCTCGGCGCTTTGGCGCCCGAGGGTGCGGGCCGGTCCAGGGGGCGGCACAGGTGTCTGTTCAGCTGGCCCAGGCGTTCGGACTTTTCAATCGCGGCGAGCACGATCTCGGGGTTGAGCAACAGCATGAACGGATTGTGTGCAGGTGCTTGTTGCGACATGGCGGAACTCCTTGGGGCTGGGATGCCAACCGTATCGGCAACTCTAAGCGCGGCCCCAAATGAAAGCCTGTCAGGGTCTCGCCAATTGGCGTGTCGGATGACTTCTGACACGAAGCAAGGCAAACGCCGTGCGGCTTGTCTACCTGGCGGCCGCTTCGATGCGTGCCGCCAGGGCATCTCGCCCAGCGGCGCGGGCAAAGGCGGCGGCTGTCAGGTCGCGGTCGTTGCGGGCCTTGGTGTCGGCGCCCCGGCTCAATAAAAGTTCGGCAGATTCGGACGCGCCGTAGCGTGCCGCCATCATCAGCGGTGTGCTGCGATTCGGTGAAGCTGCGTCGATGTCGGCGCCGCGGTCCAGCAGCAAGGTCACCAGGGCAGTTTGCGGGCCGCTGGCGGCGTAGTGCAAAGGCGTCCAGCCCTTGCGGTTGATGGCGGCGCCACGGTCCAGCAGCTTCGTCGCCCACTCGGTGCTGCCGCGCAGGCAAGCCATCATCAACGGCGTTTCGTCCGCCGGCGTGGTCGCATCGACGCGCACGGCGGGGTGTGCCAGCAGCACGGCGGCCACCTTGGGCGACTCGTCACGCATGGCCAGGAACAGGCCCACCTGGCCCTGCGGGTTTGGGGTGTTGGGGTCCAAGCCATCGGCCAGAAGCGATTTCACAGTCCGTTCGTTATCGATGTTGACGGCCCGAAAAAAGTCCACTGCCGGATCGGCATGAGACGAAGAAAAACATACAACAGCAGCTAGATAGATCGCATATCTAAAGTAAGGTCTCATGATGAAAGGCTCCTGTCTGACGAGCTGACGGTGCGCGAAAACAGCTTTTCGAAGTTGCTGCTGGTGGCCAGCGCCACCGCTTCAACCGGCAACTGCTTCAGTTCAGCCAGCGCGGCCGCGACGTGGCTCACCCAGGCCGGTTGGTTGACTTTGCCACGGTGCGGTACGGGTGCCAGGTAGGGGCTGTCGGTCTCGATCAGGCAGCGGTCCAACGGCACCAGGCGGGCCACATCGCGCAGTTCGGCGGCGTTTCGGAAAGTCAGGATGCCCGAAAACGAAATGTGAAACCCCAGATCCAGGGCTGCCTTTGCCACCGCCACCGTTTCGGTAAAACAGTGGAAGACGCCCTTCACCTGACCCTGCCCTTCTTCGGCCAACACGGCCAGCGTGTCGGCGCTGGCGCTGCGGGTGTGCACCACCAGCGGCAGGCCTGTGGTCCGTGCGGCGCGGATGTGGACGCGGAAGCGCTCACGCTGCCAGGCCATGTCGTCCACGGTACGGCCGTTGAGCCGGTAGTAGTCCAGTCCCGTTTCGCCGATGGCCACCACCCGCGGCAGGGCCGCACGCTGTACCAGATCTTCCAGCGTGGGCTCCTGCACACCTTCGTTGTCGGGGTGCACGCCCACCGTGGCCCAGAAGTTGTCGTGGTCCAGTGCCAGCGCGTGCACGGTGTCGAACTCTTCCAGCGTGGTGCAGATGCACAAGGCGCGGTCAACGCCCGCCGTCTGCATCTCGCGCCGAATGTCGGGCAGGCGGTCGTGCAGGCCAGGAAAGCTCAGGTGGCAGTGGGAATCAACGTACATGTCGGCGCCATGCGCTGATGCCTGGCCACAACGCCAGGCTGCGCGGTGTCAAAGCGTCTGCGTCGGCTTGGACGACGAGATGCTGGTGCCCAGGATCTCTTCGATCTTGATCTTCAGCTGCCGCGACTTGTCGTCGTTGGGGAAGCGCACCCCCACGCCCTGGGTGCGCCCGCCCGACGTGTTGGCCGGTGTGATCCAGGACACCTTGCCGGCCACCGGAAAACGCTGCGGGTCGTCAGGCAGAGACAGCAGCAGGTAGATGTCCTCGCCCAGCTTGTACTCACGTGTGGTGGGCACGAACAGGCCACCTTCGGTAAGCAGCGGCATGTAGGCCGCGTACAGCGCACCCTTTTCGCGAAACACCAACTGGATGACGCTGGGCCGGGCAGCACCACTCGTGCTGGCCTGGCCGGGCACGACAGGGGGGCCAAGGCCGCCAGTGCGGGTGGGAACTCGATCGTTCATGCGTCCAGTGTAGCTAACCCGGGACTCATCGCGGGCCGCCCGGCCGGCCCTGTATGGCCCGTTCAGCCCCGACAGCCGTGGCATCTGGCGCAGTTGCTCGCAAAGCGCGCGCACCGGCGGCCAGCAGCGCGTCAAGCATCAGGCCCTCGTTCCAGGGGTGATCGTCGTGGCGCGTGACGCGGCCCAGTTCGAGCGACCAGGCCGACAGCGCCGCCATGGATGCACCCGCCGGCACGCTGCCCGGCGGAAAGTAGCGTGGCGTGGCGCCGCTGGCCGCCGCCATCGCGTCATGACACAGCTTGTGCAAGGCATCCAGCACACGCGGCAGCGGCCAGCCTTGCAGCGCGCCGGCTTGTCCGCGCGCCACGGCCGCGGGCAGCGCACGCCATTGTTCGGCTTGCACACCGCCCTGCGAAAGCGCCCAAGCGTCCAGCGGCCGGCCGCTGCTGGCGGCCAACAGCACGTCACCCTGCACCACGCCCTGCCCCGCCAGCCAGGCCTGGGCCTCAGCAGCCGGTGGTGCTGCCAGCCGCAGGTGCTGGCAGCGGCTGCGCACGGTGGGCAGCAGCAGGGCGGGGTCGGATGTGGTCAGCACCAGCCGGGTGCCGGGCGGTGGTTCTTCCAGCGTCTTGAGCAGGGCGTTGGCGGCTTGCACGTTCAGCGCCTCGGCCGGGTGCAGCACGACCACCTTGCCGCGGCCGCGGGCGCTGGTTTTGAAGACCCAGTCGATGACGCTGCGCACTTCAGCGATGCGGATCTGCTTGCTGGGTTTGCGTTTGTCATCGCCTTCGGGCTTGTCGTCCACCCGCAACCAGGCATGCTGGCGGCGCAGCACTTCGGGCATCAGCACCTGCAGGTCGGGGTGCAGGTGCGACTGCACCAGATGGCAGCTGCCGCAGCGGCCGCAGGGGCGCAGTGCTGCCGGACCACGGGCTTCGGACTCACACAGCCAGGCTTGTGCCAGCGTCAGCGCGAAGGGCAGCATGCCGACGCCGTCGTTGCCGTGCACCAGCAGCGCATGGCCACGGTGTTTGTCCAGCACGCTCGCGAGCGGCTGGGTCAGCCAGGGCAGCGGCAGCATGCCGTCTTCGCTTACCACCATGGGCGGCTTTGCAAGGCGGCTTCGATCTGACGCCAGACGATGTTTCTTGCGCCCTGCGCGTCGATACGCACAAAGCGCTCGGGCATCTGCTGGCGGCGCTTTTCATAGCCGGCGATGGCCCGCTCGAAAAAGGCCTGATCCTGGGCTTCGAAGCGGTCGGGGGCACGGGCCGCGCCGCGCCGTGTGGCGGCGGTGGCCGCGGGCAGGTCGAACCACACCGTCAGATCGGGCTGGCGGCCCTGCTGGACCCAGTTTTCCAGCTGGGTCAGCACGTCCAGGTCGAAGCCACGGCCACCGCCTTGATAAGCAAAGCTGGCGTCGGTGAAACGGTCGCACAACACCGTCACGCCCTGCGCCAGTGCGGGCAGGATCCGCTGGATCAGGTGGTCGCGCCTTGCGGCAAACACGAGCAGTGCTTCGGTCAGCGGGTCCATGGGCTGGTGAAGCACCAGTTCGCGCAACTGTTCAGCCAGCGGCGTGCCACCGGGTTCACGTGTCAGCAGCACCTGGTGGCCGCGGTCGCGGATCCACTGCGCCAGGGTTTCGATGTGGGTGCTCTTGCCGGCGCCGTCGATGCCTTCGAAGGAGATGAAGCGGCCTGGCGTTATCTGGGCGGTCATGGGCCGCCGCGCTGGTACTTGTTCACCGCGCGATTATGGTCGGCCAGGTTGTCGCTGAAGACGCTGCTGCCGTCGCCTCGGGCCACGAAGTACAGCGCCTTGGTGGGCTGTGGCCGCACCGCCGCGCGCAAGGAAGCCATGCCCGGCAATGCGATGGGCGTGGGCGGCAGACCGCCCCGGATGTAGGTGTTGTAAGGCGTGTCAGCCAGCAGGTCGCGCTTGCGCAGGTTGCCGTCGAACTTCTCGCCCAAACCGTAGATCACCGTGGGGTCCGTCTGCAATGGCATGCCGATGCGCAGACGGTTGATGAAGACACCGGCCACCAGGCCACGGTCGGCGGCCAGGCCGGTTTCCTTTTCGACGATGCTGGCCAGCTTCAGCACGTCGGCAGGGCTCTTCAAGGGCGAGTCGGGCGGCTTTTCGGCCCACACCTCGTCCAGGCGCTGCTGCAGCGCCTTGTGCGCGCGGCGCAGCACGGTGAGGTCGCTGACGCCACGGCTGTAGACGTAGGTATCGGGAAAGAAGCGGCCTTCGGCGGCCTGTTCGGGCGAGCCCAGGGCGGCCATCAGCTGGGCATCGCTCATGCCAGCGGTCGCGGGCTTGAGGTGGGACGCCTGGGCCAGTGCGGCGCGCAACTGGCGCACGGTCCAGCCTTCGATGAAGCGCACACGCTCCATCGTTTCGTCGCCCTGCACCAGCTTGGCCAGCAAGCCGCGGGGTGAGGTGCCGGCGTCGATTTCATAACTGCCGGCGCGGATGCGGCGGGCTTGCCCCGACCAGCGGAACCACTCGTACAGCAGGCGCGGGTGGGTCTGCACACCGGCATCCACCCAGAACTGGGCCACTTCGCGGGGTGTGGCGCCGGGTTCGATGGACAACTCGGCCGACGCTCCGGCCAACGGCAATGGGCGTTCCAGCCAAATCCAGGCGCTTGCGGCTGCTGCCGCAGCCAGCAGCAGCAACACGACCGACAGCCCCAGCAAGGTCAGCAGCAGTCGAGACCCCAATGATTGGTGCGCCATAGGCGGCTCATGATAATGAGGGCATGAGCCCTTCCTCTGCCGACCTGCCCACCGCCGCACCCAGCGGCACTCGCGCCATTCGACTTCACGACTGGGGTGTGATCCGTGCCGCCGGGGAAGAAGCGCGCAAGTTCCTTCACGGCCAGCTGACGCAGGACATCGAACACCTGGAAGCCGGACACGCCCGGCTGGCCGGCTATTGCTCGGTCAAGGGCCGGCTGTTGGCCACCTTCGTGGTCTGGGGACGCGACAACGGTGACGTGCTGCTGGCCTGCAGCGCCGACTTGCTGCCGACCGTGCTGAAGCGGCTGCAGATGTTTGTGCTGCGTGCCAAGTGCAAGCTCAGCGAAGCCAGTGCCGAGGTGCCGCTGTGGGGTCTGGTCGGGCCGATGGCGTCGCCGTTGGCGGCATGGGGCTGCACGAACACAGGGCCGCTGGATTTGGTGCGCCTGCCGGACGGTGCAGCCGATGGTGTTGCCGTTGCGCGCTGGCTGTGGGCCGGCGACGAGCCCGCAGGCACCTCCGCGCTGGACCTCGACACCTGGCTGGGGCTGGAAGCCAGCAGCGGCGTGGCGCGTGTGATGGCCGTCACGTCGGAGAAGTTCGTACCGCAGATGGTCAACCTCGAACTGGTGGGTGGTGTCAGTTTCCAGAAAGGCTGCTACCCGGGCCAGGAGGTCGTCGCGCGCAGCCATTACCGCGGCACGCTGAAACGGCGCGCGCAGGTGCTGCACAGCGATGTGCTGCTGCAACCTGGCCAAGAGGTGTTCAACGCAGGCGACCCCGGCCAGCCCGCAGGCCTGGTGGTGCTGGCCGGCAGCCTGCCCGGCAGCGGCCCGGTGGCCCTGGTGGAACTGAAGCTGTCTGCTTTGGATGGCGGCGGTTTGCACGCCAGCGCACCTGACGGACCGCTGTTGCGGCTGGCCGCCCTGCCCTACACCATCCCTGCAGATCAGGCGTGAGCCGGGAACTCTTTATCTACTGGCATGTCCAGGCCGACCTGCTGCAGTCGGCGGTGCAGGCCATGACGCAATTCCAGTCGGCCCTGCGCGCGCAGCATCCTGATTTGCAGGCACGGCTGTTCAGACGCGCCGATGAAGATGGCGGGCCAGCGACCCTGATGGAAACCTACGCCCTGCCGGGTGGTATCGACACCACCCTGCACACCCGCATCGTCGTGGAAGGCGCTCAGGCGGCAGCCGCCTGGTGCCAGGGGCCGCGGCATGTCGAAGTTTTTGTGCCGGCCGCGAGCTGAAGGCTCTTCAGAGCTGGCGCCGCATCTCCTGGTGCGCCACGCCGGCTTCCTGGAACACATCACCGTGCAGCGCGAAGCCTGCGCGTAGGTAAAAGCCGATGGCACCGTTCTGCGCGTGCAGCAGCACCTCGTGGTCGCCGCGCGCACGGGCGGCGCCCATCAGCGCGAGCAGCACGCTGGCGCCCAGCCCGGCGCCACGCACGGTGGCTGCGGTGGCCATGAGGCCGATCTTGGCCACGCCGGGTGCGGTTTGCAGCAGCCGGCCGCTGGCCAGCGGCACACCCAACCGGTTGAAGGCCAAGGCATGCACGGCGTCGACGTCGGCCGCGTCTGACATCAGATCGGCGGCGATGCCCTGCTCGGCGGCAAAGACCTGGTGGCGCAGGGCCTGTGCCGCTGCGCCCTGTTCGGACCAGGTGCCCAGGCGCACGTCGACGACCGACTCACCGGCTTCGAATGCGGTGAACAGTTCGCGCAGCGCCGCCGGCAGCGGCTTGCTGGTCTGCGTGGACGGGTCGGCAAACACATAGATCAGTTCGCCGTGCACCAGGGCCTGCTCGCCGCGAAAGACCGCCGTGTGGAACACCAGCGAAGAATTGCCGATGCGCCCGCAGCGTATGCCCACCGCCAGTCGTTCGTCGTAGCGCGCCGAGCCCAGGTATTCCAGCGTCACCTTGCGCACGTACAGATCGCCTTGCAGACCTTCCATGGTGTCGTGATAAGGCAGCGCCAGCGCCCGCCAGTAGCCAGCCACGGCGGTGTCGACGTACATCAGGTAGTGGCCGTTGAAGACGATCTTCTGCATGTCGACTTCGGCCCAGCGCACCCGCAGGGGTTCTAAAAATCGGAATTCGCTTCTTTTCATGGTTCTCATGCATGTTGCAAAGTGGCGGCTGCCGCCCACGCTCCCGGGGCCAGCGTCGAAGCAGCAAGAGCATACTTTCCCTCCAGGCACCGAAGCACCCACAACAACCCAAGCGAGACACAGACAAATGGCGCGCATCCTGTACATCACCCAGATCGACATCGAACACGGCGCCGTGCGACTGCTGCCGGGTGAATGCCAACGCACCGGCATGCGCCGACCGCTGGTGGTGACCGATGCCGGTGTGCGTGCCGCCGGTGTGCTGCAGCACGCGCTGGACGCCTTGCAAGAAGTGCCCCACGCGGTGTTCGACGCCACACCGTCCAACCCCGACGAAGCTGCCGTGCGCGCGGCCGTGGCCGTCTACAAGGCGCAAGGGTGCGACGGCCTGGTGGCCGTGGGCGGTGGCAGCAGCATCGACCTGGCCAAGGGCGTGGCGATTGCCGCCACCCACGATGGCGCGCTGAAGACCTACGCCACCATCGAAGGCGGCAGCCCCCGCATCACCGAACGCGTGGCGCCGATCATTGCCGTGCCCACCACCGCCGGCACCGGCAGCGAGGTGGCGCGCGGCGCCATCCTGATCGTCGATGACGGCCGCAAGCTGGGTTTCCACAGCTGGCACCTGGTGCCCAAGGCGGCTTTGCTGGACCCCGACCTGACGCTGGGCCTGCCCCCCATGCTGACCGCCGCCACCGGCATGGACGCCATCGCACACTGCCTGGAAACGTTCATGGCGCCAGCGGTCAACCCGCCCGCCGACGGCATTGCGCTGGATGGCCTGGCGCGTGGCTGGTCGCACATCGAACGCGCCACGCGCGACGGCCAGGACCGGCCCGCACGCTGGAACATGATGAGCGCCAGCATGCAAGGCGCGATGGCTTTCCAGAAGGGCCTGGGCTGCGTGCATTCGCTGTCGCACAGCCTGGGTGGCGTCAACCCGCGGCTGCACCACGGCACGCTCAACGCGATGTTCTTGCCTGCGGTGGTGCGCTTCAATGCGCAAGCCGTGTCCATCCGCTCCGAGAACCGCCTGCCGCGCATGGCCCAGGCCATGGGCCTGGCCGGCTGCGACGCCGAAGGCACCCAGGTGGCCGAGGCCATCCGCGACATGAACCTGCGCCTGGGCCTGCCCAGCGGGCTGGCCGCCCTGGGTGTGACCGAAGCGCTGTTCGAACGCATCATCGACGGCGCGATGGCCGACCACTGCCACAAGACCAACCCGCGCATCGCCAGCCGCGACGAATACCGTCAGATGCTGCTGGACAGCCTGTGATCGCCACCCACCGCGCTTCCCGCCCCGCTGCACCTGATCGCGCCGGTCTGCAGACCGTCGCAAGCGGCTAGGCGCTTGCAGCGCCGCTGATATGGTGTGCTACATCAGCAACACACCAACAGGCGCACCATGCAGACCTGGGATCAGAAACAACCCATCTACCAGCAGCTGGCCGACATCCTGGCCGCGCAGCTGCTGGACGGCGAACCCATCGAAGGCCAAGCCATGCCCTCGGTGCGGGCGCTGGCCGGGCGCTACCTGCTGAACCCGCTCACCGTCAACCGCGCCTTGCAGGCCCTGGGTGACGAAGGCCTGCTGGAGAACCGGCGCGGGCTGGGCCTTTACGTGACAGCCGGCGCCCGCGATCGGCTCAAAGCCGCAGAACGCGAGCGCTTCTTGCACACCGAATGGCCACGCCTGAGAGAACGGCTGCGCCGCCTGGGCATCGGCGCCGAACAACTCAACTGGGAGGAGCGGGCATGAAACCCGAGACCACAGACAGCGCGCTCGTCGAAGCCCGCAACCTGAGCGTGAGCTACGGCGCCAAACGCGCCGTGGACGACGTGAGCTTCACCATCCCCAAGGGCCGCGTCGTGGGCCTGCTGGGCCACAACGGTGCCGGCAAGACCACGCTCATGAAGGCCATGGTCGGCCTGGCGCAGCCCCAGGGCGAGCTGACCGTGCTGGGCCTGAACCCGCTGAAGCAGCGCGTGCAACTGCTGCAGTCGGCCTGCTACATCCCCGATGTGGCCATCCTGCCGCGCTGGGCGCGCGTGTCAGACCTGATCACGCTGATGAGCGGCCTGCACCCCAAGTTTTCAGCCGACCGGGCGCGGGCGCTGCTCAAGCGCACCAGCGTCAAGCTGTCTGACAAGGTCAAGTCGCTGAGCAAGGGCATGGTCGCGCAAGCGCACCTGGCGCTGGTGGCGGCGATCGACGCCCAGTTGATGATCCTGGACGAGCCCACGCTGGGCCTGGACGTGCTGTCGCGCAAGGCCTTCTACGAGATGCTCATCGACGAGTGGTGCGATGGCCAGCGCAGTGTGCTCATCAGCACGCACCAGGTCGAAGAGATCGAGTCGCTGCTGTCCGACGTGCTGATGCTCAACGAAGGCAAGCTGGTGCTCAGCATCAGCCTGGAAGACATGGACCGCCGCTTCGTGGCGCTGAGCCACGATGCATCGGTGGCCGAGCAGATGGCTGCCGCGCACCCGCTGCTGAAGTACCGCGTGCAGGGTGCGGGCTCGATGAATCAGGCGTCCCTGTTCGACGGCGAGCCGCCGCCCCATGTGCAGGCGCTGGGCAAGCGCATGCGTCCGAGCCTGGTGGACCTGTTCGTGGCGCTGACGCGCAAGCCCGAACTTGACCGCACCCACTTCTGACCCGTTCTGCTGACCTGTTCTTCTGACCTGTTGGTCGGCCGTCCGACGGCCAGACTTGGAGCCATGCCATGAACAACCTTCTTCCCCTGATGCAGCGCGAATGGCTGCAGCACCGCTTTGCCTGGGCCCTGCTGGTGCTGGTGCCATTGGCGCTGGCGGTGTTGCCGCTGACCTTCGGCCAGGTCGAGTTCGACAGCGACGTCACTTCGAGGGCAGGCCCTGACCTGGCGCTGATGGTGGCCCTGATCGCGATGATCATCACCACGGCGGTGATGTTCCTGATCCTGTGGATCAGCTCGATCTTCATCGCCGTGGGCACGCCCCGACGCGACCATGGCGACCGCTCGATCGAGTTCTGGATGTCGCTGCCCACCGGTCACACAGAGAGCCTGGTGACCCCGCTGTTGGTGCACCTGCTGCTGGTGCCGGCCGCGGCGCTGGTGGTGGGGCTCATCAGCAGCGTGGCGGTGTCGCTGTTGCTCGTGACACGCTTTGAAAGCCTGTCGGGCTGGTTTGCCCTGCCCTGGGGACAATTGCTGGCCGCCGGGCTGGCGGTGGTGGCACGTGTCATGGCCGGTCTGCCCATGGCCACGCTGTGGCTGCTGCCGGTGCTGCTGCTGGCCATGTTGAGCAACGCACTTTTCAAGCGCTGGGGCCTGCCGGTGGTGGCGGTGGCGCTGGGCGTGGGCGGCTCGGTGCTGGCCCAGGTGTTCGGCCAGCCGTGGTTGTTGCAGGCCCTGGGGCGGGTGTTCTCAGAAGCCGCGGTGGCTTTGGTCGGGGCCAGCGGCAAGGGCCTGAAGATCGATGCCAACGAAGACCCGATGGCCGTGCTGCAAGCCCTGCCGGCCTGGGCGGCAGCCGACTGGCTGGCCGCCGTGCGCCAGCTGGCGTCGCCGGCATTCCTGCTGGTGCTGCTGCTGTCTGCCGTGCTGCTGGCCGGCCTGGTGCTGTGGCGCCAACGCGGTGCTGGGCACAGCGCATGAGCTTCGGCTGAGCTTCGCCTGGGCTTCAGTGGCCGCCCGCAGCAACAGAACAAGAAAAAAGCCCGGCAGATGCCGGGCTTTGTCTTTGGACGACGTGATGCCGGGATCAGCCGTGTTTGGCGTCGAAGAACTGCTCGTCTTCGGTGCTGCCTTTCAGCGCGGCGGTGGAAGCTTCGCGCTCGATGGTGGTGGTCACGGCATCGAAGTAACCGGTGCCCACTTCGCGCTGGTGCTTGACGGCGGTGAAGCCACGCTCGGCAGCCGCAAATTCCTTTTCTTGCAGTTCGACGAAGGCGCTCATGTTGTTGCGCGCGTAGCCGTAGGCCAGTTCGAACATGCTGTAGTTCAGGCTGTGGAAACCGGCCAGCGTGATGAACTGGAACTTGTACCCCATGGCACCCAGTTCACGCTGGAACTTGGCGATGGTGGCGTCGTCCAGGTTCTTCTTCCAGTTGAAGCTGGGGCTGCAGTTGTAGGCCAGCAGCTTGCCCGGGAATTTGGCGTGGATGGCGTCGGCAAAGCGCTTCGCGAAGGCCAGATCGGGCTTGCCGGTTTCGCACCAGATCAGGTCGGCATATGGCGCGTAGGCCAGGCCGCGGCTGATGGCTTGTTCGATGCCATTGCGGGTGCGGAAGAAGCCTTCGACGGTGCGTTCGCCGGTGGTGAAGGGCTTGTCGTTGTCATCGATGTCGCTCGTCACCAGGTCGCCGGCCTCGGCGTCGGTGCGGGCCAGCAGGACGGTGGGCGTGCCCATCACGTCGGCGGCCAGCCGGGCCGAAATGAGCTTGGCCACCGCTTCACGCGTGGGCACCAGCACCTTGCCGCCCATGTGGCCGCACTTCTTGGCCGCGGCCAGTTGGTCTTCGAAGTGCACACCAGCAGCACCGGCTTCGACCATCGCCTTCATCAGCTCAAAGGCGTTCAGCACACCGCCGAAGCCGGCTTCGGCATCGGCCACGATGGGCGCGAAGTAGTCGATATCGTTCTTGCCTTCGCTCCACTGAATTTCGTCAGCACGCTTGAAGGTGGCGTTGATCTTCTTCACGACCTTGGGCACCGAATCGACCGAATACAGGCTCTGATCAGGGTACATCTCGCCGTTGCTGTTGGCGTCGCCGGCCACTTGCCACCCGCTCAGGTAGATGGCCTTCAGGCCGGCCTTCACTTGCTGCATGGCTTGGTTGCCCGTCAGCGCGCCCAGGCTGTTGACGAAGGGTTCGCTGTGCAACAGGGCCCACAGCTTTTCAGCGCCGCGCTTGGCCAGCGTGTGTTCGATGGGCAGGCTGCCCCGCAGGCGCACCACGTCGGCGGCGGTGTAGCCGCGATCAATGCCTTTCCAGCGGGGGTTTTCGTTCCAGTCCTTCTGCAGGGCGGCGGCTTGTTGTTCGCGGGTGGTTTGAGTCATCTGGGGCTCCGGTGTGGCTAAGGGTTCGAAACAAGGTCTAGCGTAGCGCCAACGGGGTCGGCTGTAGAGACTTATGTCTTATATAAGACAAAAGAATGAATCCAATTAAATCAATGACTTAGGACGTAGATTGCACTATGTGAAACTCGTTTCTTCCAGATGGCGAATTTTGCTGCGGTGCAGCGTGACTACATTCCATATTATGAAATATGGCTCCGGCAATGCGAAACCGCAGCGCCTGCTCCCGCCAGGCCGCTCGCACTGTGCGAAACCTGCCTATGGCGGTCAAGTGGCGGTGACAACCCCCAGGTTCGCAAAGGTGGCTCTCCGGTGCCTGCTTTATCTGGCGGCTCTCGGCCCTTTGCGGTCGGTCATTCGTCCGTCCAGGCGACCTTGAAGAGAAACTCAACGCCACAGATTTGCCGGCGGATGAGCTTCAACGATTGGCCCGCTGCTGACGTTTGTTCGTCTATCCGTTTGATGCTTTTCGCTCGCTTGCTTGCTTGCTTGGTCCCCAAGCAAAGGCGTGCTTGGCTTGGCTGCGGCGCTTATGTTCGGCGGTCGGCGCTGCGCGCCGACTTCCCTGCGATGCTCGTTCCCGTGGCCCCGCCGCAGAACTCGCTTCGTTCGCTTCGCTCTCTACGCTCAAACACCTGCGGCGAGTCAGTT
>JBBRCN010000049.1:0-30126 GCA_038204775.1 Burkholderiales bacterium | reverse complement strand
GGTGTTGCTGTACTTGCTGGCCGCGCCGTAGCCGGCGTGCAGTTCGGAAGCGCCCATGGTGTACATGCCCGTCACGCGCCAGGTGGTGCGGTTGCCACCGTTGGCGATGTAGCCGTTCTTGTCGCGCTGGATGTAGCCGCCCAGGGTGACCGCGCCCAGTTCGTACAGGCCGCGGACGGCGTACTGGTTGGCATTTCCCTGCTTCTCATAGCCGGCACCCAGATGCAGCGGGCCGCTGTCGTAGACGGCAGCGAAGTCGTAGCCGCGGGTGGTCACGCCTTCACCGGCGCTGACCGAGGCGTGGAACACCAGGCCGCCCATGTCAGGCGTGTTGTAGGCGATCTTGTTCTTGTTGTTGCCCAGGTAGGCGTACAGCGCATCGGCCGAGGTGCCGGTGTCGTGGTTGTTCAGGCTGATGTAGTCAGCCGTGGCGTAGTAGGCCTCGCTGGTGATGCGGCCCAGGCGGATCTGGCCGAAACCACCCGACAGCGAAACCAGCGAGTCGCCGGCGTAGAAGTCGCCGGTGACGGTGCCGGTGTCGACGTTGAAGCGGTGTTCCAGCAGGAAGCCGGCCTTCAGGCCGCCACCCAGGTCTTCCGTGCCGCGAAAGCCCAGGCGGGAGGCGTTGTTGACGAGCTGCTCGGTGGACACGCCGTTGACCTTCAGGGCTTCGGCCGTGACGTTCAAACGGCCATAGATGGTGACGCTGCTCTGCGCGGCGGCGGAGCCGGCGGCAAGCAGGGCAACGGCGGCGACGATCAGGGTTTGCTTCATTGAGTTCCTCTCTGGTACAGATTTACAAAGGCGGACCGGACTTTCCCGGACGCACCGTGGAAGTCTATGTGGGCGCTCAGTGATTACCCGCGGGCCGCAGCCATCGATGTCGAAAAACACGCTGCGGCGCAGCATCCGCGCAACACTTGTCAAACGGACGAAATGGCGAGCGCAGGGCCGGGCTCAGCGTCCGCGCAGATGCGAAGGTGCTTCCAGCCGCCTGGCCAGCAGCGACAGCGTCAGCGTCAGCACCAGGTACATGGCCGAGATCGCCAGGTAAGGGTCCCAGTAGCGCGAATAGGCGCCGGCGACGGTGCGCGCCGCCAGCGCCAGTTCGGCCAGGCCAATGGCGCTGACCAGGGAGCTGTCCTTGATCAGCGTGATGCCCTCATTCACCAGCGCCGGCACCATGCGCCGGAAGGCCTGCGGCAGCACCACGAAGCGCATGGACTGGGAGTGGGTCAGGCCGACGCTGTACGCGGCCTGGGTCTGGCCGCGGTGGATGCTCTGGATGCCGGCGCGGAAGATCTCGCTGAGGTAGGCGCCGGCATTCAGGCTCAGTGCGACACAGCCGCTGAAGAAGGCGCCGTGCTCCTGCCTGAAGGTGCGCGCCAGCTCACCAGAAAGCAGCAAGCCGTGGTCCGGGTGCACCAGCGTGGGCATCAACGCAAAGTGCACCAGCAGGATCTGCACGAACAGCGGCGTGCCGCGAAAGAAGGTGACGTAGGCCACCGTCACCGCCCGCGCTATATGCAGCAACGCCCGCGCAGGCCAGGTGGCCGGGGCGGGCGCGTCGCGGGACGTGCTGACGAGTCCGAAGACGATGCCCAGCAACATTCCGACGCCGATGGCGACCAAGGTCAGCTGGATCGTCATCAAAAGGCCGCTGGCGAAAAGCGGCCCGTAGCCGGCAAGAATCTCCCAGCGAAGATCCATCGGGCCGGCGTCTTGGTGCGGGACTTACTTCGAAGCCGCCGGGGCCGGGGCCGCCGGGGGCGCGCCGAAGTACTTGCTGTAGATGGCGGCGTAAGTGCCGTCGGCCTTGATGTCGGCCAGGCCCTTGTTCAACAGGGCCAGCAATTCGGCATTGCCCTTCTTGATGGCGACGCCGTACTGCTCGGGCACGAACTCGGTGTCGGCCACGGTCTTGAACTTTCCGCCCGGGTTGTTGGCCACGTAATGCACGACCACGCCGTTGTCGGCGACCACGGCATCGACGCCACCGGCTTCCAGTTCTTTCAGCGCCAGGGGGGTGCTCTCGAAGCGCTTGATGTTGGTGCTGGTCTTGCCCAGCAACTTGCTCACGGCTTCGTCGCCGGTGGTGCCGGTCTGCACGCCCACCTTCCTCTTCTTCAAGTCGGCGAACTTGGCGACCTTGCTGTCTTCCTTCACCGCGATCAGTTGCGCCGCGTCGAAGTACGGGTCGCTGAAGTCCATCGTCTGCTTGCGCTCGTCGGTGATCGTCACCGCCGAGACCACCATGTCGCGGTCGCCCTGACCCAGGGCATTGAAGATGCCTTCCCAGGGGGTATTGACGAACTTGACCTCGAAACCGGCCTTGGCGGCAATGGCCTGGACGACCTCGATGTCGAAGCCGACGATCTCGCCCTTCTCGTTCTGGCTCTCGAAGGGCGCGTAGGCGGCGTCGGTGCCCACCACGTAGACCTTCATCGGCGCGGGTGCCGGGGCCGACGCCACCGGGGTCGGCGCGGGCGCCTCTTCCTTCTTGCCGCAGGCGGCAAGCAGGAGGCCGGCTGCCGTGAGGCCGGCGATCTGGAGGAAGCGGCGGGTGGTCAGTGAGCGCATGGTGTTTGCAGAGCGGCCGATGGAGCGGGCGAGTGTAATGCGCATGTGACAGGGTTCACGTTCATGGGTTCAGGTTCAGGCCGAGGGTGTGTCCGGGCCTGCGGTGGGGGCCAGCAAGGCGGCGATCTCTGCGGCGTCGAAGCCCGCGCGCTGCCGTGCCTCGACATTGAAAGGGCCGCGCGGCCGCGGCGCCCGGTAATGTTGCGCCAGCCCTGCGTAATGCGCCACCGGGTCGAGGCCGTCGCGTTGGCACAGCCAGCGATACCAGCGGTTGCCGATGGCGACATGGCCGACTTCGTCGCGCAGGATCACGTCCAGGATCTCGACCGCGCGCAGGTCGCCGGCGGCGCGCAGCCGCGCCTGCATCGGCGGTGTGGCGTCCAGACCGCGCGCTTCCAGCGTTCGCGGCACCAGGGCCATGCGGGCGATGACGTCGCCGGCCGTGCGCTCGACCATCGCCCACAGGCCGTCATGGGCGTCGAAGTCGCCGTAGGTGGTGCCCAGGCTGGCCAGGTGGTCCGTCAGCAGCGTGAAGTGCAGGGCTTCTTCGGCGGCGACCTGCAGCCAGTCGCGGTAGTAGGCCTCGGGCAAACCGGGGAACCGCCACACCGCGTCGAGTGCCAGATCGATGGCGTTGCACTCGATGTGCGCCACCGCGTGCAACAACGCCGCGCGCCCGGCGGCGGTGAAGGGCGAACGCTGCGCCACCTGGGATGGCGGCACCAGGCGCGGGCGGGACGGCCGGCCGGGCAGCACGGCGGGCGCCGGCAAGTCGGCCGTCGAGTCCACGGGCAGGCCCGCCGAACGGACCTGCAAAGCCCGTGTGGCCTGGGCCTTGGCGGCAGGGTCTGTGCCTTGCAAGGCCTCCAGGCACAGGCGTCGAAGTTCCATCCCTAGAATTCTCGATTCATTTGAAGTTCACACGACGAAGGGGCTGCACTTGGCGATCTATCAACTCGGCGACGACACACCGCGCCTGGGGCGCGACGTCTGGGTCGCCGACACGGCGCGGGTCATCGGCCGCGTGGCCCTGGGCGACGAGGCCAGCGTCTGGTTCGGCGCCGTGCTGCGCGGCGACAACGAGTGGATCACGCTGGGCGCGCGCAGCAATGTGCAGGAAGGCGCCGTGCTGCACACCGACATGGGATCTCCGCTGACCCTGGGCGAGAGCGTGACCGTCGGCCACCAGGCCATGCTGCATGGCTGCAGCATCGGTGACGGCGCGCTCATCGGCATCCAGGCCGTAGTGCTGAACGGCGCCAAGATCGGCCGCCACTGCCTGGTCGCGGCGGGTGCGGTGGTGACCGAGGGGAAAGATTTTCCGGACGGCTCGCTGATCCTGGGCAGCCCGGCCAAGGCGGTGCGCGTGCTGAGCCCCGAGCACATCGCCCGCATGGATGCAGGCGCATTGCATTACGTCGAAAAGGCGCGGCTCTTTGCCACCGGCCTGAGGCGCGTGGACTGATGTCGCGTCTGGTCAAGTTCCTGTTCGAGGGTCTGCCGGTGCGCGGCATGCTGGTGCGCCTGACCGACGGCTGGCAGGAATTGCTGGCCCGCCGCGGCAGCGGCATCGACGACGACGGCGAAGGGCGCGAATTTGCGCCCGAGGTGCGCAGCCTGGTTGGCGAGCTGGCGGCGGCCGGCGTGCTGATGCAGGCCAACATCAAGTTCAAGGGCGCGCTGCTGCTGCAACTGCATGGTGACGGCCCGGTCAAGCTGGCGGTGGCGGAGGTGCAGCCCGAACTGAGCTTTCGCGCCACGGCCACCGTGGTCGGGGCCGTACCGCCGGGCGCCACGCTGGAGGCGCTGGTGAACCAGCACGGTCGCGGCCGCTGCGCCATCACGCTGGACCCGCGCGAGCGCCTTCCCGGCCAGCAGCCCTATCAGGGTGTGGTGCCGCTGCATGGCGACCGGCGCGAACCGCTGCAGCAGGTGCAGCAGGTGCTGGAGCACTACATGCTGCAAAGCGAGCAGCTCGACACGCGCCTGGTGCTGGCGGCCGACGGCCAGGTCGCTGCCGGGCTGCTGATCCAGCGCCTGCCGGTGCAGGGCCAGGGCAACCTCGAGGGCCAGGCGGAGTCATCGCGCAACGAGGACGAGATCGGCCTGAACGAGGCCTACAACCGCATCGCCACGCTGGCTGCGACGCTGACGCGGGAAGAACTGCTGACGCTGGAGCCTGAGCGCATCCTGCACCGGCTGTTCTGGGAAGAGACGCTGCGAGTGTTTGCGCCCGACCCGCTGGCCCAGCCGCGATTTGCCTGCAGCTGCAGCCGCGAGCGCGTGCGCGGCATGCTGCAGGGCCTGGGCCGCGACGAGAGCGACAGCCTGATCGCCGAGCGCGGCGTGGTCGAGGTGGGCTGCGAGTTCTGCGGGCTGAAGTACCGCTTCGACGCGGTCGACGTGGGTGCGATGTTCACGCCCGGGCGCGAAACGCCGCCGACGCCGGGGTTGGTGCAATAGCCCATTCGGCCCGCCGCTATCACCCCGCTCGGTGCGCGCGCCGCTCGCAGGCCGGGTCGTCGCAATCGGCGCAGGCCCAGGCGCGGGCTTCCTGGCGGGCGTTGCGTTCGTGCAGGCGCGTGAACAGGCCGCGCCGCGGTGCCGGCGCCACACGCAGCAGCGGCGCGACGGCATCGACGGCGCTGGCCAGCCGGGCCTCGCCGACACCACTGACCAGCGCCCACGGCAGGCGGTGCGCCAGCAGCAGTTCGCGCAGCAGCGCATCCACGGGGCCCTGCACCTGCGGGCCGTCTCGCTGGTGGCCGTCGGGCACCCAGGGCAGGTCCAGCGCCGTCAACAGCGTCAGCGCCATGCGCCGTTGCAAGGTGATGGCGCGCGCCTCCAGGCTGCGGTCGTCGAACAGCAGGCGGCTGTAGACAGCCGTCATCAGCGCCGTCGTGTCGCAGACGACCACGTCGTGCGTGGCCGCCGCCGCGTTGATGCGTTCGTGCTGCGCGCGTGCAATCGCCGCCTGCTCCTGCGGTTGCGGCGTGCGCCCAGTGGCGTCGCACCAGTGGCGCAGCCATTCGGGCACCCAGGCGACCTTCAGGCCCGTGTCCTGCGCCAGGCGCGCGGCCAGGGCCTGCGCCAGCGCGGTCTTGCCGGTGCTCTCGGCGCCGACGATGGCGATGCACAGAGCCTGGGCCATCGGCTTCAGCGCTGGACGGCTTCGGCCGCCAGCCGCCGCGACCAGACGCGCCAGCCGACGGCCGAAAGCACGGCGAAGAGGGCATACAGGATGACCGTCAGCCACAGGCCCTTCAGCGCAAACAAGCCGACGCTGAAGAGGTTCACGCCGAGCCAGACGGCCCAGTTTTCCAGCAATTTGCGCCCCAGCAGGATCTGCCCGGTGATGCTGGCCACGGTGGGCAGGGCGTCGAGCCAGGGCACGTCGCTGTCGGTAGCGCGGTCGAGCAGCAGGGCCAGCAGCGGCCAGGCGGCCAGGGTCGCGGCTGCGGCCAGCGCACGCTGCCGCGGCGTCATCACCTGCACCCTCAGCGCCGCGCCATCAGCCCCGGTGCCGCGCAGCCACTGCCACCAGCCCCACAGCGCCACCGCAATGAAGGCGAATTGCAGCCCGGCCGCGCCGTACAGCCGGGCATCGGCGAAGAGCAGCGCATACAGCAGCGAACTGGCGATGGCCAATGGCCAGGCCGCGGGGTTGACGCGCAGGTTGCAAGCCACCATCAGCAAGGCCAAGGCGAAAGCCACCAGTTCCAGCCAGGTGGCCGGGCTGCCCCACAGCGTGAAGGCCGGCGCCAGCAGCGGCCGCGCCGCGTGCAGCAGGGTGTCGAGCATCCTCAGGGTCCCACCGCGAATGCGGTGATGTCGTGATTCGCCGCGAACGCGGGGACGTCATGAGCCTCCGCGAATGCGGCGGCGTTCTCCGTCACCGCGCCGGGGCCGGCCGCGCTGCCACATGCACCAGGATCTCGTTCGGCCGCAGCATGCCGAGTTCGGCGCGGGCGGTCTCCTCGACCATCTCCAGTCCTTCCTTCAGGTCGGCCACCTCGGCCACGGCCTGGGCATTGCGGTCGCGCGCCTGGGCGTTGGCCTGCTGCTGTGCCGCCAGTTGCTGGCGCAGGCTCATGCCATAGGGCAGGTTGCCTTTGCCGAACCACAGGTCGGCCTGCACCACCGCCAGCAGTGCACCGATGATCAGCGGGGCCCAGCGCATGTCGGTCAGCCTGCCCGGTTCAACGCAGGTTGTAGAACGCCGCGCGGCCGGGGTAGCTGGCGACGTCGCCCAGGTCTTCCTCGATGCGCAGCAACTGGTTGTACTTGGCGATGCGGTCCGATCGCGACAGCGAGCCCGTCTTGATCTGCCCGGCATTGGTGCCCACGGCGATGTCGGCGATGGTGCTGTCTTCGGTCTCGCCGCTGCGGTGGCTGATGACGTTGGTCCAGCCCGCGCGCTTGGCCATCTCGATGGCCGAGAAGGTTTCGGTCAGCGTGCCGATCTGGTTGATCTTGATCAGGATCGAATTGGCCACGCCTTCATCGATGCCGCGCTGCAGGATCTTCGTATTGGTGACGAACAGATCGTCGCCCACCAGCTGCACCTTCTTGCCCAGGCGCGTGTTCAGGTGCTTCCAGCCGTCCCAGTCGCCTTCATGCATGCCGTCTTCAATGCTGATGATGGGGTACTTGTCGACCCAGGTGGCCAGGATGTCGGTCCACTCGGCGGCTGTCAGCTGCAGGCCTTCGCCTTCCAGGTGATATCTACCATCCTTGTAGAACTCGCTGGCCGCGCAGTCCAGGCCCAGCGCGATCTGCTCACCCGCGGTGTAGCCGGCCTTGTCGATGGCTTCCAGGATCAGCTGGATGGCCGCTTCATGGCTGGCCACATTGGGCGCAAAACCGCCTTCGTCGCCCACGCTGGTGGGCATGCCCTTGGCGTCGATGATCTTCTTCAGCGCGTGAAAGACTTCGGCGCCATAACGCAGCGCTTCGCGAAAGGTGGGTGCGCCCACCGGGATGATCATCAGCTCCTGCAGGTCCAGGTTGTTGTTGGCGTGCGCGCCGCCATTGATGACGTTCATCATCGGCACCGGCAGGCTCATGCGGCCCATGCCGCCGAAGTAGCGGTACAGCGGCAAGCCACTTTCTTCGGCCGCCGCGCGGGCCACGGCCATGCTCACGGCCAAGGTGGCGTTGGCGCCCAGGCGGCTCTTGTTGTCGGTGCCGTCCAGGTCGATCAGGGTCTTGTCCAGGAAGGCTTGCTCCGACGCATCCAGCCCCATGATCGATTCGCTGATCTCGGTGTTGATGTGCTCCACCGCCTTCAGCACACCCTTGCCCAGGTAACGGCTCGTGTCGCCGTCGCGCAGCTCGATGGCTTCGCGGCTGCCGGTGCTGGCGCCAGAAGGCACGGCCGCGCGGCCCATGGTGCCGCTTTCCAGCAGCACGTCGCATTCGACGGTGGGGTTGCCGCGGCTGTCCAGGATTTCCCGGCCCACGATGTCAACGATGGCGCTCATTCTTGTTCCTCGGGGTTGCTTGAATTGTTGTGTGCTGCAGTCGCAGTCGTTCAGACCGGCGCGTCCACGCCTTCGACCAGCACCATGTTGAAGCAGGCCGTGGCGCCGTGGCGCAGCGCGCGCGCTGCCGCGTACCCCGGGCTGTCGTACATGGCTTTGGCGCTTTCGAAACTGGGGTAGCGCAGCACCGTCAGGCGTGGCGGTTGCCAGTCACCTTCCAGCACGGCCATGCGGCCGCCACGCACCAGGTATTCAGCCCCGAAAGCCTTGGCCACGGCAGGCGAAGCGGCCATGTAGGCCTTGAAGGCTTCGGGGTCGGTGATCTGCGATTCGACGACGAGGTAGGCGACGGGCATGCGTCTCTTTCAGCAGCTGAAGTCGTTTTCGAGCAGGGGTTGTTGCTTGACCACCCGGTCCAGCGCCAGCAACTGCTCCAGCAGCGCCTTCATGTGCCTCAGAGGCACGGCGTTCGGGCCATCGCTCATGGCATTGGCAGGGTCGGGATGGGTTTCCATGAAGAGGCCCGCAACGCCAACACCGACCGCAGCGCGTGACAGCACCGGCACAAACTCGCGCTGGCCGCCGCTGCTGGTGCCCTGCCCGCCGGGCAGCTGCACGCTGTGCGTGGCGTCGAAGACCACCGGCGCACCGGTCTCGCGCATGATGGCCAGGCTGCGCATGTCCGACACCAGGTTGTTGTAGCCGAAGCTGGCGCCCCGTTCGCAGGCCATGAAGTTGTCTTCGGGCAGGCCCTTTTCCTGGGCCGCCGCACGCGCCTTGGCGATCACGTTTTTCATGTCGTGCGGCGCCAGGAACTGTCCCTTCTTGATATTCACCGGCCGGCCGCTCTGGGCCACGGCGCGGATGAAATCGGTCTGGCGGCACAGGAAGGCGGGTGTCTGCAACACGTCCACCACGGCAGAGACGGCAGCGATCTGCGACTCGTCGTGCACATCGGTCAGGATGGGCACCTTCAGCTCGCGCCTGACCTTGGCCAGGATCTCCAGCCCGCGCTCCATGCCCGGGCCACGGAAGGTGCTGCCGCTGCTGCGGTTGGCCTTGTCGTAGCTGCTCTTGAAGATGAAGGGAATGCCCAGCTCGCGCGTGATTTCCTGCAGCCGCCCGGCCACGTCCATCTGCAGCTGTTCACTTTCGACGACACAAGGGCCGCTGATCAGGAAGAAGGGCTTGTCGATGCCGACATCAAATCCGCACAGCTTCATGCGAGCCCCCAGGTCGCTTCGCGCCCGCCCCCCAAGGGCGTGAGCCGGCTTCGGTCGGCCGTGCGCCGGCTCATGCCGCCGCCTTCACCGGCTCGGCCGCACGCCGCGCATTCTGGTCCAGCGCGGCTTTCACATAACTGGTGAAAAGCGGGTGGCCGCCCCAAGGCGTGCTCTTGAATTCGGGGTGGAACTGCACGCCCATGAACCAGGGGTGCTGCTCGCGCGGCAGTTCGACGATTTCGGTCAGCTTTTCGGTCTGCGTCAGCGCGCTGATCACCAGGCCCGCGGCCTGCAGCTGGTCCAGGTAATTGACGTTGGCCTCATAGCGGTGGCGGTGGCGTTCGGTGACCACGGGCCCGTAGATCTGGTGCGCCAAAGTGCCGGGCTTGACGTCGGAGCTCTGCGCGCCCAGCCGCATGGTGCCGCCCAGGCCGGAGCTGGCGTTGCGCTTCTGGATGCTGCCGTCACGGTCTTTCCACTCTTCGATGAGCGCGATCACCGGGTGAACGCTGTCGGGCTCGAATTCGGTGCTGTTGGCGCCCGACAAGCCCGCGACATGGCGCGCGTATTCGATGGTGGCCACCTGCATGCCCAGGCAGATGCCCAGGTAGGGCACACGGTGTTCGCGGGCGTACTGCGCCGCCACGATCTTGCCTTCGATGCCGCGTTTGCCAAAACCACCGGGCACCAGGATGGCGTCGAATCTCGCCAGCTGATCGGCCGTTTCCGGTGTCAGCGACTCGGCGTCGATGTAGTCGATCTCGACCTTGGCGTGGTTGTGGATGCCGGCATGGCGCAGCGCTTCGTTCAGCGACTTGTAGCTGTCGGACAAGTCGGTGTACTTGCCGCACATGCCGATCTTCACCTTGGTGGCGGGGTGTTCGACCTCGTACACCAGCTGGTCCCAGCGTCTCAAGTCGGCGGGGCGCGTCAGCAACTGCAGCTTCATGCAGATCAGCTCGTCCAGGCCCTGTTCGTGCAGCAGGCGCGGCACCTTGTAGATGGTGTCGACGTCCCACATGCTGATCACGCCATGCGGCTGCACGTTGGTGAACAGGCTGATCTTCTCGCGCTCTTCGTCGGGCACGGCACGGTCGGCGCGGCACAGCAGCACGTCGGGCTGGATGCCGATCTCGCGCATCTTCTGCACCGTGTGCTGCGTGGGCTTGGTCTTCAACTCGCCAGCGGCGGCGATCCAGGGCACATACGTCAGGTGCACGAAGGCGCTGTTGGTGGGTCCGAGCTTCAGGCTCATCTGACGCACCGCTTCCAGGAAGGGCAGGCTCTCGATGTCGCCCACCGTGCCGCCGATTTCGACGATGGCCACGTCCACATCCATCGCGCCGCGATTGATGAATTCCTGGATCTCGCCGGTGACATGCGGGATGACCTGCACGGTCTTGCCCAGGTAGTCACCGCGGCGCTCCTTTTCGAGCACGCTCTTGTAGATCTGGCCGGTGGTGAAGTTGTTGCTGCGCTTCATCTTGGTGGTGATGAAACGTTCGTAGTGGCCCAGGTCGAGATCGGTCTCGGCACCGTCGTCGGTGACGAAGACCTCGCCGTGCTGAAAGGGGCTCATCGTGCCCGGGTCCACGTTGAGGTACGGGTCCAGCTTGATGAGGGTGACCTTGAGGCCGCGCGACTCGAGGATGGCCGCCAGCGAAGCGGCGGCGATGCCCTTGCCCAGAGAGGACACCACGCCGCCGGTGACAAACACGAACTTGGTCATTTCATGCAGCACCTGCGGCTCTCGCGCGTGTGCTGTGTTGGTAAAGCGTGAGTATATCGGCCGGGCTTGCTGCGTCGGCTGAGCTTGCAGGGCGTGTGGACCCTGACTTTGCCAAGGCGCGGTGCGTTACCATCGCGCCGCTTGCACAAGGTGCCTGCGGCCCGGATCGAGGGCTGCGGGTTAAACGGGAAGCCGGTGCGCGGTGGTGAAGAACCACTGCCATTCCGGCGCTGCCCCCGCAACGGTCAGCGAGGAGCGAACCGCATGACAGCCACTGGGCCTTTCAAAGGGCCCGGGAAGGCGCGGTCCGCCTCCGGCAGGTGTTCAACGACACCCGCCGGCACTCGCAAGCCCGGATACCGGCCTGGTGTGATGAGTGCCGGTGTCGCGGAGGGCGGCGCATGTGCAGTGGCCGCGCCTTGTGTGCCCGGCCCTGCGCCCTGCGCCTGCACGATCACGAACCCGGCGATGACTTTTCGCTTGAGCCGCACGGGGCGTGCGGCCAGAGGGCTTCCATGATCCACCTCCCCTACCATTTCCGTTTCAATTTCCTTTCCCGTTTTCCTTTTCGTTTTTGTTCTTCCGTCTTGCGCCATGCCTTCGTGCCGGCTGCCGTTTCACTTCTGGCAGCGGCTGCTGCGGCGCCGGCCTGGTCTCAGGACCCGGTCACCGTGACCGCCACGCGCACCCTCGCCCGTGTCAGCGATGTCGTGGCCGAGGTTACGCTGATCGACCGTGCGGCACTGGACCGCGCGGCCGGCCGCACGTTGGTTGAATTGCTGTCACAGCAATCGGGCCTGCAGTTCGCAAGCAACGGCGGCCTGGGCAAGACGGCTTCGCTCTTTATCCGCGGGCTGGAATCGCGCCACACCTTGCTCATGGTGGACGGCGTGCGCGTGGGTTCGGCCACGGTGGGCACGCCTTCGCTGGACAACTTGCCGCTGGAAGCCATCGACCGCATCGAGATCGTGCGCGGGCCGATGTCCTCGTTGTACGGCAACGGCGCCTTTGGTGGCGTGATCCAGATTTTCCTGCGTCAGGCGGCGGCCGGCATCAGCGGCAATGCCAAGCTGACTGCTGGCTCCAACAGCTACGGCCAAGTGGCCGGCGGCGTGGGCTTTGGCGATGGCGTGTTCGACGCGGCCGTGCAGGTGCAGCACACCGACACCAAAGGCCAATCGGCCAGCAACCCGAAAGCGCCCTTCGGCAGCTACAACGGCGACCGCGACGGCTTTCGCCAGACCGGTGGCAGTGCGCGACTGGGCTGGCAGCCGCTGGCCGACTGGCGGCTGGAACTGCTGACCCTGCAAGCCACCGGCCTGACGCGCATCGACGACGGCCCGGGCGCGGACGCACGTGCCGAGATAGTCAACAAACTGGTGGCGCTATCCGCGCGCGGTAAGGTACTTGAAGGCTGGCGCACACGTCTGAGCGTGTCCGACAGCACCGACGCCTACGACACGCTGGCCAGTGCCAGCCCTTTTGCTGCGCTGGGCGTGATCCAGACGCGCAGCCGCCAGTTGAGCTGGGAAAACACCGTGGCCACACCCGTGGGCACAGCGCTGGCGCTGGTGGAACGCACCACCGAGAAGGTCAGCCGGCCGGGTGCGCCCTTTGCCGTGAGCGAACGCGACATCGACGGGCTGGCGCTGGGCCTGAGCGGTGCCCATGCCGGCCATGCCTGGCAGGGCAGCGTTCGGCACGACCGCAACTCGCAGTTTGGCGGCATCACCACGGGCGCCTTGGCCTACGGCTACGCCATCACGCCGGCCTGGCGTCTGGGTGCGAGTGTCGGCAGCAGCCAGGTGCTGCCCAGCTTCAACCAGCTGTACTTCCCCGGCTTCGGAAACCCGAAGCTGCTGCCCGAAGAAGGCCGGCACGGGGAACTCAGCCTGCGCTGGACCGCTGGCGAACACAGCGTTCGCGCCGCCTACTACGATTACCGCTACCGCGGCTTCATCAGCAGCGGCCCCGCGCCGGTGAACCTGCCGCGGGTGGAGATCGATGGTGTGACGCTGGCCTACGAAGGCCGCTGGGCGGGCCTGGACCTGGGTGTGTCGCTGGATCAAACGGACCCCAAAAACGCCACCGTGGGCAACGCCAACTACGGCAAGCAGTTGGCGCGCCGTGCCAAACAAGCGTTGCGGCTGGGGGCCGACTGGCAAGCGGGCGCCTGGTCGGCAGGGGCCACCGCGGCGGCGTTTTCGCACCGCTTTGACGACGCTGCGAACACCTCACGCCTGGGCGGCTATGGCACGCTGGACCTGCGCGCCGAGTGGGCGCTGTCACGCGAGCTGAAGCTGGGCCTGAAGCTGAACAACGTGGGCGACAAGGCTTACGAAACGGTGCTGGGCTACAACCAGCCGAGGCGCGAGGGGTTTGTGACCCTGCGCATGGCCTTGCGCTGATGGACGGCAGTTGCGTGTCTCCTGTGGGAACCGTCCAGTGAAGCGGGCCGCTGCAGGGCTGTTGCTCGTCGGCCTGTGCCTGGTTGGCGCAGCGGGTGCGGTGCACGCCGGCATCACGGTGGAAGACGACCGTGGCCGGCGCATCGAGCTGCCGGCGGCACCGCAGCGCATCGTGTCGCTGCTGCCGTCGTTGACCGAAACGGTCTGCGCACTGCAGGCCTGCGCAAGGCTGGTGGGTGTCGACCGCTTCTCGAACTGGCCGCCCAGCGTGCGCACGCTGCCCCAGGTGGGTGGGCTGGAAGACACGCAGATCGAACGCATCATGGCCATCAAACCCGACGTGGTGCTGGCCGCCGGTGCTTCGCGCGCCATCGACCGCCTGGAAGCGCTGGGCCTGCGCGTGGTGGTGCTGGAACCCAAGAGCCTGCGGGACACCGAGCGGGTGCTCGTTCAGGTGGCCAGGCTGGTGGGTGATGCACCGGCCGGCCCGGCCTTGTGGCAGGCCATGCAGATACGCATCCACGCGGCTGCCGCGCGTGTGCCCGCCAGCCTGCGCGGGCAGAAGGTGTACTTCGAGGTGGCGTCGGCGCCCTATGCCGCCAGTGAGTCGTCGTTCGTCGGCGAAACATTGGCGCGGCTGGGCATGGGCAACGTGGTGCCCGCAGCGCTGGGGCCATTTCCCAAGCTCAACCCCGAGTTTGTGGTGCGGGCCCAGCCCGACGTGATCATGGCCACCGCGCGCACCGTGGCCCAGATGCCCGGCCGCCCCGGCTGGAGCAACTTGCGTGCGCTGCGTGACCATCGCCACTGCGGCTTCGACAGCGAGCGCTGGGACGTGCTGGTGCGCGCCGGCCCGCGCCTGGCCGAGGCGGCGGACATCCTGGCCGACTGCCTGGTGGACTTGGGGCGTCTGGGCGCCGAGTCTGGCCTGGACAAGCGCTGACCCGATCGTGCAGCCCACCGTGCAACCCACTGTTCAGCCCGCCACCGGGCCACCGGCACGTCGTGTGCTGGGGCCGCTGGGCCTGGCCGCCGTGCTGCTGATCCTGGCCAGCCTGCTGGCAGTGCTGGGCCTGGCGGCGGGCAGCGAAGGCTGGTCTTTGGCCTGGGCGCAGGAATGGGACCTGGTGTCGGCCATCCGCGCGCCGCGCACCCTGGGCGCGCTGCTCACCGGGGCGCTGCTGGGCCTGGCCGGTGCCATCGCGCAGGGGCTGTTCCGCAACCCGCTGGCCGACCCTTATCTGCTGGGCTCGGCGGCCGGTGCCGGCCTGGGTGTGGTGCTGGTGCTGGCTGCGGGTGGCCTCCTGGGCCAGCACATCGGGCTGGCCACGACCGACCTGCTGCTGCGCGTGGGCCTGGTGGGCGGTGCGTTCATCGGTGCAGTGGTGGGCGTGGCACTGACGCTGATGCTGGCCCGCGGCACCGGGCGGCCGCTGGTGCTGCTGCTGGCGGGGGTGGTGGTGGGCATCCTGCTGTCGTCGGTGAGCGAGCTGGTGACGTTGATTTCGCCCGAGGCTTTGCGCGGCAAGCAGATCTTCCTGCTCGGCACGACATCATTCCTGGGCTGGACCAGTGCGGCCGTGCTGGCCGGCGCGCTGGCCCTGGTGCTGCCGCTGGCGCTGCGGTTTGCGCGCGCGCTGGACGCCCTGGTCCTGGGCGAAGCCAGTGCCAGCAGCCTGGGCCTGGACTTGCACAAAGTGCGTCTGCTGCTGGTGGTGCTGATGGCGCTGGCCACCGGCACGGCCGTGGCGCAGGCCGGCCTGGTGGCCTTCGTGGGCCTGGTCTCGCCACACATCGTGCGCCGCCTGGTGGTGGTGACACACGCACCGCTGCTGCTGCTGTCGTCACTGGCCGGCGCGGTGCTGCTGTTGGCTGCCGACGTGGCGGCGCGCTCGGTCATCGTGCCGCAGGAACTGCCGGTGGGTGTGCTGACGGCGGTGTTGGGCGGCATGTACCTGCTGGTGCTGCTGCGCCGGCGCGGCAACTGGTGATGGCTGGCCCCGCCTTGCGAGCAGAAGGCCTGAGCCTGCGCCTGGGCGTTCACCGGGCGGTGGACGGCGTGTCGCTGGACGTTCAGGCCGGCCAGTGGACTGCCATCGTGGGCCCCAACGGCGCGGGCAAGAGCACGCTGCTGAGCTTGCTGGCTGGCCTGCGAAAACCCGACGCCGGCCAGGTGTGGCTGCAAGGCCGAGCGATGGCCGCGCTGCCACCGCGTGAACGCGCCGCCGCGCTGGCCTGGCTGTCGCAGCAAGGTGAAGCCGAAGGCGACATCGCCGCCCGTGATGTGGTGCGCCTGGGCCGCCTGCCACGCCACGGCCTGTTTGGCGCGCCGACCACGGCCGACGAAGCCGCCGTGGACCGTGCGCTGGCCGAGACCGAAGCCACACCCTTTGCCACCCGCCGCCTCAACGAACTGTCGGGCGGTGAACGCCAGCGTGTCTTGCTGGCCCGCGCGCTGGCCGTTGAGGCGCCCGTGTTGCTGCTGGACGAACCCACCACGCACCTGGACGCACCTCACCAGCGGGCTTTGCTGCGCAGTCTGGCGGGCCGTGCCCGCGACGGCGTGGCGGTGCTGGCCGTGTTGCACGACCTGACCTTGGCGCTGGCCGCCGACCGCGTGCTGGTGATGGCACGGGGCCGCTTGCAGGCCGACGGCCCCCCGGCTGACCCGGCACTGCGCCAGGCGCTGATGCAGGTGTTCGAACACGCCTTCAGCATCGAGGCCGTCAGCACCGTCGGCGGTCCGCGCTGGGTGGCCGTGCCGTTGCGGTAGCCGCCGGCCACGGGCCAAAGATCACAGGCCACAGGCCACAAAATCGGGCCGCGCCCATTGGCGCACTTGCTTGGACAATGAGGCGATGAACCCGCACGGCCCGCAGCGCATCGTCTGCCTCACCGAAGAGACCACCGAGTGGCTGTATCTGCTGGGAGAAGACGCGCGCATCGTCGGCATCAGCGGCTACACCGTGCGGCCGCGCTGTGCGCGCGCCGAGAAGCCCCGCGTCAGCGCTTTTCTCAGCGGCAAGATCGACCAGATCGTGGCGTTGCAGCCCGATTTGGTGATCGGTTTTTCCGACATGCAAGCGGCGCTGGCTGACCAGCTGATCCGCGCCGGCCTGAACGTCTTCATCACCAACCAGCGCAGCCTGGCGCAGATCTTTGGCACGCTGCGGCTGGTGGCCGGTTTGGTGGGCGCGCAAGACCGTGCCGAAGCCTGGATCGAACAGTGCCAGCTGCGCCACGGGCAGATCGCCGCCGAGGCCGCCGACTGGCCGCAGCGGCCTCGGGTTTACTTCGAAGAGTGGGACGACCCCATGATCAGCGCCATCCAATGGGTCAGCGAGCTGATCTCGGTGGCGGGTGGCGACGATGTGTTCCCTGAACGAGCCGTGATGAGCCTGGGACGTGACCGTGTGATTGCAGACGGCCAGGAGCCCGCGCGGCGCGCACCGGACGTCATCGTGGGTTCGTGGTGCGGCAAGAAGTTCAGGCCCGAAAAGCTGGCGGCGCGCCCGGGCTGGGCCGAAGTGCCGGCTGTGCGCAATGGCCGGCTGCACGAGATCAAGTCCTGCGACATCCTGCAGCCCGGTCCGGCGGCCTTGACCGACGGTGTGGAGCAGTTGCACCGCTTCTTCCTCGCCTGGGTCGAAGCCCGCGCGCCGAAATGACAGACGTGAGCGACTGCTTTGTCCAGAGGTCGCGGCTCGGCCGCGCCAGTGCGGACCCCCATGGGGCATGAGCTGCGGCTGTTCCTGATCGCGCTGCGTCTGCTGACCCGTGTGCCCGTGCCCGGCTGGGTGGGGGTGAATGACGAGTGGATGCGGGCCAGCGTGCGCCACTTCCCGGGTGTCGGTCTGCTCATCGGTGGCTTGGGGGCCTTGGTGTTGTGGGCCGCAGCGCACCTGTGGCCGGCACTCGTGTCGGTGCTGCTGTGCATGGCCTTCATGGCGTGGCTGACCCGAGGCCTGCACCACGATGGCCCGGCCATCATTGGCGCGGCGGGCCTGGTCTTTGTGCTGGCCTTGAAGGCAGCCGCCCTGCACGGTCTGGCCACGCGCGACTTGCTGGCGGCGCTGGCTGTGCTGCCACTGGCCCAGGCCTGGTCACAGACTGCCACGGTGGTGGTGTTGCGGCTGCTGCCTGCCGACGATGCCGCGCAAGCTGCCAGGCCCGGGCCCTGGCCGGGGCGGGCGGACGGACTGGCCTTGCTCGTGGCGCTGGTCTGGGCCGGCCTGGCGGCAGGAAGCGCGGCCTTCTTCCTGCCTGCGGATGCGCTGCTCGCGGCGGCCGCCGCTTGCGTGGCCGTGACGCTGTGCATGGCACGCTGGCTGGTGCAGCGGTCGCAGGACAGCGGCGCAGCAGCCCTCGGCGCCACGCAGCCCTTCAGTGAGTTGGCCACCTGCCTGGCTGTGCTGGCCGTGCTGGCAGCGGGCTGACCGCAGCACGGCGGGAACGCTTGCGGCAAGCGGCTCGTCGCAAGCTCCTGCGCTTCAGCCGCGTGCGGCTGCCATCCGTCGCACGGCCCTGGGCGCGCGTGGGCCCAGGACCGATAGTCACACCATCAACTTCTCACCGCACCACCGGAGCCCACCATGTTTCACCGCCTCATCGAACGTGTTCTGCCGCGCGCCATTTCGATGGCCATCGCCGTCACGCTGACGCTGGGCATGCTGGGTGGCATCGACCAGCTGGCGCAACCGGGCGAAGGTTCGGCGCAGTGGGCCCAGGCCGGCACGCCACGCGTCTGATTCGACCATGAAAGTCCTGCTGTTTTTCATCGGCTGGTGTCTGCTGTTTGTGCTGAGCTGGCCCATCGCGCTGCTGGCCCTGGTGCTGGCGCCGCTGGTGTGGCTGCTGTCGCTGCCGCTGCGGCTGATCGGCATCACTTTCGACGCCTTTTTCGGCCTTGTCCGAGCGGTGCTGATGCTGCCGGCACGCTTGCTGGGTCTGGGCCGATAGCGGCGTCAGCCGCGCAAGTGGCAGGACACCCAGTGACCCGGGGCAGACTGCTTGAGTTCGGGCTTTTCCACGTCGCACAGGCCCTTTTTTGCGATCGGGCAGCGGGTGTGGAAGTGGCAGCCCGGCGGCGGGTGGATGGGGCTGGGCACGTCACCCTGCAGCATGATGCGCTTGCGCTTGACCTTGGGGTCGGGGATGGGCACGGCTGACAGCAGCGCTTCGGTGTAGGGGTGCAGCGGGTTGGTGTACAGCAGTTGTGCCGGTGCGATCTCGACGATGCGGCCCAGGTACATCACGGCCACGCGATGGCTGATGTGTTCGACCACGCTCAGGTCGTGGGCGATGAAGATGTAGGTCAGGTTGAACTGCGCGCGCAGGTCTTCCAGCAGGTTGATGACCTGGGCCTGGATGGACACGTCCAGCGCGCTCACGGCTTCGTCGCACACCACCAGCTTGGGGTCCACCGCCAGCGCGCGTGCAATGCCGATGCGCTGGCGCTGGCCGCCGGAAAACTCATGCGGATAACGGCGCATGTGGTCGGCGCTCAGGCCCACGGTTTCCAGCAACTGCACGATGCGCGCGTCGTACTCCTGGCGCGTCTTGGTCAGCTTGTGGATGGTGAGCGCCTCGCCGATGATGGCCGACACCGTCATGCGCGGGTTCAGGCTGGCATACGGGTCCTGGAAGATGATCTGCATGTCGCGCGCCAGCGCACGCAGTTCTTCCTTGCCGGCGTGCGTGACACTCTGGCCCTGGAAGGTGACCTCGCCCGATGTGGGTTCGATCAGGCGCAGGATGCAGCGGCCGGTGGTGCTTTTGCCGCAGCCGCTTTCGCCCACCACGCCCAGGGTTTCGCCGGCCTGCAGTTCGAAACTGACACCGTCCACCGCGTGCACCTTGTCCACCGTGCGTGCCAGCAGGCCGCCCTTGATGGGGAAGTGCTTGACCAGGTTTTCGACCTTCAGCAGCGGCGCGGCGGCGGGGCTTGGATTCACGGTCGGGTTCATGCCGGCGCGCTTTCCAGCGGGTTTTCCAGAAAACAGGCCACGCGGTGGCCCGAGGTCACGGCCAGCAGCTCAGGCGTTGTCGTGCGGCACACCGCCATCACGTGTTTGCAGCGGCCGGCAAAGCGGCAGCCTTCGCCGGGCGCGATGAGCTTGGGCACGGTGCCCGGAATGGCTTCCAGCCGCACCTTGTGCACGGCCGCCGTGTCGATGCGCGGGATGCTGCGGATGAGGCCCTGCGTGTAGGGGTGGCGCGGGTTGGCAAACAGCTCTTCGGCGCTGGCTTCTTCCACCACCTTGCCGGCGTACATGACGACCACCCGTTGCGCCACCTCGGCCACCACACCCATGGCGTGGGTGATCAGCATCACGGCCATGCCCAGGCGGTCTTTCAATTCGCCCATCAGGTCCAGGATCTGGGCCTGGATGGTGACGTCCAGCGCCGTCGTCGGTTCATCGGCAATCAGCAGCTTGGGGTTGCAGGCCAGCGCGATGGCAATCATCACGCGCTGACGCATGCCCCCCGAAAACTGGTGCGGGTAGTCCATCAACCGGCGTTCTGGCGTGGGGATGCGCACCAGCTGCAACATCTCCACCGCGCGGTCCAGCGCTGCCTTGCGCGACAGGCCCTCGTGCAGGCGCACGCTCTCGGCGATCTGCTCGCCCACCGTGTACACCGGGTTCAGCGATGTCATCGGCTCCTGAAAGATGATGGCAATTTCCTTGGCGCGGATCTTCCGCATCTGCTCGTCGCCCATGGGCACCAGGTCGCGGCCTTGCCACAGCACCTGGCCGGCGACGATCTTGCCGGGTGGCATGTCGATGAGCTTCATCACCGTCTTGGCCATGACGCTCTTGCCGCATCCGCTTTCACCCACCACGCACACGGTCTGGCCGGCTTCGATGCTGATGTCCACGCCGTCCACGGCGTGCAGCCAGCCGTCGTCGGTCTTGAAGTGGGTTTTCAGGCCCTTGATTTCGAGCAAGGCCATGTCAGATCTTCCACTCGGCAAGGCACGCCGCACCAAGCAGACGCCGCGGAACCTGCTTTGCCGGGCCGCAGGCTTCGCCCCCTTGAGGCGGAGCGCCGCATGCGCTACGGGGGGGGGTCATAGCACCCGCCGTGGGTCGAGCGCGTCACGCAGACCGTCGCCAATGAAGTTGATGGTCAGCACGGCCAGGAAGATGGCCAGGCCCGGGAACACGGCCCAGTGGGTGGCGATGTCCAGGTAGTCGCGGCTGTCGTTCAAGATGCGGCCCCAGGTGGGGATATCGGGCGGAAAACCCAGGCCCAGGAAGCTGAGTGTGCTTTCGCCCAGGATGGCGGCAGCCACGCTGATGGTGGCGGCCACGATCACCGGCCCCAGCGCATTGGGCAGGATGTGCCGCACCACCTGGCGCTGTGTGCTGGCGCCCAGGGCGCGTGCGGCTTCGACAAATTCTTTCTCTCGCAAGCTGAAGAACTGGGCTCGCACCAGGCGCGCCACCGGCATCCACGACAGACCGCCGATGACCAGCACGATGAGCAGGAAGATGCCCACCTCGGGTCCGAACACCGACTTCAGTGCGTCGCGGAAAAAGAAGATCAGCAGCAGCAGCAGCGGCAGCTGCGGCAGGCTCAGGAAGAGGTCGGTGACCCACATCAGCACGGCATCGACCCAGCCGCGCGAGATGCCGGCAATCGATCCGATGACCACACCGATGAACATGCCCGTCAACATGGCCGCCAGGCCCACTGCCAGCGAGATGCGCCCGCCGTACAACATGCGCGCCAGCAGGTCGCGCCCCAAATCGTCGGTGCCCAGCGGGTGCGCACCCGACGGACCCTTCATGCGCGCCGTGAAGTCGATGTCATTGATGCCCACCTTGTAGACCAGCGGGCCCACCAGCACGATCAGCGACAGCAGTGCCAGCAGCCACAGGCTGAAAAACGCCAGCCGGTGGCGCTTGAAACGCCGCCAGGCCTCGGCCCAGGGAGAGGTGCTGACGGGCGCGCGAGTGATGCCAGCGGCGTCGGAGTTGGCGCTCATGCGGTTCCGATCAAGTGCCTTGCACGGAACCGGCTTCGCCGGTCCACCGCAAGAGCCCCTCTGGGGGGCCGAGGCTCGCGGCTCCATGTCCACCTGCGTGGACTTGGACGGGCCGAGGGGCTGCGGCCTGTGGACGCAGCCGGCGACCGGAGGGAGCCTGGGGGCTCAACGATAGGTGATGCGCGGGTCGAGCCAGCCATAGAGGATGTCAGCGATGAGGTTGAAGGCCACGACCAGGCACGCAAAGACAAAGGTCACGGCCATGATGACCGGTGTGTCGTTGCGCAGGATGCTGTCGATGAGCAACGAGCCGATGCCCGGGATGCGGAAGATCTGCTCGGTGACGATGGCGCCGCCAAACACACCCGGCATCTGCAGCGCCACCAGCGTGACCACCGGGATCAGCGCGTTGCGCACCACGTGCTTGATGATGACGACACGTTCTTTCAGGCCCTTGCTGCGCGCCGTGGTCACGTAGTCCAGCCGCACCACGTCCAGCACGCTGCTGCGCACATAGCGCATCCAGCTGGCGGCCTGAAACAGGCCCAGCACCATGATGGGCATGATGCTTTGTTTGAAGTGGGCGATCCACCAATCGATGCCGGTGGCTGCGATGTCGGCCTGGAAGACAAAGGGCAGCCAGTCCAGGTAGATGCTGAAGAACAGGATGAACAGCAGCCCGGTGAAGAAGGTAGGCAGCGAAAAACCGATGAAGGACAGCGTGCTGGCGATGCGATCGAACCAGGAATAGGGCCTCACCGCGGCCAGGATGCCCACCGGCAAGGCAATCAGCAGCGCCACCAGTTGCGACAGGCCGATGATCACCACCGTCACCGGCAGCCGCTGCAGGATCAGCACGTCCACATCGATGCGGCTGATGAAGGAGAAGCCCCACTGGCCCTTGAACATGCTGGTCAGCCAGTGCACGTAGCGCTGCCACACCGGGTCGTCCAGGCCCAGGCTGGCGCGCAAGGCCATGCGCACCTCGGGCGGCACGTTGGGGTTGGTGGCCAGCTCTTCGAAGGGGTCGCCAGGCGCCAGCGCCAGAACCGTGAAGAGCACAAGGCTGATACCCAGCAGGCTGGGCAATGCAATCAGCAGCCGGCGCAGGATGAAAGTGCCCAAATCAGCTCGGTGTTGAGTTCAGAGCCACGATGCCCGGGCACGTGAAACACGTGCCCGGGGTGGGCATGGGCTGTAGGGGCCGCAGCCCGATCAGGCTTCTTTGTACCAGTGGGGCAGGGCCCACATGTCGTTGTCCCAGCCCGACAAGGGCGCTGCCAGTTTGTTGCCCGCGGCCGACACCCGCGGCCGGAAGACCACGGGGATGATGTAGTTGCTGGCACCGATGAGGTCGTTCATGCGGATGAACAGCGCGGCACGCTTGACCGGGTCGAGCTCGCTCTGTGCAGCCAGGTGGGCCTTGTCGTACTCGTCGTTCTTCCAGCGCAGGATGTTGCGCTTGGCCCACTTGTTTTCTTTCTGCGACATCTCCCAGCTGCAGTACTGCTCCATGAACAGCTGCGGATCGGGCTGCGTCATGGTGGTGGTGTACATCTGGATGTCGGACCAGAACTTGGTGTAGGTGTCCGGGTTGGCCTGGTCGCCGCCGAAGAACACGGCTGCCGTCACGCTCTTCAGTTCCATGTCGATACCGGCCTTGCTGGCGGCGCTCTTGACGATGGCCTGCGTGTCCTGGCGCGGCTTGTTGACCGAGGTCTGGTAGACAAACTTCAGCTTCGTGCCGCCCTTGGCGCGGATGCCATCGGAGCCGCGTGCCCAACCGGCTGCGTCCAGCATCTGGTTGGCCTTGTCGACATTGAACTCGAACTTCAGGTTGTTGCTGCGGTAGCGCGGCGGGTTGTTAAGGAAGTTGGCGGTGGCCACACCGGTGCGGCCGTAGATGAAGTCCATCACGCTCTTGCGGTCCACCAGCAGGGCCATGGCGTCGCGCACGGCCTTGTCCTTGAACGCCGGGTGCTGGCTGCTGACATGGCCGCGTTCACCCTGGACTTCGTTCCAGGGGTCGGTGACGCTGAGCATGATGAACTCGATGTTGCCGCCAGGCACGATGGTGACCTTGCCACGGCCGCCACCTTCCAGGCCCTTGAGCACTTCATCGGCAACTTGCAGGTTCCAGGCGAAATCGTACTCGCCGGTCTGCAGCACGGCACGTGCGGCCGAGGTGGCGTCCCCGCCGCCCTTCATTTCCAGCGTATCGAAGTGCGGCCGGTTGGCCACGTGGTAGTTGTTGTTGATCTCGGCGCGGATCATGTCTCCGGGCTTGAACTCGACGATCTTGTAGGGGCCTGTGCCCACCGGCTTGATATTGGCCGGCGCCTCGCGCGACTTGGCGCCGATGTAGGGCGCAAACACGTGCTTGGGGATGATCATGCCCACCGTGCCGACAAAGGGCTCGGCCCAGAACGGCGTGGGCTTGGGGAACTGCACACGCACGGTGTGCGAGTCGACCTTGGTGACGATGATGTCGCGGTAGGTGCTGATCCACGACGTCGAGGTGGCCGGGTCCTTGTGGTATTCCCAGGTGAAGATCACGTCGTCGGCGGTGAAAGGCTGGCCGTCGTGCCAGGTGACACCGCGCTTGAGCTTCCAGACCACGCTTCTGCCGTCAGCCCCCAAACCGCCGTTTTCGCGGGTGGGCACCTCAGAAGCCAGCGTGGGAATCAGGTTGCCTTCGGCGTCCCAGCCGGCCAGCGGCTCGTAGAAGATGCGCGAGCCTTCCTGTTCCTTGGTGCCGGTGGCGAACTGCGGGTTCAGCAGCACCGGGCCCTGCCACCACAGCAGTTTCAGCGGGCCGCCGCCGCCGCGCTTGGTGGGTTTGTAGGGAATGGCCTGCTGCGCGTTGGCCACACCCGAGTGCATCAACATCATGGAAGCCATCGGCGCGGTCACGCCCAGGCCGGCCAGCTGTTGGATGAAGCTGCGGCGTGGCAACTTGCCTTCTCGCACCTCTTCGATCAGCTGGCGCAGTTCACGTTCTTGCATGGCACATCTCCTGGCGCGGGTTGTTCAATGGACAGTGGAAAGTGCACCCAACGGGTGCAAAGTCGGCACGATGCTAGCGGCTCGCCGGGGCTCGGCTATCCGGGTCCGCCCGTACCCGGCGGGGCCCATACTGGTAGCCCTGAAGCAGCCCGCATCCGTTGCGATGAATGACCCCATTTTCAAGGTGCACGGGCCTTTGCAGGCCAGCAACCCACTGGTGCTGGATTCCCCCCACTCGGGCTTTGAGATGCCGGCGGACTTTGGCTCCGTGCGCACCAGCGCCGAGCTGAGGGATGGGGAAGACTGCTTCATCGATGAGCTTTACCTGCCGGCTACAGCAAGGGGCGTGCCGCTGCTGGCGGCGCAGTTCCCGCGCACCTACCTCGACCCCAATCGCCATGCCAGCGATGTGGACCTGGGCCTGCTTGACACACCCTGGCCATACGAACACCTGCCCAGCGGCAAGGCCGACATCGGCAAGGCGCTGATCTGGCGCACGCTGGACGACGGACGGCCCATCTACGAGCGACACCTGTCGGTGACCGAGGTGCGGCGCCGCATCGAGCGCTATCACCGGCCCTACCACGCAAAACTGCGCGAACTGCTGGACGAGGCGCACGAACGGCACAGTGTGGTCTACCACCTGAACTGCCATTCGATGAACGCCGTCAGTGGTGTGATGGGCGAGGGCGGCGCGGGCGTGGCACGCGCCGACATCGTGCTGGGCGACCGCGATGGCACCACCTGCGCGCCGGAATTCACCGCCTTCGTGCGCAACTTCCTGTTGAGGTGCGGCTACAGTGTCAAGGTCAACGACCCCTTCAAGGGCGTGGAGCTGGTGCGCGCTTACGCCAACCCTGACGCTGGCCGCCACAGCCTGCAGCTGGAAGTGAACAAGCGCCTGTACATGGACAACACCCGGCTGGCAAAGACCAGCGGTTTTGATAGCCTGCAGCAGCATTTGATGCAGATGATCGATGCCGTCCTTGCCCACTTTCCCGCAAAGGCAAACCATGGCCGACAATCCGCCGGTTGAACTGTTGGCGCCCGACATCGGCCGTTGGCGCGACGGCGGTGCTGGCGTGGACTGGGTGCATGTCCTCGAATCGGGCCAGCCCGGTCCGCAGGTGATGGTGCAGGCTCTGACACACGGCAACGAGATCTGCGGCGCCATCGCGCTGGACTGGTTGCTCACGCATTGCGCGCGTGAAGCCTGGCGCCCGGCGCGCGGCCGTCTGGTGCTGGCCTTCGGCAATGTGGCTGCCTACGCGCGCTTCGATCCTGCCGACCCTTTCACCTCTCGCTGTGTCGATGAAGACTTCAACCGCGTCTGGGGCGACGATGCCCTGAACGGGCCAGCCAACAGCGTCGAGAGGCGACGTGCCCGCGAACTGCGCCCCTTTGTCGACGGCACCGATCTGCTGCTGGACATCCATTCCATGAGCGAAAACTGCGTGCCGCTCATGGTGTGCGGCACGGCCGACAAAAATGCCGACTTCGCGCGCAACCTGGGGGTGCCGGAAATTCTGCTCATCGACACCGGGCACCCGGCTGGCCTGCGCATGGTGGAGCGCGGCGGTTTTGGCGACACCGCCAGTCCCAAGCGTGCGCTGCTGATGGAATGTGGCCAGCACTGGGAACGGGCGGCCGCCGATGTGGCCGTAGACACCCTGGTGCGCTTTCTGGGGCTGACGAGCCTGGCCGATGCCGCCTGGGTGACCCGTCACAGCCGGCTGCCGCTGCCGCCACGCCAGCGCCTGGTGCGTGTGACCGAAGCCGTGGTGGCCCTGTCGCCCGACTTCCACTTCCTGCTGCCCACGCGCGGCCTGGGTGTGATCGAACGAGCCGGCACGCCGCTGGCTCAAGACGGTGACCACCTATGGGTCACGCCTTACGAAAATTGCGTGCTGGTGATGCCCGGCACCAAAAACCTGAAGGCTGGCGGAACGGCGGTGCGGCTGGGCAGGTTCGAGGGCTGAGAGGCTGAGAGTCTTTCGATCATGCCCGCTCATCACGCCAAAAGCCGCCCGCTCGTCGTTGCAAATGCGCGCCATAGCCCGAGCTATGGCAGTGCTTTGCGCCTAGATCGGACGCCTTTTGACGCGCTGCTCGGTCACGCTCGAAAAACTCTCAGCCTCTGAGGCGGATCGGAGCGGCCGGCGCCGCTTCGGCCGCTTCAGCTGACAGCGGCCGCGGCGCCAGTCGTGCTGCGAATGGCCTGAAGCACGGCAGCCGCGGTCTGCAGGGGGCTTTCCATCGGAAAGAGGTGCGAGCCTTCTATCCACTGCAGCCGGTCGTGCACCAGCGCCCGTGTCGCCGCCAGCCCCACCTGGCGCCCTTCGGTGGACCGTGTGCCCGCGATGTAGGCCGCCGCACAGCGCAGTGGGTGGCGGTGCAGCACGCTGCCCAGGTGGTGCGGCAGCGTGTCGTAGATGCGTGTTTCCACTTCACGATGGAAGGCCAGCCGCACGGCGCCGGGTGACGCACCGTCGGGGTCGGCTTCGGTTCCGCTGCTGATGTAGTCGCGCAGCACGGCCGGGTCCCAGCGCGCAAAAGCCGCCTTGGCCGCAAAGTGCTGCCACGCTGCATCGGCAGACGGCCACTGCCAGCGGCGACGCATCGACACACGGCCTGGCGTGAAGCGCTTCAGCAAGCCACTGACCTTCATCACCTGCACGCTGTGCGCACGCCAGCCACTGACCACGGGCGAGTCCACCAGCACCAGGCTCAGCGCCAGATCAGGCCGCCGGCAAGCCGCCAACAAGCTGAGATAGCCACCCAGCGAATGCCCCACAAGGTGAACTGACCGCCCAGGCGACTGAAGCTGAATAAAGTCAATCAACTGGTCCCGCAGCCGAGGCCAGTTGCTGCTGACCGGATAGCGCGGATCGTGGCCAAAACGGTCGACTGCAATGACGCGGAATCCGGCCTCACGCCAGGCCTCGAACAGCAGCCGGTAAGTGCCCGCAGGAAATCCATTGGCGTGGCTGAAGCAGATGGTGCCGCCGCCCGACACAGCACTCAGCACACCACCCCGACCAAGTCCCTTGCGCGGAGCCGGCACTGCCGGTCCGCTGCAAGAGCCGCCATGGGGGGGCGAACCTGCGCCGAGCCAGCGCCTGCGCGCTGGCGAGTGGCTGGCGAGCGCTGGGCCGCATGCAGGCGGCCCAGCAGCGAGCGAGAGCGAGCTCGGGGGCCGACTGCTCGAGCTTGGGGGCCCGCACTCATACGATCCGATCCCCCGGCGTCCCGATCTTGCGCATCGGTTCGTAGCGCCCGCCGTTCACCATCAGCGGATGCGTGGCGTCACCGCCATCCCAGCGCGGGTCGTCGATGCCCTCGAACACCTCGCGCAGGCGCTGGCCCCAGGTGTTGTGGATCATGTGGAAGTACGGGTTGTGGTCGTCGATGCAGACGTGTTCGTCGCTGCGCAAGTTGCCTGCTCGGTAGACCAGCAGGTCCAGCGGCAGGCCCACACTCAGGTTGGACTTGAGCGTGCTGTCCATCGACACCAAGGCGCACTTGGCCGCTTCGTCCAGTGGGGTGGTGGGCGTCAGCACCCGGTCCAGGATGGGCTTGCCGTACTTGCTTTCGCCGACCTGGAAAAAGCAGGTCTCACGTGTGGCTTCGATGAAGTTGCCGGCGCTGTAGACCAGGAACAGGCGCATCGCCTCGCCCTTGATCTGGCCGCCAAAGATCATGCTGGCGTTGAAATCGACACCTGCCTGCTTCAGCGATCGGCCGTCCTGGTCGTACACACGCCGCACTGCCGCGCCCAACACGCGGGTGGCGTCGAACATGCTCTTGGCGTTCCAGATCGTCAGCGGCTCCTGGTCGCCGTTGTCCAGCTTCTCCACCTGCAGCATCTCGCGCACGCTCTGGCTGATGCTCAGGTTGCCGGCAGACAGCATGACCATGAAACGTTCGCCCGGCTGCTCGTAGATCATCATCTTGCGAAACGTGCTGATGGCGTCCAGGCCGGCGTTGGTGCGCGAATCGGAAAGGAACACAAGCCCGGCATTGAGCCGGATGCCGACACAGTAGGTCATGACAAGAGCAGTACGAAGGAGGACCGGCAAGCGTATCAGGCCGCGTCGGGCCCAGGCATGCGGCGCAGCTTGACCAGCGCCAGTTGTTCGTCACCCATGGTGCCCCAGCGGTACGCGACGAAGCCCAGGCTGCCGTACAAGGCCAGTGCCGGCGCGTTGGCCGCTGCGGCCGCCACCGCAAAGCCCATCTGTGGCCCACGCTGCAAGACGGCCAGCAGCAGCGCGCGTGCGATGCCCTGGCGCTGAGCTGACGGCAGCACCACCAGCAGTTGGATGCACAGCTGCCCAGGCTCGTCGTCGGCGCCTACGCTGCAGGCGCCCAGCAGTTGCCCGGCGGGCGAGCGCACACCCAGGTGAAAGTACGGGCTGGTGCGAATGTCATCCGGCGTGCGCACGATCGCAGCGCTGTCGTGCAGTCGCAGCAAGGCTGCTTCTTGAGCCTGCGCTTCCTGCATCACCCCGCACAGCTGAAGTGCAACCGTGGGGTTGCGGTGGTCCAGCACATCGACCTGCCAGCGGGGAGGACTGTGGGGCGGACTCTGGGACAGCGTGCCATCGGCCCGGGCTTGTGATGCGCGCAGGTCGTTCATGTTTCGTGCGGTGCCACCAGTTCCACCTTGATGCGGTCGGGGTCCTCGCAATACAGCGCGTAGTAGCCCGCGCCGCTGGCGTAGGGGTACTCGTCCTCGTACAGGCTCGTGAACCCGGCGTCCTTGACCCAGGCAGCAAGCTCATCGACGTGGGCCCGTGACCGGCCATGAAAGGCCAGGTGATTCAGGCCCACTCGCTTGCGGTGGTAACCGGCGCCCAAGTGATCGGCCGGGGCTTGCACGAAGCACAGGTAGGTCTCGCCCATTTGGTAGCTGACACCTTCGGACCATCGCTGCGACTCGCGATAGCCCAAGTGAGTTAGAAAGGGCGTCCAGAAGCCCAGCGACTTCTGAAGATCGGAGACGTAGAGCTCGACGTGGTGGAGCATGGTTGAACCACAGCTGCCGATTCAGCCCACGCAACTGCGCAGGCCTGTGGGCAGATCAGAGCCCCAACAGAACGTCATGCTTGCCGACCGGAATTTGCTCCGCTGCCTGGCGGTCAGCATCACGGCGCCGCTCAATTTCTTCGACGCTACGGCAGATCGTGACCGGAACGATGCGGCCAGTGGCTGCCTCGCGTGTACAAACCATCCCAGGCTTTGTAGCGGGCTGTTGCTGCGCGGTGGTGGTGGGGCGGGTGAGCAAGCCTGCAAGGGCAGGACTACCGCCAGGGCCACGTGTGATTTCATGGTGCTTGGCAATCCAACAAGTGAAACACGGCTACCGGCCCCCGGCTGGCCAGGCCAAGCCCTTGGCCCGGCGCTGCGCTCGTCGAGCTTGAGGTCTGAGTATTTGGTTCCCATGATGCAACAAGATATGAGGACGACATGTTGCACTTCAATTCTGCGGCCAGGGTGCTGCCTAACGTTCGAGCTAAGCCGGCACCAGCGGTGTGACGCGCGGGCCCGGATGGCGAAAATGTACCGCGTACCGCCAGACCGGGCCTGGTGGCCTGCCGTTGGCGCTCCGCTTGAGCGAGGGGTTAGGCGTCGGTGGCCGCAAGTTTGGCATTGACCTCTTCTAGGCTCAGGCGCTTGTCAATCGTTTCTCGGTGGCGCTTCT
>JBBRCN010000048.1:0-30506 GCA_038204775.1 Burkholderiales bacterium | reverse complement strand
GCGGAAGGGCAGGGCGCCGATGCGGCGCGCCGTGTCGATGAAGCGTTCACCGCGGTGGCGTTGCTGGCGGTAGGTGTCGATGACGGCCTCGATGGCGTCGGGCACCTCGTCGGCGGCGAACGCCGGCCCGATGACCTTGCCCGCCACGGCCGGGCCCGACAGCGTGCTGCCATCGGCGCCGCCCACCGTGACCTGGTACCACTCGCTGCCATCCTTGTCGACGCCCAGGATGCCGATGTGGCCGCTGTGGTGGTGGCCGCAGCTGTTGATGCAGCCGCTGATGTGCAGATCGATGTCACCGATGTCGTGCAGCTCGTCCAGGTCGTCAAAACGTTCGGTGATGGCCGCAGCGATGGGAATGCTGCGCGCGTTGGCCAGTGCGCACAGGTCGCCGCCTGGGCAGGCAATCATGTCGGTCAGCAGGCCGATGTTGGGCGTGGCAAAGCCCCCTTCGCGAGCGGCCAGCCACAGTGCACGCAGCTCGCTTTCGCGCACCCAGGGCAGCAGCAGGTTCTGCTCGTGCGTGACACGCAGTTCGCTCATCGAAAAGCGATCGGCCAGTGCGGCAGCGCCGTCCATCTGATCGGCCGTGACGTCGCCTGGCGGCAGGCCGGCACGCTTCAGCGACAAGGTCACCGCGCGATAACCCGGCACGCGGTGGCCGTGCACGTTGCGCTGTTGCCACCGATCGAAAGTGGCCAGGGGTGCATGTGCGGGCTCGGCCTTGCCGGGTGGCTGCACGGCGGTGGGCAAGGGAAAGCTGGCCTTCACGCGGTCCAGTTCGCTTTGGGGAACCAGCGGTGTGCTCGGTTCACCCAGCAGCGCAGCAAACTCGGCGTTCACCGCATCGACAAAACGCTGACCCTCGGCCTTGACCAGGATCTTGATGCGCGCCTTGTACATGTTGTCGCGCCGGCCGTGCAGGTTGTACTGGCGCACCACGGCTTCGATGTAGACCAGGATCTGCTGCCACGGCACAAAGGCATTGAACTCGGTGGCAATCACCGGCGTGCGGCCCATGCCGCCGCCCACCGCCACACGAAAGCCCACCTCGCCGGCTTCGTTCTTGCGCAGCGTCAGGCCGATGTCGTGCCAGTCGGTAGCCGCGCGGTCTTCCCGCGCGCCGGTGACGGCGATCTTGAACTTGCGCGGCAGGAAGGCAAATTCCGGGTGCAGCGTGCTCCACTGGCGCAGGATTTCGCAATAGGGCCGTGGGTCCACCACCTCATCAGGCGCGATGCCGGCCAAGGCGTCGCTGGTGATGTTGCGGATGCAGTTGCCGCTGGTCTGGATGCCGTGCATGTCCACGTCAGCCAGCAGCTCCATCACCTGCGCGCTGCGCTGCAACGGAATCCAGTTGAACTGCAGGTTCTGGCGCGTGGTGAAGTGGCCGAAGCCGCCCCGTTCCTGTGGTGTGCCCCCGTCCTGCAAGTCAAATTCGCGGGCGATGCGTGCCAGCTGGCGCAGCTGGCGGCTGCTGAGCTCGCCATAGGGCACGGCCACCCGCAGCATGGGCGCGTGGCGCTGCACGTACCAGCCGTTTTGCAGGCGCAGCGGGCGGAAGTCGTCTTCCGGCAGTTCGCCCATCAGGTGACGCGCAAGCTGGTCGCGGTATTGCGCGGCGCGGGCGCGCACAAACTGGCGGTCGGTGTCGGTGTAGGCGTACATGTTTGTTTCAGGAAAGAACCTTGAGGCCGGCGCCCAGCAGCGAGACGCACAGCACGCCACGCACCACACGCTCGGGCATGGACTTGGTCATGCGGGCGCCCAGCCAGATGCCCGGCAAGGAACCCAGCAGCAGGGCGGCGAGCAGCTCCCATTCGACGTTGCCCAACGATGCATGGCCGATGCCGGCCAGCAGCGTCAGCGGCACGGCGTGCGCGATGTCGGTGCCCACCACGCGGTGTGCCGGCAGGCGCGGGTACAGCAGCAGCAGCAGCGTCGCGCCGATGGCACCAGCGCCGATGGAACTCAGCGACACCAGCACGCCCAGCAGCACCCCGGAAGCGATGGTCAGGGTGTCACGGCGGCGAGGCGGAATCCACTGTTCCAGCCGCAGGCCGACGCGGTTCCACACCGGTTTGCAGGCCACGGACACGGCCGTCAGCAACAGGGCAACGCCCAGGGCCACGCTCAATGCGCCGGCCCAAGTCTTGGTGATGCCGGTGAAGTGCATCAGCGCGATGGTGACCAGGGTGGCCGGCAGGCTGCCCGCCAACAGCAGACCGGCCACGCGGTAGTCCACGTGGCCCAGCTTGTGATGCACCCAACTGCCACCCGACTTGGTCAGCGCGGCAAACCACAGGTCGGTGCCGATGGCCACGGCCGGCGCCAGGCCGAAGACGCCTATCAGCATGGGAGTCATCAGAGAACCGCCGCCCACTCCCGTGAGACCGACGATGGCGCCGACGCCAAATCCACTCAAAACCGCCATCCAGTCCATCGGAGCACATGCGCAGGGCAGGGCGGGGCGCGCTGCCAACGTTTTGCACTTTATGGATCACGCTTATTTCCTGGAAGTACAGAAAAGTAGCATGCATATGTCTTGTTTGATATATCACAGAGCGGGCGGAGCAGGCTGCCTAAAATCCCACCCATGAACCTACGGCCCGGCTTGCAGCCCGAGATCAGCCGACGCCGCTGGCTGCTCGCCGCGTGCTTGGCGGTGACCGGTTGCCAGACCACGCCGCCAGCCCTGCCGGTGGGTCAGGCGGTAGTGCCAGGCGCAACGCCGAACCCGCCAAACCCGCAGATTGCGACGGCAACACCAACGGCCGTGACTGCCCCGGGGGCCATCAAACGACTGCCCAGGTTGGGGCTGGTGCTGGGCGGCGGCGCCGCGCGCGGTTTTGCGCACATCGGGGTCATCCAGGTGCTGGAAGAAGCCGGCATCCGCCCGGACCTGGTCGTCGGCACCTCGGCCGGCAGCCTGGTGGCGGCGCTTTATGCATCGGGCAAGAACGGCGCTGAGCTGGCCAATCTGGCGCTGACCCTGGACGAAGGCGCCATCACCGACTGGGCGTTTCCGGGCCGCGGCATGATCCGCGGCGAGGCCCTGGCGCGTTTTGTCCGCGAGCACACAGCCGGCCTGCCCATCGAGCAGATGAAACTGCGCCTGGGCATCGTGGCCACGGATCTGGACAGTGGCAGCGCCATCCTGTTCGAGCGCGGCGACACCGGGCAGGCGGTGCGCGCGTCCAGTTCGGTGCCGGCCGTGTTCCAGCCGGTGAAGATCGGCGGGCGCGAGTATGTGGATGGCGGCTTGGTGTCGCCCGTGCCCGTGCGTTTTGCGCGCCAGATGGGCGCCGAGATGGTGCTGGCGGTGGACATCTCCACACCGCCTGAAGGCGCGGCCACGGGCGACACCATGAAACTGCTGCTACAGACCTTCGCCATCATGGGCAAAAGCATCAATCAGTTCGAACGGCGCGACGCCGACGTGGCGCTGCGGCCGCCCTTGCTGGGCGTGAGCGGCGCCGACTTCACCTCGCGGGTGCGGGCCCTGCGCTCTGGCCGTGAAACCGCGGCTGCGATGTTGCCGGCCATCAAGGCCAAGCTGCTGGCCCTGTCGCGCTAGGCCGCTAGGCGCCACGGGTCGGCCCGCAAAGTTTCAGGCAAAAAAAAGCGGCCCAGCCGGCTGACTGGGCCGCAATGCACCTGGACGGGTGCTGAGGAGACTCACTATCCACAAACCACGGGCCGCAGACCACAGACCACAGACCCTGCCATTGAAGCGGCGGGATGGGCGATAGACGCAGCCCGTCAGAAAAAGTTCAGGAGCCGTGGCCGGCACCGAGAAAGATTTGGCATTTTGCGAATCGGCCCTGCCCAAGAAAAACGGCGCCCTGAGGCGCCGTCTTGATGCGATCCAGCCGTGACAGCCGCGCCAAGCGAGGCTTTTGGTCGCGCGGCTGACTGGCCAGGCTCGCTGATCAGGCGGTGCGCTTGGCCTTTGCCGCGCTCTTGGTGGCGCTGACCGCCGTGTTGGTCATGGCCGTGAAGTTGGCCTCGGCCACCTCGGTCGCTTGCTTGGCCGCCTTGTGCGCGGTTTCGTAGGCGTTGTTGGCAGCGGCAACGGCCGACTTCACCAGCGCCACGGCGCTTTCACTACCGGCGGGGGCGTTCTTGACGGCGTTGTCCACCAGGGCCAGCACCTTCTTCTGGCTGTCGGCCATGTTGACTTCGGCGTTCTTGGTGAACTCGGCGCTGGCGCCAGCCATGATGTCGTACAGGTGACGGCTGTAGGCCGCTGCCTTTTCGGCGGCGGGTTGCAGCAGGCCGGCTTGCAGGGCCAACAGTTCTTGCGCGTCTTTCACCGACAGGGCGGCGGTGGTGGTTTCGGCAACTTCGGTGAGCGAAGTCTTGGCCACTTGCAGGTTCAGCTCGACGAGCTTTTCGATGCTTTCAAAGGCCTTGGTGGTCATGCCGAACAGGGTTTCGACGCCAGCTTTCTGGGCGGCCACGAATTGATCAGCGGTGAAAAGGGTGGTGGTCATGGATATCTCCTGAGGGGTTGCGGATGGGACGGGCTCTTGCCGCGCTGCCTGAACATCTTTGCTGCGCTGCAACATGGAACGAAGTATAGGGTTCTCCCGCAACGATGCAAGTAGTTTTTGCTGCATCGCAACATTCTAGAGGCGACTTCCTAGAATCCGGCCCCGTGCGCGCCTTCCACTCCGACCAGTTCGTTCTGCCTTTGCCTCCTGGGCACACCTTTCCGATGGGCAAGTACCGGCTGCTGCGCGAGGCCGCTGAAACAACCCTGCCCGGCGTGCAGTTGACTGAAGCCACGCCGGCCACGGATGGCGAACTGGCGCTTGCGCACGACCCGGACTGGATTCACGCCGTGACCAGCGGCAGCACCACGCCGGCGCAGCAGCGCGAAATCGGGTTTCCGTGGACCGAGCGCATGGTTGATCGCGCCCGGCGCTCGGTGGGTGCGACCATCGGCGCTGCCCGCGCCGCCTTGCTGTCTGGTGAAGGGGTGGCCGCCAACCTGGCCGGGGGCACCCACCACGCCTATGCCCACAAGGGTTCCGGCTACTGCGTGTTCAACGACGTGGCCGTCGCAGCACGGTTGATGCAAGCCGAATGGCACCGCCACCACCGCCACCACCAGCGCCTGTTGCGCGTGCTGGTGATCGACCTTGACGTGCACCAGGGCAACGGCACGGCTGCCATCTTCAAGGACGACCCGAGCGTGTTCACGCTCTCGCTGCACGGTGCCAAGAACTTCCCGTTCCGCAAAGAAGCCAGCGACCTTGACGTGGAACTGCCGGACGGCTGTGCCGACCAGGCTTACCTGGCGGCGCTGGACGCAGCGCTGGGCCGGGTCTGGCACCACCACGCCGACGCGGCGCCCGGCCTGGCCTTCTACCTGGCCGGCGCCGATCCGCACGAAAACGACCGCCTGGGCCGCCTGAAGGTCAGCAGCGCCGGCCTGGCTGAACGCGATCGCCGCGTGCTGCAGGCGCTGCGCGAGCGGGGCATTCCGGTGGCGCTGTCCATGGCCGGTGGTTACGGTCGGGACTTGACCACCACAGTGGCGGTGCAGCGCCAGACGCTGGCGCTGGCGCTGCAGTCCTGGCAGGACTGGCAGGGCCGAGATCGGATGCAGCGGGTGGAAGAATCGGCCGCATGAATCAGACCCCTGAAGACGCTGATCGCCCCCGACCGCTGCCGCGCAGCCACTTCGCCCACTTCCAGACCATCACCACCCGATGGATGGATAACGACGTCTACGGCCACGTCAACAATGTCGTGCACTACAGCTTTTTCGACACGGCCGTGAACCGCACGCTCATCGCAGCCGGTGTGCTGGACATCCATGGCGGTGAAGTCATCGGCCTGGTGGTGCATACGCAGTGCCACTACTTCGACAGCATCGCATTTCCGCAGACCGTTCACGCGGGTCTGCGCGTCGCGCATCTGGGCCGGTCCAGCGTTCGTTATGAACTGGGGCTTTTTGCCGATGACGCACCACTGGCTGCTGCCGTCGGCCAGTTCACGCACGTCTATGTCGACCGCGCCACCCGCCGGCCGGTGCCGCTGCCGCTGGCGCTGCGCGCCGCACTCGAGACCCTGACCCGAAAACCTGCATGAGCACCGAAGCCACCATCACCCCCGAAACCACGGCCGCAGTGGACGCGGCCATCACCTCGCGTCGGTCGATCCGCGCCTTCCTGCCGACGCCCGTGCCACGCCAGACCATCGAGGACATCCTGGCCGTGGCTGCACGTGCGCCCTCAGGCACCAACACGCAGCCCTGGCAGGTGCATGTGCTGACCGGCGGGTCAAAGGTCGCGTTGTCACGCGACATCCGCGCCGCCTTCGACGACCCCGAGGAACGCGCCCGCCACACCGAGCCCTACGCCTACTACCCCACCGAGTGGCGCAGCCCCTACATCGACCGCCGCCGCAAGGTGGGCTGGGATCTGTACGCGCTGCTGGGTATCGGCAAGTCCGACAAGCAGCGCATGCACGAACAGCACGGCCGCAACTACCAGTTCTTTGATGCGCCCGTGGGCCTGATGTTCACCATCGACCGCGTCATGCAGCAGGGCAGCTGGCTGGACTTCGGCATGTTCTTGCAAAGTGTGATGGTGGCGGCGCGTGCACGTGGGCTGCACACCTGCCCGCAGGCGGCTTTCACGCAGTTCCACCGCATCATCGGTCGCCACCTGAGTCTGGCCGAATCGCAGATGGTGGTGTGTGGCATGTCACTGGGCCACGCCGACTGGGCTGCGGTGGAAAACACGCTGGTCACCGAGCGCGAGCCCGTGGCAGGTTTCACGCACTATCACGACTGAAGCCCGGGCCGGTGTGCGGGCACCGTGCCGCGCAAGGGGTGTGTCAAGGTCCCGCCCCTAGAATCCCGCACTTTGACACCGGCGGCAAGCCGGAAACTTGCTGCTGCCGATGAGCCCTCTTGCGCTGGTTGTCCTGCTTCCGCTGCTGCTTGGCACCACGCTCTGTTTCTGGGCCGGCCGGGTCGACAGCCCCGCGCGCCGCCGGCTGACGGCTCTCGTGGCCGCCGCGGTCACTGCCGCGGCGCTGGGCGTGCTGCTGTGGCTGGCGCCCAGGGTCTTCGCCGGCGAAGTGCTGCTCACCCAGGCCAGCTGGGTGCCGGCGATCGGCTTGAACGCCAACTTCAGACTCGACGGCCTGGCCTGGATGTTTGCCGCGCTGATCACGGGCATCGGCTTGTTGATCGTGCTGTATGCCGCCTTCTACCTGCACCACGACGATCCGGCCGGCAAGTTCTTCGGCACGCTGATGCTGTTCATGGCGGCGATGCTCGGCATCGCGCTGTCGGACAACCTGATCCTGCTGCTGGTGTTCTGGGAGCTGACCAGCCTGTCGTCGTTCCTGCTCATCGGCTTTTGGGGGCGGCTGGAAGAGTCGCGCGCCGGGGCCCGGCAGGCGCTGGCCATCACAGGCGGTGGCGGGCTGGTCATGCTGGCCGGCATCGTGGTGCTGGGGCAGATCGCCGGTACCTTTGAGCTCTCGCAGATGCTGGGCCGCGGCGCGGAGATCCAGGCTCACCCGATGTACCCGCTGGCGCTTTGCCTGATCCTGGTGGGCTGCTTCACGAAGAGTGCGCAGCTGCCGTTCCATTTCTGGCTGCCGGCAGCCATGGCGGCACCCACGCCGGTGTCGGCCTACCTGCACTCGGCCACCATGGTCAAAGCCGGCCTCTTCATGATGATGCGGCTGTATCCGGTGCTGGGCGGCACGGCACTGTTCCAGGACATCGTGGCCAGCGTCGGCCTGCTGACGATGGTGTTTGCGGCCTTCGTGGCCGTGTTCAAGCACGACCTGAAGGCCCTGCTGGCCTACTCGACCATCAGCCATCTGGGGCTCATCACCTTCCTCATTGGCCTGTCCTCACCGCTGTCGGCAGTGGCCGCGGTGTTCCACATCCTCAACCACGCCTGCTTCAAGGCGGCGCTGTTCATGAGCGCCGGCATCGTCGACCACGAAACCGGCAGCCGCGACATGCGCCGCCTGGGCGGGCTGCTGGCGGCGATGCCGGTGATGGGCCTGCTGGTGATGGTGGCCGCCGCCGCGATGGCCGGGCTGCCGCCCTTCAACGGCTTCATCAGCAAGGAAATGATGCTGCACGAAGCCGTGCACGGCGGGCTGTGGGGCAGCGCCGGCTGGCTGGTGCCTGTGCTGGCCACGCTGGGCGGGCTGTTTTCGGCAGCTTATTCCTTGCGGCTGGTGCACGACACCTTCTTCAACGGCCCGGCCAAGGACCTGCCCCATCCGCACCCGCACGAGCCGCCACTGGGCATGAAGCTGCCCGTGATGCTGCTGGTGCTGATCTGCATCGCCGTCGGCCTGGCGCCGATGCTGCTGGCCGGGCCGCTGGTGAGCGTGGCCGCGTCGGCCGTGCTGGGCGCACCCGCGCCGGCCTTCGAACTGGCTTTGTGGCATGGCCTGAACCTGCCGCTGGCCTTGAGTGGGGTGGCGTTGCTGGGCGGCCTGGCGATGTACGCGGGGCTGAAGCGTGGCGGGCGGCTGCACGCTTACGTCAGCCGCGCGGGCGGCCAGCAGGTGTTCAGCGGTTTGACCGACGGACTGTTCGCGCTGGCCGGCCGTGTCGCCCAAGCGCTGGAGAACGGCTCACTGCAGCGGTATGCAGCATGGATGGTGGCTTCGGCAGTGGCCCTGGGGGCTGCGCCCTTCTTGCTGGGCAGCGGACCGGCGCCTGGCACTGGCCAACGAGCTCTGCTGCCCGCCCCAGCGCTGGCGGTCGGCATCTGGCTGGCCTTGCTGGTCATCGGCGTGGTGCTGCTGCGGCTGCATCGCCGGCGCTTCGAGGCCACTGTGCTCACCGGTGCGGTGGGCCTGGTCGCTTCGCTGACTTTCGTCGCCTTCTCGGCGCCCGACCTGGCAATGACACAACTGTCGGTGGATGTGGTGTCCACCGTGCTGCTGTTGATGAGCCTGGCCGTGCTGCCCCAGTTCTCGCCCCTCGAATCGGCCCAGCTGCGCCGCTGGCGAGACGGCGCGCTGGCCGTGTCCGGCGGCGGCGGCATCGCCTGGCTCAGCTGGCTGGCGCTGACGCGTGACCACGATTCGATCTCGTGGTACTTCCTGGAGAAGTCGGTGCCTGCCGGTGGCGGCAGCAACGCGGTCAACGTGATCCTGGTCGACTTCCGCGGCTACGACACCTTTGGCGAGATCACCGTGCTGGGCATTGCCGGTGTTGGTGTGCTGGCGCTGCTGGAGGGCCTGCGCGTGCGCCGACCCGGCGCCGACCCGCAGGGCCGGCCCTGGAGCTTCGAGCGCCAGCCGCTGATGCTGCGCATGGCGGCTCGCCTGGTGCTGCCGCTCGCGCTGGTGGTGTCGGCCTACATCTTCTGGCGCGGACACGGCCTGCCGGGCGGCGGTTTCATCGCCGGGCTCGTCACTGCAGTGGCGCTGGTGATTCAGTACATGGCCATCGGCCAGCAGCAGGCCGAGGCACTGCTGCATGGCGCGGGCGGGCGCCGCTTCGTGCGCTGGATCGGCGCCGGGCTGGGCATGGCATGGCTCACCGGCATCGGTGCCTTCTTCTTTGGCAGACCCTTCCTGACCAGTGCCCACGGCCACCCCGTGGTGCCTGTGCTGGGTGAGCTGCCGCTGGCCACGGCAGCGCTGTTCGACCTGGGGGTGTACGTCACGGTGGTGGGTTCGACCCTGCTGATGCTGTCGGTGCTGGGCGCCGCCAGCAAGGGCGTGCAGCCAGCGCAGGCGCGACCATGATCTCGATGGAGTTCCTGGTCGCCAGCGGCATCGGCTTTGTCGTGGCCTGCGGCATCTACCTGCTGCTGCGCGGGCGCAGTTTCACAGTGGTGCTGGGTCTGTCGCTGCTGGGTTATGCCGTCAACGTCTTCATCTTTGCGATGGGTCGGCTGTGGAGCGGGGCGCCCCCCATCCTGGAAGGCGCAGGCCCGTTTGCCGACCCCCTGCCGCAGGCCCTGGTGCTGACGGCCATCGTGATCGGCTTTGCCACCACGGGCTTCGTGATTGAGTTGGCGCTGCGCAGCCACCACGAAAACGGCACCGACCAGGTCGACGGCATCGAGCCTGGCGAGGATGGCGAAGACCGCGACGAAGCCGAGCGGGGGCCCGGGCGGTGATGCAGACCCTGCTGCACGAAGTCATGGCTCACCTGCCGATGTTGGCCGTGCTCTTGCCGTCGCTGACGGCCGTGGTGTTGCTGCTGCTGGGCGACCACGGCGGCGACTCTCACGGCGGCCATGGCCACCACCGCCTGCTGTGGAGCCGGCGCATCGCCCTGGCTTCGGTGCTGCTGGGCCTGTTGATGGCCGCGCTGCTGGTGCAGCAGGCCGCGACCGGCGAGCTGACGGTGTATCGCGTGGGCGACTGGCCGGCGCCTTACGGCATCGTGCTGGTGGTGGACCGCCTCAGCGCCATGATGCTGCTCCTGACGTCGCTGGTGGCGGTGCCGGTGCTCTGGTACGCCACCGGCGGCTGGGACTCCCACGGCCGCCACTTCCACGCCCTTTTCCAGTTCCAGTTGATGGGCCTGAACGGCGCCTTCGTCACGGGCGACCTGTTCAACCTGTTTGTGTTCTTCGAGGTGCTGCTGATCGCGTCCTACGTGCTCATGGTGCATGGCCAAGGGCGGGTGCGCTTTCGTGTCGGCCTGCACTACGTGGTGCTGAACCTGGTGGCTTCGGCGCTGTTCCTGATTGGCGTGGCGCTGCTGTACGCCAAGACGGGCACCTTGAATTTTGCCGACCTGGCCGTGCGCGTGCCGGGTGTCACCGGGCCCGACGCCGCGCTGCTGCAGGCGGGTGCCTTGCTGCTGCTGGTGGTGTTTGGTTTCAAGGCGGCGCTGGCGCCGCTGTCGATGTGGCTGCCGGCCACCTATGCTGCTGCATCCGCGCCGGTGGCCGCACTCTTTGCGATCATGACCAAGGTGGGGGTCTACGGCATCATCCGCCTGCACGGCGTGGTCTTCGGCGCCGATGCCGGGCCTTCTGTGTTCCTGGTGGCGCCGCTGCTGTTGCCCCTGGCGCTGGCCACCTGCGTGGTGGGTGTGCTGGGCGCTTTGGCTGCGGCCACGCTGGAGCGCCTGGTGGCCTGGCTCACCGTGGCATCGGTCGGCACGGTGCTGGTGGCGGTGGGGTTGTTCACGGACGCGGCCTGGGGTGCAGCGCTGTACTACATGGCCAACAGCACGCTGGTGGTGGCGGGCATGTTCCTGCTGGCCGAACTGGTGGCGGCGCAGCGGGGTGATGCGGCCGCGCGGCTGGAACCCGCATCGCCCGTGTCGCAGCCGGTGCTGCTGGGTCTGATGATGCTGCTGGCCGGCGCATCGGCCGCTGGCCTGCCGCCCTTGCCGGGTTTCATCGGCAAGCTGATGCTGCTGGAAGCCTCGTCGGCGCACACCTGGCAGCCGGCGGTGTGGACCGTCGTGCTGGGCGTGGGTTTCTTGTCCCTGATTGGCCTGGCGCGGGCCGGCAGCATTCTTTTCTGGCATGTGCGCGACGAGGTGCCGGGCACCGCCGCCGGCGCCAGCCCCAAGCTGATCGGCGCCACCACCGCTTTGCTGGCGGCCACCGTGGCCATGAGCGTGTTTGCTGCACCCATCAGTGCCTACACTGCTGCCGCCGCGCGGCAACTGGTCGACCGCGAGAGCTACGCCCGCGCCGTGCTGGGTCCTCAAGGCATTCAAACCAACACCACACGACCGTACCGCTTTGCGCCTGCGGTTCCAGCAGCACCGGCTGCGGCGCCTGTTGCACAGGAGGCTGGGCGATGAAGTCCGCCGAATCGAAGCCCGAGCGCAACACCCCGGCAGCGGGCTGGCCGTGGCTGCGCCATCCGACCCTGTCGCTGCTGCTGGCCGGGGTGTGGCTGCTGCTGCAGCAGAGTCTGGCCGTGCCGCAGATCATCACCGCCGTGGTGCTGGGCCTGGCGGTGCCGTGGCTGGTGGGCGGCTTTCTGGAATCGCGCAAACGGCCGCGGTCCTGGGGTCTGGCGCTGCGCTTCACGGCGGTGGTGCTGTGGGACATCGTGGTCTCCAACCTGACGGTTGCCCGGCTGGTGCTGGACCCGACATCGCAACCGCGGCCGGCTTGGGTGCCGGTGCCCTTGGACAGCCGTCACCCCATGGTGATGTGGCTGCTGGCCACCGTCATCACCACCACGCCGGGCACGGTGTCCTGTGTGTTGGACGAAGCCGCAGGCGTGATTCTGGTGCACGCCCTGGATTGCGACGACGTGCAGGCCATGGCGCAGCAGATGAAGGACCGCTATGAGCGGCCGTTGCGGCAGATCTTCGAAGGGGTGCAGACATGATCATCGGCTACGCCCTGGACTTTGCGACGGCGGCCGTGGGCCTGGCGCTGCTGTTGTGTGTCTGGCGCCTGGTGCGTGGCCCTGAGGCGCCCGACCGCGTGCTGGCCCTGGACACGATGTACATCAACTTCGTGGCGTTGGTGATCTTGCTGGGCCTGCGTCTGGGCACGGCACTGTTTTTCGAAGCCGCGCTGCTGATCGCGTTGCTGGGTTTCGTCTCGACGGTGGCGCTGGCGCGTTACCTGACCCGTGGTGATGTGATCGAATGAGGCACGCAGCATGAACACGATCATCCCGATCATCCCGATCATCCCGCTGGAGCAGCTGCACCTGGCCTGGCAGGTGCTGATTGCATTGGCACTGGTGGTGGGCGGCGTCTTTGCCCTGGTGGGTGCCATCGGCATGCTGCGCTTCCCTGACTTCTACATGCGCCTGCATGCCCCCACCAAGGCCACCACGCTGGGCGTGGGCGGTGTGCTGGTGGCCAGCATGGCAGTGACCTGGGCCCGCGGCGGCCTGGGTGTGCACGAGTTGCTGATCTCGTTGTTCATGTTCGTGACCGCACCGGTGTCGGCCAACTTGCTGGCCAAGGCCGCCTTGCACCTGCGTGTGCATTCTCAAGCCGGTGATCCGCCAGCGGCCAAGGCACCGGACTGAAGCAGTGGCTGCAGCAGTAACCCTGCTTGACCGGCTGAAGCGGCTGATGCCCAGCCGCGAACAGCTGGCGGACAACCGATGGCTGCGCTGGATCGGACCTTCGCTGTTTCACCCGCGCCTGTGGCATGTCAGCCGTCGGGGTGTGGCGCTTGGCGTGGCTGTCGGTATCTTCTTCGGCCTGCTCATTCCCATCGCGCAAATTCCGGTGTCCGCTGCCGTGGCCGTCGCGCTGCGTGCCAACCTGCCCGCCGCCATGGCCAGCACCTTGGTCACCAACCCGGTCACCTTTCCGCCGGTGTACTTTGCAGCCTGGAAGCTGGGCAGCGCGCTGCTGGGCGAAGAGGCCCGTGGGCCGGGCCCCGTGCCGCCGCTCGGGGGTGACGAGCCGCCGGCGGCCGACGTGGCCAAAGGGGTTGAAGGGGTTGAAGGGGTTGAAGGGGTTAAAGGGGTCGAAGGCGGCAGTTGGTGGGCGACAGTTTGGCGCAAAGTCAGCCAGACCGGGCGCGCGCTGATGCTGGGCCTGGCGATCTTCGCCGTCGCCGCTGGGCTGAGCACTTACCTGCTCATCAACCTGTTTTGGCACTTGCGCGTGCGCCTGAAGCGACGCGGCCGCCTGCGGGCTCGATCGATCTGATCGACGCTGACGCTGCACCATTTCTTGATCCGTTGCCGCACGACACATGACCGCCATCCTGGTTTCCCGCGCCGTGTTTGCGCAGACCCTGCAGCGCCTGCGCACGCACTTCGAAGTTGACGCCAACGAAGACGACACCATCTTCAACCAGGCGCAGCTGATCCAGCGCCTGCAAGGCAAGGCCGGCGTCCTGACCACCGGCAGCGAACGCATCGATGCGCAGGTGCTGGCCGCCTGCCCGCAGCTGCGTGTGGTGGCCAACATGGCCGTGGGCTACAACAACTTCGACATCGCGGCCTGCACCGCAGCGGGTGTGCTGGCCACCAACACACCCGATGTGCTGACCGAAACCACCGCCGACTTCGGCTTTGCGCTGATGATGGCGGCCGCGCGCCGCATCGCCGAGAGCGAACACTTCTTGCGCCGCGGCGAATGGAAGAAGTGGTGCTACGACATGTTCACCGGCAGCGATGTGCACGGTGCCACCCTGGGCATCCTGGGCATGGGCCGCATCGGGCAGGGCATCGCGCGGCGCGGTGCACTGGGTTTTGGCATGACGGTGATCTATCACAACCGCAGCCGGGTCGCGCCCGAGATCGAGCGCGCACTGAATGCGCGTTATGTGGACAAGGCCGAGCTGCTGGCGCAGGCCGACCACCTGGTGCTGGTGGTGCCGTACAGCGCCCAGAGCCACCATGCCATCGGCGCCGCCGAACTGGCGCAGATGAAGCCGACGGCCACGCTCACCAACGTGGCCCGCGGCGGCATCGTCGACGACGTGGCTCTGGCGCAGGCACTGCGCGAAGGTCGCATCGCAGCCGCGGCGCTGGACGTGTTCGAAGGCGAACCCACGGTGCACCCTGACTTGCTGACCGTACCCAACATCGTGCTCACGCCGCACATTGCCAGCGCCACCGGGGCCACACGGCGGGCGATGGCCGAATTGGCGGCGGACAACCTGATTGCCGCACTCACTGGCGGCACCGCACCCACGCCCATCAACGCGGCCGACTTGTTGCGCCGCGCCTGAGACAATCGGGTCCATGCCTGAATGGACTGTGCCGGCGCTGCTTGCGCTGAACCTGTTGCTGCTGCTGTTTCTCGCGCTGCGCCGCAGCGGCGAGCAGACCACGGCGCAGATCGACCGCCTGGAGCGCGAACTGCGCGACGAACTCGGCCGCCAGGGCCAGGGCACACGCGCAGACCTGTCCACCTTCCAGCAAATGCTGCTGACTCAAAGTGGCGACGTGGCGCGCACACAGAACGAGCAGATCGACTCTTTTCGCGGCCAGCTGGCCGCCACACAACAAGGAGTGAGCGACGCGCTGGCGCAGGCCACGCAGGCCCTCTCATCGCAGTCACAGACCTCGCGTGAAGCGCAGGACGCCGCCTTGCGCCGCTTTGGTGAGTCGATTGGCGAGCAGCTGCGCCTGCTGTCCGAAGGCAACGAACGCCGCCAGACCGAGATGCGCCAGGCCGTGGAAACACGCCTGGCCTCGCTGCAGGAAGGCAACGAGAAGAAGCTCGAGCAGATGCGTGCCACGGTGGACGAAAAGTTGCACGCCACGCTGGAACAGCGCCTGGGCGAAAGCTTCAAGCAGGTGGCCGACCGGCTGGAACAGGTGCACAAGGGACTGGGCGAGATGCAGACGCTGGCGCGCGACGTGGGCTCGCTCAACCGCGTGCTGACCAACGTCAAGACACGTGGCATCTTTGGCGAGACACAACTGGCCGGCCTGCTGGAACAGGTGTTCACGCCCGAGCAGTACGCGGCCAATGTGGCCACCGTGCCGGGCAGCAACGAACGCGTGGAGTTTGCCATCCGCTTGCCCGGCCAGCGCAGCGACGGTGTGCCGCTGTGGCTGCCCATCGACGCCAAGTTCCCGCGCGAAGACTACGAACGCCTTCTCGAAGCGCAGGACCGTGCCGACCCGGTGGGCGTCGAGGCCGCGGCCAAGGCCATCGAGACCCGGCTGCGGCTGGAGGCGCGCAGCATCCGCGACAAGTACGTGTCGCCGCCGCACACCACCGACTTTGGCATCCTCTTCGTGCCCACCGAAGGCCTGTACGCCGAGGCGCTGCGCCGGCCAGGGTTGCTGGAGGCCCTGCAGCGCGAGTTCAAGGTCATGCTCGTCGGCCCGACCACCTTGCTGGCCACGCTGACCAGCCTGCAGATGGGCTTTCGCACGCTGGCGCTGGAAAAGCGCTCGGCCGAAGTGTGGGAGGTGCTGGGCGCGGTGAAAACCGAGTTTGGCAAGTTCGGCGACGTGCTGGCCAAGACCAAGAAAAAGCTGGCCGAAGCCAGCGACACCATCGAGGCTGCCAGCGTGCGCACACGCGCCATGGAGCGGCGGCTGCGTGGCGTTGAATCGCTGCCCGATGCACGAACCGCTGAACTGCTGCCGGGGCTGAATGCCGGCGCGGAAGAGGACAGCAAGGATGAGTGAACCCCGCGGTGCTGCACACGGCGCCGGGGCGGGGTCGGGCAGGGTGCTGGTGGCCCTGATCGTGGGCCAACTCGGCATGCATTCCACGATGGCTGGCCTGCGCTTGGCCGCCGCCTTGCAGGCGCTGGGACTCGGTTACAGCGCCTGGTCCGTGGGTCTGCTGCTGGCCTTGTTTGCCGCCGCCCCGGTGCTCACCGCCATCCACGCCGGACGGCTGGCCGACCGCCTGGGCTACCACCGGCCGGTGGTGCTGTCGGTGGCACTCACGGTGGGCGGCGCGGCACTGGCCGTGATGTCGACCTGGTTCCACGGCAATTTGCAGTTCGGGCTGTTGTGTGCCGCAGCCATGGCTGCTGGCGCCGGCAGCAACACGGGCCTGTTGACCATCCAGCGCACGGCAGGTCAGGCTGCACGCGACAGCACCGAGCGTGTGCGCATCTTCAGCTGGCTGGGCGTGGCGCCTTCGTTCAGCAACGTCATCGGGCCGGTGGCCGCCGGTTTCATGATCGACGGGTTTGGCTTCCGTGCCGCCTATGTGCTGCTTTTGCTGCTGCCACTGGCCACGCTGGTGTCGGCGCGCCAGGTACCGCCACAAACGGGCCACGAGGCGGCCGCACCTGTGCCGGGCCGCCGTGCCTGGGACCTGCTGCGCTCACCCGGTTTTCGGCGCCTGCTGGCCATCAACTGGGTGCTGTCGATGTGCTGGGACGTGCACATCTTTGCCGTGCCCGTGCTGGGTCATGAACGCGGCTTCAGCGCCGGCACCATCGGCTTGATCCTGGGCACCTTCACGCTGACGGTGACGCTGGTCCGCATGATCATCCCGGCGCTGGCGCACCGGCTGGACGAACGCCAGGTGCTGCGTTGGGCCATGCTGGCCACGGGGGTCGTGTTTGCGCTGTACCCGCTGGCGCCCAACCCCTGGCTCATGGCCAGTTGCGCAGCCATGCTGGGTGTGACGCTGGGCAGCGTGCAGCCCATGGTGATGTCCATGCTGCACCACTTGACACCCGAACAGCGCCACGGCGAGGCGCTGGCCTTGCGTTCGATGGCCATGAACGCGTCCAGCACCGTCATGCCGCTGGTGTTTGGCGCTACCGGCACGCTGATGGGCGCGGCGGCGCTGTTCTGGGCCGTGGGTGCGGCTGTCGGTTCAGGGTCTTTGCTGGTGCGGCGCCTGGTCGGCGCAGACGCCAGTTAGACGGGCGTCTGACCAGGATATCCAGGCCGGATATTCAAGCCGGGCACGCAAGCCGGGCACGCAAGCCGGATGTCAGAACCGGATCGTGCCTTGTTCCGGCGGCGGCTCGGCCGGCGCGGGTGCAGGGGTCGGGGCTGGGGCCGCAGCCGCCGGCCGTGATGCCGGCGTCACGGGCGTGGCCCTTTGCACCAGCGGCGTCGGTTCGGCCAGTTGCCAGCCGCGTGGCAATTTGTTCTCACGCGGGTAGCCCGCAGCATCCAGGTAGGCCGACCAGTCCGTTTCGGACAGGCCTCGCAAAGGCTGCGCGCCGATGCTGATGGAGGGCACCGTGCGGCCACCCACCAGACGTTCCAGTGCCGCTGCGTCGTCTTCGCTGAGCACCAGCCGTTCGGTATAGGGCACGCCCCGCTGCTGAAGCAGCCTTCGGCCGCTGTCGCAGGGTGAACACTCGATGCCGGTGTACAGCGTCACGGGGTGGCGCTGCACGGCGCTGCGCACGTCCAGCGGCAGGCCGATCTCGGCCGCTGCCGGCGCGCGGCTGCCGGGCCGGCCCATGGGCGTGACGCGCACATTGCTGGTGGCGGGTGGGCGGTCGGTGTAGGTGACGCTGCCGTCCGGCAGCACCACCTTGTACTGGGCCAGCGCGGTGCCCCCGGCCAATGCAGCAGCGAGACCTGCACAAAACAGGGCGGTGTGGCGCGCAAACGTGGTGGTCATGGTGCGTGGCCTTTGCTGCAGGTGATGCGGGCAGTATGGCCCTGAGAGTCAGGTCGCAATCTACCCGACGCCGCGTGCAGGCTCAAGCCAGGCCCCGGTGCCGCAGCAGCGCATCCAGCTGCGGGTCGCGGCCGCGAAAGGCGCGGAAACTGTCGATGGCCGGCCGGCTGCCGCCCACTTCCAGAATTTGCTGCCTGAAACGCAAGCCGGTAGCAGGGTCAAAAACACCGGCCTCTTCAAAAGCGCCGTAGGCGTCCGCCGACAACACCTGGGCCCAGGCATAGCCGTAATAGCCGGCGGCATAACCACCATCAAACAGGTGCGTGAAGCTGGCGGCATAACGCGCAAAAGGCGGTGCCGTCACGGGCTGCACTTCGGCGCACACCTCGTCCACAACCGCCTGGACACGGCCGCTGGCTTGCGGTTCAGCATGCACGCGCATGTCGAACAGCCCGTATTCGCATTGACGCAGCAGGCCCAGCCCGCTTTGGAAGTGGCGTGCCGCCACCATGCGGTCAAACAGCGCGCGCGGCAGCGGCTCACCGGTGTCCACATGGGCGGTCAGCCGCTGCAGCACGTCCCATTCCCAGCAGAAGTTTTCCATGAACTGGCTGGGCAGTTCAACGGCATCACCTTCGACGCCGGCGATGCCCGACACCGCCAGCTCTTCCACCTGCGTCAGCATGTGGTGCAGGCCATGACCGAACTCGTGGAACAGCGTGATCAAGTCGTCGTGTGTCAGCAGCGCAGGGCGCTTGCCCACGGGCGGCGCAAAATTGCACACCAGATACGCCACTGGATACTGCAAGGCGCCTTCCGGGCGGCGCCAGCGGCTGCGGCAGTCGCCCATCCAGGCGCCCGACTGTTTGCCGGGCCGCGCGTGCAGGTCCAGGTAGAAGGCGGCCACGGCCTGGTCGCCGCGCCAGACGCGGAAGAAGTTCACGCTGTCGTGCCAAACGGGTGTCTCTTCGCGGCGGACGGCCACGCCAAACAGCGTCTCGACCAGGCGGAACAGACCGTCCAGCACCTTGGGCTCGGTGAAGTACTGGCGCACCTCTTCGGCGCTGAAGGCGTAACGCGCCTGCTTGAGCTTTTCCGACGCAAAGGCGCGGTCCCATGCCTGCAGATCGGGCAGGCCCAGTTCGGCCTTTGCAAAGGCCTGCAACTCGGCCAGCTCTTTGTGCGCAAACGGACGTGCGCGGCGCGCCAGGTCGCGCACGAAGGCCAGCACCTCGTCCGGTGTGCGAGCCATCTTGGCCACCAGCGACAGGTGCGCATAGCTGTCGTGACCCAGCAGCCGGGCTTCTTCCAGCCGCAGTTCCAGCAGTTCGCGAATGATCTCGGTGTTGTTCAGTGCAGGCGGACCGAACTCACTGGCCCGCGTGTTGTAGGCCCGGTACAGGCATTCGCGCAGCGACCGGTCGGTGGCGTAGGTCAGCACCGGCTGGTAGCAGGGGAACTGCAGTGTCAACTTGTAGCCCTCTTGCCCATCGGCCTGGGCTGCTGCACGTGCAGCCTGGCAGGCGTCTGCCGGCACGCCGGCCATCTGCGCTTCGGTGACGAAGCAGGAAAAGCCGTCTGTGGCGTCCAGCACGTGTTCACCGAACTGCTGCGAAAGCGCACCGCTGCGGTCCTGGATGGCGGCGTAGCGTTCACGCGCGGCACCATGCAGTTCGGCGCCGCCCAGCACGAAGTCGCGCAGCGCATCGTTCAGGGCCTTGCGACGTGCCGGCGCCAGGCTGTCACCCTGCGCCGCGTTGACGGCCTTGTACTGGGTGTAAAGCCTCTCGTCGGCACCCATGCGCGTGCTGAAGTCGATGATGCGCGGCAGGTTCTGCGCGTGTGCGGCACGCAGTTCAGGCGTGTCAGCCGTGGACTGCAGATGGCAGACGTTGCCCCAGGCCGTCATCAGCCGTTCCACTGGCACGTCAAGCACCAGCGACAGCGTGTCGTAGTCGGGCGGCACGCCGGGACCGACGGCACGTTCGAGTGCGGCTTCGGCGTCGGCCAGCAGTGTGTCCAGCGCCGGCGTGACGTGTTCGGGGCGAATGGTCCCGAAAGCCGGCAGTTCGGTCGCTTGCAACAGGGGGTTCATGATGCCTCCTCGGCAGCTTGCAGGGTGTTCACCAGCAGCATGGTGATGGTCATGGGTCCAACCCCGCCGGGCACGGGGCTGATCCAGCCGCAGTCACCGAGCGCTTCACGCACTTCAGTGAAGTCCACGTCGCCACACAACCTGCCTTCGTCGTTGCGGTTGATGCCCACGTCGATGACGATGGCACCGGGCTTGACCATGTCGGCCGTGATGGTGTGGCGCCGCCCCACGGCAGCCACCACGATGTCGGCCTGCCGGGTGTGCAGGCCGATGCCGGGCGTGCTGCTATGGCACACCGTGACCGTGGCGTTGGCCTGCAGCAGCAGCAGCGCCATGGGCTTGCCCACCGTGTTGCTGCGGCCGATGACCACCGCGTGTTGGCCCTTGATGGGCACGCCGGTGCTTTCGATCAGCTTCATGCAGCCGTAGGGCGTGGCTGGGCGCAGGCCTGGCAGGCCGGCCATCAGCTGGCCGGCGCTGTGAAGGGAAAATCCGTCCACGTCCTTGGCTGGCGCGATGGCGCCGATCACCGCCTGCGGGTCGATGTGGCGCGGCAGCGGCATCTGCACCAGGATGCCGTGGATGCGCGGGTCGGCGTTGAGCGCGGCCACGCGGGCCAGCAGCGCGTCTTGCGTCAGGATGGCCGGGTACTGTTCAAGCACGCTGTGCAAGCCGTGGTCAGCGCAGGCGCGCACCTTGTTGCGCACGTAGACCGCACTGGCCGGGTCTTCGCCCACCAGGATCACGGCCAGGCCGGGCTGGCGGCCCGCCGCGGTGAGTGCGGCGGCGCGCTGGCCCACTTCGGCGCGGATGTGTTCGGAGAGGGCTTTGCCGTCGATCAGTTGTGCGGGCATGGTGCAGGCATGGTGCAGGCAGCCGGGGGGCTGAATGGGATTGCCGGAAACGACCGAGGCCGCATCGTGCGGCCTCGAGGGGTGTGGTGGGCCGGCTCAGGCTTTTGTCTGCGCGCCCAGGGCGATCTTCAGCAGATCGGCCACCGTGTTGGCGTTGAGCTTTTCCATGATGTTGGCGCGGTGCGCCTCCACCGTCTTGATGCTGATGCCCAGGTCGTCGGCAATCTGCTTGTTCAGGCGGCCCGCAACGATGCGTTCGAGCACCTGCGCTTCGCGGGTGGTCAGGCGCGCCAGCAGCGCGTCGCGGCTGGCCTGTTCCTGGTGGTGGCTGAAGGCGCTGCGCGCCTGGTCGAGCATGCGTTCGACCAGACCCAGCAGTTCTTCTTCCTTGAAGGGCTTCTCGATGAAATCCATCGCGCCCTTCTTCATCGTCGTCACCGCCATCGGCACGTCGCCATGGCCAGTGATGAACACGACAGGCAGCGGGCTCTTGCGCTCGAGCAGGCGGTCTTGCAGTTCCAGGCCGCTCATGCCGTCCATGCGAATGTCGGCGATGAGGCAGGCCACCTCACGAGGATCGAAGCGGGACAGGAAGGATTCGGATGAATCGAAGCACTTGACGCGGTAGTCCTTGCCTTCAAGCAACCACTGCAGGGAATCACGCACCGCCTCGTCGTCATCGACCACGTAGACAGTGCCTCTTTTCGGGATCAGGCTCATGCGGCAGGGGGCTGGTTCAGGCCGACTAAAGGCCTGTCGGGTTGGTGGTGGTGTCGGCCTCGACCAGAGGGTCTGGTGTCGGCGTGCCCATGTCGGAACGGTGCGTGGTTTCGACCGGCAAGGTGAACGAGAACCGACACCCGACGATGAGCGCCCCATTGTAGAGGTTCTGTGCCCGCATCCGGCCCCGGTGGCTCTCCACGATGGTGCGGCACAAGCTCAGGCCGATGCCCAGGCCTTCGGCCTTGGTGGAGAAAAAGGCCTCATACAGGCGGCCGATGACCTCGTCCTTGATGCCCGGGCCCATGTCGGTGACGCTGAACTCGATGACGCCCCCTTCCTCGGGTGTGTGCCGCGGCACCACACGCAGTTCGATGTGGCGGCGGCTGGTAGGCAGCTGTGCGCTGTCGATGGCTTCAGCCGCGTTTTTCAGCAGGTTCAGCACCACCTGCTCGATGAGGATGGGGTCGGCCATCAGCGTGGGCAGGCGCTGTGCCACGTAGCTGTGGATGGCCACGTTGCGGCGGCGCAGTTCGATGCCCGCCAGTTCGACCGCGTCTTCGACGATCTGCTTGGCCTGCGACGGCTGGCGCTGCGGTTCGCTGCGTTTCACGAAGGCGCGGATGCGCTGGATGATCTGGCCCGCACGTTCGGCCTGGCGCGCCGTCTTCTGCAGCGCCGCGATCAGGTCGGCCTGCTCGATGGTGCCGGCCTTCACGCGCGAGACCATGCCGTTGCAGTAGTTGTTGATGGCCGTCAGCGGCTGGTTCAGTTCGTGCGCCACCGAGCTGGCCATCTCGCCCATGGTCACCAAGCGGCTGGTGACCTGGGCCTTTTCCGCCTGTGCCGCAGCCTGTTCTTCGGCGCGCAGGCGGGCGGTGATGTCGGTGGCAATCACCATCTGCGCCAGCCGGCCGTCGGTCCACTGCAGGTAGCGCGCACGCACGTCGAACCACTTCTGCAGCGAATCGACATACACCTCGCGCGGGCTGGCACCGGTGTCGGCTTCGGTGAGTTCGGCGGTGGGCAGGCCCGACAGGTTGTCGACCGCTTCGTCGCGGTCTGCGTCGATGAGTGGACCTGCCACGCCACCGGCCATCGTCTGGTGGCCGCGGGCATCACCGCCAAACCACAACCGGTAGCTGCGGTTCACGAACAGCAGTTCACCTTGCTGCACCGACAGCACCGACACGCTGGCGTCCAGCCCTTCCAGCACGGTCGTGAAGCGTTCGTGGCTGGCCGACAGCTGGTCGCGGATGCGCTTGGCCTCGGTGATGTTGGTCATGCTGGTCATCCAGCCGGTCTGCTGTCCCTTGGGGTCGATCAGCGGGCTGACGTACATGCGCGCATCAAAGACCCCGCCGTCCTTGCGCATCACCTTCACCTCGATGCCGCCGCTGGGGCTGCGGCCCTGCAGTTCCTGCTGCAGCAGGCGGCCGTTTTCTTCGATGCGGTCGGGCGGCCAGTAAGGGAAGGGTGGCAGCCGGCCCACCAGTTCTGGCGTGGCGAATCCCGTCATCTGACTGAAGGCGGCATTGACGTAGCTGATGCGGCCGTCCATGTCCATGGCGCGCATGCCCGTGGGCATGCTGTTTTCCATGGCGCGGCGGAAGTTGGTTTCCTGCACCAGAGCGCCCTGGATCTGGCCGCGACGGCGCATGTGGCGCCAGTTGCCCAGCAGCATCCAAACCGTCAGCACCGACAGCGCCACCACCATCCAGAACAGCGTGTTGCTGATCAGGCCGATGCCGGTGCGCCAGCCCTGGCCACGCAGCAGCAAGCCGTTGAAGGCAGGCGTGAGGGGGCTTTCGCTGACGATGGGCGCGCGCCGGGCCGCCTGGCCCGGCTGCCCGGTTACCGTCGAGGCCAGCAGCACCTGGCGTTCATTGACCACGCTGATGGTGTGGCGCTGCGACACATCGGCCGGCACGAAGTGGCGCACCAGCGAGTCGACCGAGTACTCGACGACCAATGCGCCGGCGAAGGCACTGCGCTCGATCAGCGGCACGTGCAGCTGGAAGACCCAGGCCCCGGACGTGTCGGCGAAGGCCCGTGAATAGGCGGCGGTGCGGGTGTCGCGTGCGGCGCGGAAGGTGGTCTCGGCTTCGCTCACGCCGCCCTCTTGCGGCAAGATCAGCCTCAGGGGATCGCCATTGGGGCCCGCCGGATAGAGGAAGGCCAGGTGGCTGCTGCGAGCCTTGCGCTGGGCGTCGATCCAGCTGATGTGCGTGATCTCGGGCCGCTCGCGCACCAACGCGGCGGCCTGGCCGGCAAATTCGTCACCGTCGATCTCACGCGCCACCAGTTCGCGGGCCATGCGGATCAGCGCCTCCTGGTTCTGGATCAGGCGCAGGCCGATCTGCTGTTGCGTGATCTCGGTATCACGTTTGACCGACTCCGTCTCGCGCTCGATTTCCTCGTTGCGCAGGTACCAGAAGGCGGAAATGATCGCCGCCAGGAACAGCAGTACCGACAACAAGGGCCCCAGCGTGGCAAAGCGGTCTTGCCGTGCAGGCGACTGGCGGCGCCACCATTGGCCGAACAGCCGTTTGGCGGCGGGCAGCGGGGCGACCGAAGCGGGTAGAGACCGAGGGGCGTCTGGCATCGGGTGGATTATCCGGGGCTGCGGGTGCGAGCTACGTGTATTCCACATTGCAAAATCGTAAGCCGCTATTTGAAATACGCGGCAGATGTGACACACTCCGCCCCGATCAAAAAATCTGCCCCATACAGGAGACAAACATGTCCGCAATGCCGGAATCCTTGCCTGGCCTGAACAGCGCCCCTGCCGACACCGACAGCCAGGAAACCCGAGAGTGGCTGGACGCCCTGACGGCCGTCATCGGTGCAGAGGGCGCAGACCGCGCCCACTTCCTGCTGGAGCAGTTGCTGGAGCACGCACGCCAGAACAGCATCGACATGCCGTTTTCGGCCAACACCGGCTACGTCAACACCATCGAGCCGCAGGACGAAGAGCACAGCCCGGGCAACCTGGAGCTTGAGGGTCGTCTTCGTGCCTACATGCGCTGGAACGCGATGGCACTGGTGGTCAAGGCCAACCGGCTGCACCCGGCCGACGGTGGCGACCTGGGCGGCCACATCAGCAGTTTCGCCAGCCTGGCGCACATGTTTGCCGCCGGCTTCAACCACTTCTGGCACGCTGAAAGCGAGGGTCACGGTGGCGACCTGCTGTACATCCAGGGCCACTGCAGCCCTGGCATCTACGCGCGCGCCTTCATGGAAGGGCGCCTGACGGAAGAGCAGATGCTCAACTTCCGGCAAGAGGTCAACGGCAAGGGCCTGAGCAGCTACCCGCACCCCAAGCTGATGCCCGAGTTCTGGCAGTTCCCCACTGTCAGCATGGGCCTGGGCCCGCTGATGGCCATCTACCAGGCGCGATTCCTGAAATACCTGCACGCGCGCGGTATTGCCGATACTGCCAACCGCAAGGTGTGGGTGTTCTGCGGTGATGGCGAGATGGACGAACCCGAAAGCCTGGGTGCCATCGGCCTGGCGGCGCGCGAGAAGCTGGACAACCTGGTCTTTGTCGTCAACTGCAACCTGCAGCGCCTGGACGGGCCTGTGCGTGGCAACGGCAAGATCATTCAAGAGCTGGAAGGTGAGTTCCGCGGCTCGGGCTGGGACGTCATCAAGCTCATCTGGGGCAAGGAATGGGACGGCCTCTTGGCGCGCGACAAGGACGGCGCGCTGCGCAAGATCATGATGGACACACTGGACGGCGACTACCAGGCCTTCAAGGCCAACGACGGTGCCTTCGTGCGCAAGAACTTCTTCGGCCGCTCTCCCGCCACGCTGGAGATGGTGGCCAAGATGAGCGACAAGGAAATCTGGAACCTGCGCCGCGGCGGTCACGACGCACAGAAGGTCTACGCCGCCTTTCACAAGGCCAACAACAGCCAGGGCCAGCCCACCGTGCTGCTGATCAAGACCGTCAAGGGCTGGGGCATGGGCACCGCCGGTGAAGGCAAGAACACCGCGCACCAGGCCAAGAAGCTGACCGACGACGACGTGCGTTTCATGCGCGACCGTTTCAACATCCCCATCAGCGACGCCGACCTGCCCAAGATCCCCTTCTACAAACCGGCCGACGACACGCCGGAAATGAAGTACCTGCACGAACGCCGCAAGGCCCTGGGCGGCTACCTGCCCAAACGCCGCGTGAAGGCCGACGAGAGTTTCACCGTGCCGTCGCTGGACACCTTCAAGGCGGTGCTGGACCCCACGGCCGAGGGCCGCGAGATCAGCACCACTCAAGCGTACGTGCGCTTCCTGACGCAGCTGTTGCGCGACCAGGCCCTGGGCCCGCGTGTGGTGCCCATCCTGGTGGATGAAGCGCGCACCTTCGGCATGGAAGGCCTGTTCCGCCAGATCGGCATCTACAACCCCGAGGGCCAGAAGTACACGCCGGTCGACAAGGACCAGGTCATGTACTACAAGGAAATGGTCAACGGCCAGATCCTGCAGGAAGGCATCAACGAAGCCGGCGGCATGAGCAGCTGGATCGCCGCGGCCACGTCGTATTCGACGAACAACCGCATCATGGTGCCGTTCTACATCTACTACTCGATGTTCGGTTTCCAGCGCGTCGGCGACCTGGCCTGGGCCGCCGGCGACATGCAGGCCCGCGGCTTCCTGCTGGGCGGCACCAGCGGCCGCACCACGCTCAACGGCGAGGGCCTGCAGCACGAAGACGGCCACAGCCACATCCTGGCCGGCACGATTCCGAACTGCATTTCCTACGACCCCACCTTTGCGCACGAAGTGGGCGTGATCATCCACCATGGCCTGAAGCGCATGGTGGAAAAGCAGGACAACGTTTACTACTACCTGACGCTGCTGAACGAAAACTACCCCATGCCGGGCCTGAAGGCCGGTACCGAAGAGCAGATCATCAAGGGCATGTACCTGCTCGAAGAGGGCGCGAAAAAGACACCCCGGGTCAACCTGCTGGGCAGCGGCACCATCCTGCGCGAGAGCATGGCGGCCAAAAAATTGCTGGAGGCCGATTGGGGCGTGGCCGCCAATGTCTGGAGCTGCCCCAGCTTCAACGAACTGGCGCGCGACGGCCAGGACTGCGATCGCTGGAACTTGCTGCACCCCACCGAGACGCCGCGGTTGTCCTACGTGGCGCAGCAGCTGGGCAGCCACGCCGGCCCGGTGATCGCGTCCACCGACTACATGAAAAACTACGCCGACCAGATCCGCGCGTTCATGCCCAGGGACAAGGGCGTGAGCCGGTCCTTCCGCGTGTTGGGCACCGACGGTTTTGGCCGCAGCGACTTCCGCAGCAAGCTGCGTGAGCACTTCGAGATCAATCGCCACTACATCGTGCTGGCCTCGCTGAAGGCGCTGGCCGACGAGGGCACGGTGCCGATGACCAAGGTGGCCGAAGCGATCAAGAAGTACGGCATCGATGCCGACAAGATCAACCCGCTGTACGCATAACAACGAACATCAGGAGACAGACCATGGCCTTGGTCGAAGTCAAGGTTCCCGACATCGGGGACTTCAAGGAAGTGGAAGTCATCGAGCTGATGGTCAAACCCGGCGACACGATCGTGGTGGACCAGAGCCTGCTGACGGTGGAATCGGACAAGGCGTCGATGGAGATCCCGTCGTCCCATGCCGGTGTGGTCAAGGAGATCAAGGTCAAGCTGGGTGACAAGGTGGCCGAAGGCACGCTGGTGCTCGTGCTCGAGGCGGCGGCGGCGGCCGCTGCGCCGGCGTCAACTGCTTCACCCCCTGCTTCACCCCCTGCTTCACCTCCTGCTTCACCGCCTGCCGCTGCATCCGCTGCCCCGGCAGCAGCGCCGGTTCCTGCCCCGGTTGCAGCCCCGGAAGCCGGCGCGGCTTCCGGTCCCACCGAAGTGGTGGTACCCGACATCGGCGACTTCGACGAAGTGTCCGTGATCGAGGTCTTCGTCAAGGCCGGTGACAGCGTGAAGCTGGAGCAGAGCCTGATCACCGTCGAGAGCGACAAGGCCTCGATGGAGATTCCGTCGTCGCACGCTGGCACCGTGACACAGTTGCTGGTGAAGGTGGGCGACAAGGTAAGAAAGGGTTCGCCGATCGCGGTGATGCAAGGCGCCGTTGGCGCGGCCACGGCCGCAGCACCCGCAGCACCCGCAGCGGCTGCCGCGCCCGCGCCCGCTGCGGCGACTCCCGTGGCCGCAGCCCCGGCGCAGGCCGCGGCTGCGGCGTCGGCAAGCCCCAGCATGCCCGCCCACGACCCGACAGCCGCCAAAGATGCCTTGCCGCATGCTTCACCTTCCATCCGCCGTTTTGCGCGTGAACTGGGCGTGCCGCTGGCTGAAGTAAAAGGCTCGGGGCCCAAGGGCCGCATCACGCAGATCGACGTGCAAGGCTTCGTCAAAGGCGTGATGGCCGGCGACAACCGCACCGAGGCGCAGAAGAGCAAGGCGCCCGCACCTGCCGCCGGCGGTGGCGGCGAGGCCTTCCCCGGCCTGCTGCCCTGGCCCAAGGTGGACTTCACCAAGTTCGGACCCGTGGAGCGCAAGGATCTCTCTCGCATCAAGAAGATCAGCGGCGCCAACCTGCACCGCAACTGGGTGCTGATTCCTCACGTCACCAACAATGACGAGGCCGAAATCACCGAGCTCGAGGCCTTCCGCGTGCAGCTCAACAAGGAAAACGAAAAGAGCGGCGTCAAGGTCACGATGCTGGCCTTCGTCATCAAGGCTGTCGTCTCGGCGCTGAAGAAGTTCCCGGACTTCAATGCCAGCCTGGACGGCGACACGCTCGTCTACAAGCAGTACTTCAACATCGGGTTTGCGGCCGACACGCCCAACGGCCTGGTGGTGCCGGTGCTGAAAGACGCTGACAAGAAGGGCCTGCTGCAGATCAGCCAGGAGATGGGCGAGCTGGCCAAGAAGGCGCGCGACGGCAAGATGGGCCCGGCCGACATGAGCGGCGGCTGCATGAGCATCAGCAGCCTGGGCGGCATCGGTGGCACGCATTTCACGCCCATCATCAATGCGCCGGAGGTGGCGATCCTGGGCCTTTCGAAGGGCGCGATGAAACCGGTCTGGGACGGCAAGGCTTTTGTGCCCCGACTGATGCTGCCGCTGTCGCTGTCCTACGACCACCGGGTCATCGACGGCGCTTCTGCGGCGCGCTTCAATGCCTACCTGGGCGCTGTCCTGGCGGACTTCCGCCGCGTGCTGCTGTAAAGGCGCTGACATGGCAATCATTGAAGTCAAGGTTCCGGATATTGGCGACATCGCCGAAGTGGCCGTCATCGAGGTGCTGGTCAAGGCCGGCGACTCGGTCAAGCCCGAGCAGAGCCTGATCACGGTGGAAAGCGACAAGGCCTCGATGGAGATTCCTTCATCGACGGGTGGTGTGGTGAAGGAACTCAAGGTCAAGGTGGGCGACAAGGTCGCGATGGGCTCGGTGGTGCTGTCGCTGGAGACCGGCGCGGCGGCCGCAACCGAAGCCGCAGACGAAGCCGCACCCGCAGCCGCACCCGCGCCCGCGCCCGCACCGTCCCCGGCCGCTGCGCCCGTTTCGGCGCCGGCCCCCACCGCTGCCAGCTACGCCGGCGGCGCCGACCTCGAATGCGACATGCTCGTGCTGGGCGCTGGCCCTGGTGGCTATTCCGCTGCTTTCCGCGCCGCCGACCTGGGCCTGAAGACCGTGCTGGTGGAACGTTATCCCGTGCTGGGTGGCGTGTGCCTGAACGTCGGCTGCATCCCCAGCAAGGCGCTGCTGCACGTGGCCGCGGTGATGGACGAAGCGACCCATTTCGCCGACTTGGGCGTGACCTTTGCCAAGCCGACGGTGGACCTGCCCAAGCTGCTGGCGCACAAGAACAAGGTGGTGGGCAAGCTCACCGGCGGCCTGGCGGCCATGGCCAAGATGCGCAAGGTGACGGTGGTCACGGGTGTGGGCGAATTCGCCGACCCTTTTCACCTGAAGGTCACCGGCCCTGACGGCAAGGTGCAGACGCTCAAGTTCAAGAACGCGATCATCGCGGCAGGCTCTGAAGCCGTGAAGCTGCCGTTCATGCTGACTCCGCAACTTCGGGATGACCCGCGCATCGTCACCAGCACGGGTGCGCTGGAACTGCGCCAGCAGCCCAAGACGATGCTGGTCATCGGCGGCGGCATCATCGGCCTGGAGATGGGCACCGTCTACAGCACGCTGGGCGCCAAGCTCGACGTGGTGGAAATGCTGGACAGCCTGATGCAAGGCGCTGACCGTGACCTCGTCAAGGTCTGGCAGAAGATGAACGCACCACGCTTCGACAAGCTGATGCTCAAGACCAAGACCATCGGCGCCGAGGCCACGAAGGACGGCATCCGCGTCCTGTTCGAAGGCCTGGATGGCAGCAAGAGCGAAGGCCTTTACGACCTGGTGCTGCAGGCTGTGGGCCGCACGCCCAACGGCAAGAAGATCGGTGCTGACAAGGCCGGCGTCATCGTGGGCGAGCGGGGTTTCATCCCGGTGGACGTGCAGATGCGCACCAACGTGCCGCACATCTACGCCATCGGCGACATCGTCGGCCAGCCCATGCTGGCGCACAAGGCGGTGCATGAAGCGCACGTGGCGGCAGAGGTTGCGGCCGGCGACAGCAAAGCGCAATTCGACGCGCGCGTGATCCCCAGCGTGGCCTACACCGACCCCGAGGTGGCCTGGGTCGGCCTGACCGAGGACGAGGCCAAGGCCAAGGGCATCTTGGTCAAGAAGGGCCTGTTCCCTTGGACGGCTTCGGGCCGCGCCATCGCCAACGGTCGTGACGAGGGTTTCACCAAGTTGCTGTTCGATGATTCGCCGCAAGCCCACGGCCATGGCCGCATCCTGGGCGGTGGCATCGTCG
>JBBRCN010000047.1:0-30922 GCA_038204775.1 Burkholderiales bacterium | reverse complement strand
ATGCCCCCTACCATCGCCCTCCTAATGGGCTCCTCCAGCGACTGGGACACCCTGCGTCACGCGGCCGAGATCCTGGACCGGTTTCAGGTGCCATACGACAAACAGGTGGTCTCTGCGCACCGCATGCCGGACGACATGTTTGCGTTCGCACAGACGGCACAGGCGCGCGGGCTGCGCGTCATCATTGCGGGTGCTGGCGGTGCGGCGCATCTGCCGGGCATGTTGGCGGCCAAAACCACGGTGCCTGTGCTTGGGGTGCCGGTGGCCAGCAAGCAGCTCAATGGCATCGACTCGCTCTACTCGATCGTGCAGATGCCCAAGGGCATTCCGGTAGCCACCTTTGCCATCGGGCCTGCCGGGGCGGCCAACGCCGCGCTGTTTGCCGTGGCGATGCTCGCTGCGCACGATGCGCGCTTGCTGCAGCAGCTGCAGGACTTCCGTGCCGAACAGACGGAAGCGGCTCGCGCGATGACGCAGGACCTGCGGTGAGCGCGCCGCCCGTTCAGCGCCTGGCCGAGCCGGGCGCCACGCCCGCCGGGGGCGCGCCGGTGATAGGCGTGATAGGCGTGATGGGCGTGATAGGCGAGAGGGGCGAGAGGGGCGAGAGGGGCGAGAGGGGCGAGAGGGGCGAGAGGGGCGAGAGGGGCGTGATGGGCGTGATGGGCGGTGGCCAGCTGGGTCGCATGTTCGTGCACGCCGCGCAAGTCCACGGCTTCCAGGTCGTCGTGCTCGAACCCGACGCGGCCAGCCCGGCCGGCGCGGCGGCTGACCGGCATTTGGTTGCCGCCTACACCGATGCCTCGGCGCTGGTCGAGATGGCCCGCAGCTGCCAGGCCGTGACCACCGAGTTCGAGAACGTGCCCGCGGCCGCGCTGCGTCAGCTGGCCCAGGGCTGTCGGGTGGCGCCGCCGGCCGATGCCGTTGAGGTGTGCCAGCACCGTGCGCGTGAAAAAGCCTGCTTCGCGCAAGCAGACGTGCCCTGCGCACCACACGCGTTGCTGTCCAGCGTCGACGACGCCAGCCGCCCCGAACTGGCTGCGCTGCTGCCCGGCATTCTGAAGACCGCCAGCATGGGTTATGACGGCAAGGGCCAGGTTTCGGTGGCCCGTGTGGCTGACCTGCCCGCGGCCTGGGCCGGTCTGGGTGCCGTGCCCTGTGTGCTGGAAAAGCGCCTGTCGCTGCGCTGCGAGATCAGTGTTGTCGTTGCGCGCGGTGCCGATGGCCAGCAGGTGCATCTGCCGGTGCAGCAAAACCTGCACCGCGACGGCATCCTGGCGGTCACGCAGATTCCCGCGCCCGACGTCTCGCCCGAGCTGTGCGCCCAAGCGGTTGTGCTGGCCACGCGCCTGGCCGACACGCTGGACTACGTGGGTGTGTTGTGTGTCGAGTTTTTTGTGCTGAACGATGGCTCGCTGGTGGCCAACGAGATGGCGCCGCGGCCACACAACTCGGGCCACGCCAGCATCGATGCCTGCGATGTGTCGCAGTTCGACTTGCAGGTGCGCACGCTGGCCGGCCTGCCGCTGGTGCAGCCGCGCCTGCATTCACCTGCCGTGATGCTCAACCTGCTGGGGGACTTGTGGTTCGCAGGCGGCGATGCGCTGGCCAGCACACCCGACTGGGCTGCGGTGCTGGCGCTGCCGGGCGTAAGGCTGCACCTGTACGGCAAGTCCCAACCCCGGCGCGGCCGCAAGATGGGTCATCTCACGGTCACCGCCGCCACCGCGCAGCTGGCGCGCGCCACGGCGCAGCTGGCGGCACAGCGCCTGGGTCTGTCCGGCTTCCAGTAGTCCGTTCCGTCAATGAGATTACAAATGAAATTGATGCATTCGTTCGTCAGGCTAGGCGCAAACCACAGCCATAGCTGCAGCTATGGCGCGGATTTGCAACGACGCATGGCGGACGAAGGCGCGATTTCATGCAATCGGTTTGGCGGAACGGGCTACTAGGCCGCCAGTTCTTGCCCCATGACCCCGGATGACACGGTGCTCGCCGCCGCTGCCCAGCGCCTGGCGGCAGGCGAACTGGTGGCCTTTCCCACCGAGACGGTGTACGGCCTGGGTGCACGCGCCGACGACGATGTGGCCGTGGCCCGCATCTACACCGCCAAGGGCCGGCCCAGCGGTCATCCGCTGATCGTGCACGTGGCCAGCGCTGCGGCCGTGGACTTCTTCGCCCACGGTGTCAGCCCGGCGGCGCGGCGTTTGATGGCGGCCTTCTGGCCCGGCCCGCTGACCGTGATCGTGCCGCGCCGGCCCGGTGTTGCCGCGGCAGCCGCCGGCGGGCAAAACAGCATCGGCCTGCGCTGGTCTTCGCATCCGGTGGCCCAGGCGCTGATCGAGCGTGCGGCGGCGCTGGGCGTGCCTGGCGTTGCCGGGCCCAGTGCCAACCGCTTCGGCCGCGTCAGTCCCACCACGGCGGCACATGTGGTGCAGGAATTTGGCCCCGATCTTTTGGTGCTGGATGGCGGCCCCTGCGCCGTGGGCATCGAGTCGGCCATCGTGGACTGCACACGCGCACGAGCGGCCCTGTTGCGGCCGGGGCAGCTGACGCGACTGCAGTTGCAGCAGGTGCTGGGCCAGCAGCTGGCCGATCCTGACCGGGGCTCGCCGCGCGCTTCGGGCACGCTGGCGTCGCACTACGCACCCTCGGCGCCGGTGCAACTGTGGTCGCCACAGACGCTGGCGCAGCGCCTGGCCCTGCCGCCGCCGGCTGGCCAAGTCATCGGGGTATATTCGCGCCTTGCGCCCGCAGCCGGGCCTGGCTGGCTCCATCGCCCGATGGCCGCCGACGCAGCGGCAGTGGCGCATGACATGTTCTCGGTGCTGCGCGATCTGGACGCTGCGGGCGTGAACGCCATCTGGGTCGAGCGTCCCCCCTGCGGCGCCGACTGGGACGGTGTCACCGACCGCCTGCAACGTGCATCGGCCTGAAGGCCCCGCTTCCCCGCGTGCTGAATGCAAGCGGGGCGCGCCCTGCGCACCACCCCCTACCCGAAGAGCGGAGTTCAGATGACTTTCAGCAGCAAGGCCAGCCGACACTGGCGCCGTGCCGTGGCCGGTGTGGTGGCCGTGGCCGCCGCCGCAGTTGTAGCCGCCTGCGGCGGTGGCACCTCGCAGTCCGAGCCTTTCATTGCAGAGCGCGTGATCGTGTTCGGCGACGACACCAGCGCACTCACCAGCGACGGCCGCCGCTACGGCGTCAACGGGCTGGCCACCACCGGCACGCCGCCAGCCATCGACTGCAATCTCGAACCCATCTGGGTGCAGAGTGTGGCGGCCTACTTCGGCTTTGTTTTCGCGCAGTGCAACACCGCGACGCCGGCCCCCGTACCCAAGGCTTTCAACTTTGCCGTGCCGGGGGCCACCGTGGCCGACGTGGCCGTGCAGGTGGAAACACAGGTGGCTGCCGGTGGTTTCCGTGAAAGAGACCTGGTGCTGACCATGGCCGGCATCAACGACGTGCTGGAGCTGTATGCGCAGTACCCGACGCGGTCTGAAGAAAGCCTGATCGCCGAAGCCCGTGGCCGCGGCGAACGGATGGCGGCCATCGTCAACCGCATCATCAGCCTGGGTGGCCGAGTCATCGTGTCCAACCTGCCCGACATGGGCATGAGCCCCTTCGCGCGGGCCGAAGCGTTGACGCACGCCGCCACGGGTTTCGACCGCAGCCAGTTCATCACGCGCCTGACCACCGTGTTCAATGAACAGCTGGGCGTGAAGGTGCTGCTGGACGGCCGCTTTGTGGGCCTGGCCCAGCTGGACCTGCGCACCCAGGGTGCCGCCCGCTCGCCCTTGAGTTTTGGCTTCGTCGATGTGAGCACGCCCTTCTGCGCCGTGGCCTTGCCTGACTGCACCACCGCCACCCCGGTGACTGCCGGCGCCATCTCGTCGCAATACCTGTGGGCCGACGCCACACGGCTGTCACCGGGCGGCCAGAATCTGCTGGGTTCGCTGGCGCTGGAACGTGCGCAGCGCAACCCGTTCTAGGCGGAACCGCCGGCTGTGGGTGGGCGCCACGGCCCCGGGGTTTTCCCGGCCGGGCGGCCACTGAACCGCCACTTATAGTCTCGACATAAAAGCGAACGACCGTTCTATTCTGAGCGGCATCGCTTCCACCCGAGACAAGTGGAGTTCCCATGAAGAGCATCCGATCCTGGGCGTTGACGGCCCTGGCCGCCGCCCTGTTGGCCGCCTGCGGCGGCAGCGAGCAAGAGGTGCCCGGCAGCGGCCAGCCTTCGGGCGCACCCAGCACCCAAGGCTCGTTCACAGCCGTCGTCAGCTTTGGTGACAGCCTGTCGGACGTGGGTGCCTACTCACCGGCCACCTCGCTCAGTGGCGCCGGCGCCGCGCCTTACTTTGGTGGCAAGTTCACCACCAACGGGGCCGGCGGCACGGTGTGGGTTGAAAACGTGGCCACAAGGCTGGGTCTGCTGACCACGCCGGCTGAAGTCGGCTTTGGTGGCACTTCGGTCAAGTGCCCGGCGGCGGCTGTACCGGCACTGGCCGGCACCTGCACGGCCTATGGCCAGGGTGGATCGCGTGTCACCGACCCCAACGGCATCGGCAAAGCCACAGGCGCGCTGACCGTGCCGGTGAAAGCGCAGATCGCCAACCACCTGGCGCGCTTCACGAGTTTTCGCAGCAGCGACCTGATCCTGGTCTGGGCTGGCAACAACGACGCTTTCATCCAGTTTGGTGCCTTCACCGCAGCGGCGGCGGTGATACAGGCCGACGCGGTGGCCGGCCGCATCACCGCCAACGAAGCCAACACACGCCTGTTTCAGGCCCAGACGGCCGCGCAGGGCGACATGAAAAAGGCCGCGCTCGAACTCACGGGCTACGTGAAGACCGAGATCCTGGCCAAGGGCGGTCGATATGTGGCGGTGTTCAACCTGCCCGACTCATCGCTCACACCCTTTGGCAGCACGCTGCCGGCCAATGTGAAGCCGGTGCTGTCGGCGCTGGTGGATACCTTCAACCTGTGGTTGCAGGACGGCCTGACCGGCGCGGCGGTGAAGATCATCGACCAGAACACACCTGGCAAGGACGTGTACTCCCGCCCGGCCGCTTACGGCATCACCAACAACACGGTGCCCACCTGCGACGCCACGGTCATCTCGGCCATCACGGGGGGCGCAGTGACCGACGGCTCTTCGCTGTTCTGCAACGCCACGGTGGGCGCGCCCTACTACGGCCTGCGCGCCGGTGCCGACGTCAACACCTGGCAGTTTGCCGACGCGGTGCACCCCACAAAGGGTGGCCACAAGATCATCAGCGACTACGTGCTGGCCCAGCTGCGCGCTTTCGGCTGGATTGCCATCTGACCCGCAGCCCCGGAAAGACTCGCATGCATCCCATCATTCGACTGTTCGTGCTGGCGGCACTTCCCTTGTGCGTGGCGGGCACGGCCCTGGCCCAGAGCCACACCATCAAGTTTGGCGCCGTGCGTTATGACACCCACGCCAGGACCAGCGGCATCACGGGCATCGGCATCCCGCCGGGTGCGGACGCCACCATCGGCGACGCCACCACGGTGGTGCTGACCTACGAATACGCGCTGTCGCCCAATGTGGGCGTCGAGCTTGTGCTGGGCGTGCCGCCCAAGATCAAGGCCACGGCCTCGGGCAGCGTGGCCTTTCTGGGTGAGGTGCTGACTGCGCGCAATGTTGCTCCCACGCTTTTTTTCACCTACCACTTCGGCGCGCCGGGCAGCAGCATCCGGCCCTATGCCGGCATCGGTGTGAACTACACCAAGTTCACGAATGTCACCTCGCCTTATGGCTGGGACGTGAGCCTGTCCGACAGCACCGGCCTGGCCGCCCACGTGGGCGTGGACTGGGCAATGAACAAACAGTGGGGCCTGTGGGCCAGCCTGGGTGCGGTGGATGTGCGCAGCAAGCTGGTGGCCACCGGTGCCACGGTGCTGCAGACGACGATCGACTTCCGCCCGCTGACCTATTCGCTGGGCGCGTCCTTCAAGTTCTGAGGCCTCTTGCGGCCTTGCGGTCTTCCACAACCTTGATGCAGAGGATGGTGGCGGCCAGCGTCAGCGTGACAGCGTTGGCCACGATGATGGGCCACTCGCCCAGCCATACCCCGTAGACCAGCCACAGCGCCACACCAACGGTAAATGCTCCATACATGGCCAGCGAGATGCCGCTGACGTCGCGTGTGCGCAGCGTCAGCAGGGCCTGCGGCACAAATGACCCAGTGGTCAGGGCCGCGGCGGCGTAGCCGATGGTGTCTTGCAGGCTCATGGCTGGCTGGGGGCTTATGGGGTTTATGGGGCTTATGGGGCTTCAGGTACTTCAGGTACTTCAGGGACGTTTTCGGGGCCCGGGGCCTATGCACCCGGGCCGCAAGGCGGAGGCTAACGTGCAGGGGCGTCGCGCATTGTCCACTGCACCAGCGCGTCCAACGCCGGCCGCGCGGCGCCGGCGTTGGGGTGGTTGACGATGGCCACCAGCACGTAGCGCTTGCCGCTGTTGGACAGCACATAACCAGCCACACCCGACACGTCGCGCAGCGAGCCCGTTTTCAGGTGTGCACGACCCGGCGTGGTGCGCGAACGCCGCAGCGTGCCGTCCACCCCGGAGATGGGCAGCGACGACATCAGCTCGCTCATGACCGGGCTGTCGTGGGCCTGCTCCAGCAGGCGCGCCAGCCGGTGCGCGGTGATACGACCGCGGCGCGACAGGCCCGAGCCGTTGTCCACCACCACTTCGGCGTCCAGCTCGCCCGTGCGTTCAACCAGCCAGCGCGACAGGGTCTCGCGTGCCAACTCCACCGTGGCCGGGCCGTTGCGCCGGGCCTGCAGCGCCAGCGTCAGGAACAGCTGCTGGGCCATCACGTTGTTGCTGAATTTGTTGATGTCGCGCACCACCTCGGCCAGGGCCGGCGAGCGGTGCTCGAACGTGGGTTTCATGTCCGTGGCGGCAGGTGCCGGGCCTTCGCGCACGGTGCCTTGCAGGCGGCCGCCCATCTCTTTCCACAGCGACCCGATCAGCCGTGCGTCATAGGTGGCCGGCTGGGGGTCGGCCACGGGCCAGCTCAATTCACCGCAGGTCTGCGGGTAGAAGCCGGCAAAACGTGTCCGGCCGGGCTCGAAGCTGGCCTTGAGCTTGCCGCGCCAGTCGCCACAGGCGCCAGCCACCAGGGGCACCGTGAGGTCCAGTTGCGTGCCGGCCAGGGCCGGCTGCACGAGCACCCGCGCCACGCCGGCGGCTTCGTCGACAACGAAGGTGTAAACCGCCGAGCGGTAGTTCAGCAGCAGCGCCGAGGGCCGCACGTTGTAGGGCCGCAGCGGTTCGCCGTCGAAGTCGCCGGGGTCGGCATCGGGCACGGCAAAGGCACTGTTGTCCAGCACGATGTCGCCGCGGATCTCGCGCACGCCGTGTTGTTGCACCCGGTGCAGCATGAGCCACACCCGTTCAAGCACCAACTGAGGGTCGCCGCTGCCCTTGATGTGCACCGACCCGTCCAGCACGCCGTCTTTCACCGTCCCGGCCAGCCACACCGGTGTCGACCAGGTCCATGCCGGGCCCAGGCGGTCCAGTGCCGCCAGCGTGGTCAGCAGCTTGGCCAGCGAAGCCGGGTTGACGCTTCGCTGTTCCTGCCACTGCAAGGCCCGGCGGTTGCTGTAGAGGTCATGCACCACCACCGTCACCGATTCAGCCGGAATACCGGCGCGCTGCAGCGCCTGCGCGGTTTCGGGCGGCAGGTGCTGCACGGACTGGGCTTGTGCTGTCGCCCAACCAGCGGCGGCCAGCAGCGTGAGCTTGGCGCATGCCAGAACCGCACCCAGCGCCAATCTCCCCAGCTCTCTCGCCACGCCTGCCGACTTCATCGACTGCCCGCCAGATCCAACCTGCCCGTGCCCGACGGTCGAACACACCTGCAACATGCGCTGAATGATCGCACGGCTAAACTTGTTTGATGCCCACGCTGCCCCCGTCGAAGTTGCTGCAATTGCCCGTGCTGGCACTGGACACGGCCACCGAACAACTGGTGGCTGGCCTGCATACGGGCAATCGTGCGTACACCTGCCAGGGGGCGGGCGGTGTTGCTGCGTCGGCACGTTTGTTGCCTGAGTTGTCGGCCCTGCTGGCGCGTGCCACGCTGGGCTGGCGCGACCTGGGTGCCATTGCCTTTGGCCAGGGACCGGGCGCCTTCACAGGCTTGCGCACCGCGTGCGCGGTGGCCCAGGGCCTGGGTTTCGGCCTGGGTTGCCGGCTCTTGCCGCTGGACAGCCTGATGATCGTGGCCGAAGACGCACGTGCGCAAATCCAGAACGGCGACGCAGACCTCAGCATCGGCGTGTTGATGGACGCCCGCATGGACGAGGTCTATGCCGCCAGCTACCGCTGGCAAGAAGGCCGCTGGCAGGTGCTGCAGGCCCCGGCGCTGTTCAGCCTTCCGAGCTTGCATGAAGCCTGGTCCGATGCCACTTTGCAGGCACTGGCGGGTACGGCGCTGCAGGCCTTCGGTCCACGACTGCACCTGCCGTGCTGCGGCCCGCGCTTGCCGCAGCAGCAGGACCGCGCTGCTGCCCTGCTGCGCCTGGCCGTGCGTGGGGTGGCCGACGGCGTGGGTGTCGATCCGGCCCAGGCACTGCCGCTGTACTTGCGCGACAAGGTCGCGCAGACGACGGCTGAGCGTGAACAGATCAAGGCCGCGGCTGCGCTGGCTCCATGAGCGCACGCCTGCAACCCACCTCGCACATGGGCACCCATGCCGGCACCCAGCGCCGTGCCATGGGCACACGCGACATCGATGGTGTGCATGCCATCGAGAGCACGGCTTACGCCTTCCCGTGGACACGTGGCAACTTCGTCGACTCGCTCGCGGCCGGCTACCTGGCCGAGGTGCTGGAAGTCGACCGCGCGCTGGTGGGTTATTTCGTGGCCATGGTCGGTGTGGACGAATTGCACCTGCTCAACGTCACCGTGGCGTCCGCTCATCAAGGCCTGGGCCACGGCCAGGGCCTGCTGGACGCGGTGCAGGCCCAAGGCCAGCGCCTGGGCCTGGCCACGCTGCTGCTGGAGGTGCGACGCAGCAACAGCCGCGCCCGTGCGCTGTACCAGCGGCTGGGCTTTGCCGACGTGGGCCTGCGCCGCAATTACTACCCGGCTGCCCAGGGCCGCGAAGACGCCCTGGTCATGAGCCTGGCGCTGCCGCAGCTGCAAGCTGCGCGTGAGGGCGGCCATGGCCTGGTCTGAGCGCCATCACGGCATGTTGCGGGCGATGGGCCTGCGCATGTGGACACCGCCAACGGCTTTGGCGCCAGCACTGATACCTGCACCGATGCCAGCACCGATGCCAGCACCGAAGCCAGTACCGAAGCCAGTACCGAAGCCAGTACCGAAGCCCGCACTGATATCAACATCGACGCCAGCACCCACGCCGGCCACACGATCCCCACCCGGCGCCCCGGCTCTTGCACACGCGGGCAGCCCCGACAACATCAGCCGCATGGACTGGCCCGCGCTGCGTGAGGCCGTGGCCGCCTGCCGCGCCTGCACGCTGTGCGACAGCCGCAAGCAGACGGTGTTTGGCGTTGGCCATCCCCAGGCGCACTGGATGGTGGTGGGCGAAGCGCCGGGTGAACAGGAAGACCAGACCGGTGAACCCTTTGTCGGTGCCGCCGGCCAGTTGCTGGACCGCATGCTGGCCGCGTTGCAACTCAGCCGCGCCAGCGACGGCCCGGCGCCGTCCGCGCGGCGGGCGTACATCGTCAACACCCTGAAGTGCCGGCCGCCGCGCAACCGCAACCCGCAGCCAGAAGAGCTGGCGCAATGCGAGCCCTTCCTGGTGCGGCAGATCGAGCTGCTGCAGCCACGCATCATCCTGGCCATGGGCCGTTTTGCCGTGCAGTCGCTGTTGCGCACCGATGAAGCCATCGGTCGGCTGCGAGGGCGTGTGCACCGTTACCAGGGTGTGCCGCTGGTGGTCACCTACCACCCGGCCTACCTGCTGCGCAATCTGGCCGACAAGGCCCGGGCCTGGGAGGACCTCTGTCTGGCGGCCCAGGTCGCAGATCAGGCGGCAGATCAGGATGCAGACAGTGAAAATGGGTCCGCCCCATGAAACCCCACGAGCCCCCCGACGAACTGCGTGCGATGCGCGCCGAACTGGCCCAGTTCAGGCGGGTATGCAACGCTGTGCCGGTGGCCATCGCCTACTACGAAAGGGTCGGCAATGTTTGCCGTTATGCCAACGAAGGCTACGCGCAGATGTTCGGGTTCGACCAGCTGTCGATCCTGGGCCACACGGTGGAAGAGGTCATCGGGGTCGATGCCGCGCACACCATCCAGCCGCAAGTGGACAAGGTGCTGCGTGAGATCAAGGGGATCCACTACGAGCGGCAACTGCCCGGGCCGGATGGCCGCCTGCGGTCGATCGAGGTGCACCTGCTGCCGCACGCCGACGAGACCGGTGTCGCGATTGGAGCGTTTGTGCTGATCAGCGACATCACGCGACACCGCGAAGACGAAGCCGCGCTGCGCGAGAGCGAAGAGCGGCTGTCCAAGTTCATGCTGGCCAGTGCCGAAGGCATCGTCTTCCACAAGGCTGGCTTCATCACCGATATCAACCCGCCGGCGATGGCGCTGATGGGTTACACGGCAGAGCAGATGATGGGCCGCTCGACGCTGGAATTCATCGCGCCCGATGAACGGGCCAAAGTGGCCGCTGTCATTGCGGCTGGCCAGGAAGTGGGCTACGACAGCGTGGCTGTGCATGCCGATGGTTCACACCTGCCGGTGGAATTCATCGTGCGCACCATGCACTACCAGGGCGAGAAGCTGCGCATGACCATCGTGCGCGACATCCGCGACCGTGTCGAAGCGCAGGCGCGCATCCACCACCTGGCCCACCACGACGCGCTGACGGGCCTGCCCAATCGCATGGCCTTCATCGCGCGAGCCAACGCGCTGCTGGCGCAGGCCCAGGCCAGCGGCCAGAGCCTGGCGCTGCTGTTTGTCGATCTGGACCACTTCAAACGCGTCAACGACTCGCTGGGCCATCCGGTGGGCGACATGCTGCTGCAGACGGTGGCCGAACGCATCACCGGCACGCTGCGCGAAGCCGACCTGGTGGCACGTTTCGGCGGTGATGAGTTTGTGCTGCTGCTGGCCGGGCCCACCTCAGCCGATGCCGTGGCCGAAGTGGCGGGCAAGCTGGTGGCCGCGGTGGGTGCGCCGCTGCGGGTGGAAGGGGCTTCGATCTCGGTCACGCCGTCGATCGGCGTGGCGCTGTTTCCCGCACACGGTCAAAGCGCCGCCGATCTCATCAAACACGCCGACACGGCCATGTACCAGGCCAAGGCCCAAGGTCGCGCCGGCTATGAATTCTTCCGCCCGGCCATGGCCGAAGCGGCACGCGCAGAACTGGCGATGGAAAGCCGCCTGGCGCAGGCCGTGGTCGACCAGGAATTTGTGTTGCACTACCAGCCGCAGCTGCGCATCAGCGACGGTGCGCTGCTGGGCGTGGAAGCCCTCGTGCGCTGGCAGCACCCGGAACGGGGGCTGATGGCACCCGATCAGTTCATCCCGCTGGCCGAGGCACGGCGCCTGATCCTGCCCATCGGCCAGTGGGTGCTGCACACCGCGCTGCACCAGGCCGTGCGCTGGCACCGCGAAGGCTTGGCGCCCGTGCCGGTGGCTGTGAACCTGAGTGAGCTGCAGTTCCAGTCGCGTGGCTTTGTGCAGACCATCCAGCAAGCGCTGGCCGACACCGGTGCCCGAGCCGAGATGCTGGAACTCGAGCTGACCGAGCGCATGTTGATGGACGACCTGGGCGCCGTGCGAGACACGCTGACCCGGCTGCGTGCCCTGGGGGTGCGCCTGGCCGTTGACGACTTCGGCACCGGCTACACCTCGCTGAAGCACTTGAAAGAACTGCCGCTGGACCGGCTGAAGATCGACCGCTGTTTTGTCCAGGACCTGCCTGACGATGCCGGCTCAGCGGCCATCGCCGCGGCCATCGTGCAGGTGGGCCGTGGCCTGGGCCTGCAGGTGCTGGCCGAGGGCGTGGAAACCGCCGCGCAGCGCGATCACCTGTTGGCGCTGGGCTGCGAGGCGCAACAGGGCCTGCTGGACTGTGCGCCGATGCCGGCGGCACAACTGGAAGAGTGGTTGCGGCAGCGCGCTGGCAGGGCCTGAAGCGCGCAGGCCTTCAAGCCTGCGGGCACGCGATGGATGCAGCGCGCGCGCTCTTCAGCCTGGACGCTGGGCCTTCTTCGGTCGCGTCCAGCCCTGCAAGGTGACCTGCCGTGCACGCGCGACGGTCAGCTGACCGGCTGGCGCGTTCTTGGCTACCGTGCTGCCGCCACCGATGGTGGCGCCGTCACCCAGTGTCACAGGCGCCACCAGCACGCAATTGCTGCCCACGTGCACGTCGTTGCCGATGATGGTGCGGTGTTTGTTGGCACCGTCGTAGTTGGCGGTGATGCTGCCGGCGCCGAAGTTCACACGTTCGCCCACCGTACTGTCACCCAAGTAGGCCAGGTGGTTGGCCTTGGCACCCGCAGCCAGCGTGCTGTTCTTGACCTCGACGAAGTTGCCGATGTGCACCTCGGTGCCCAGTTCTGCACCCGGCCGCAGGCGCGCAAAAGGCCCCACCAGCGAACCCGCGCCGACGGTCGCACCTTCGATGTGCGTGAAAGGGTGGATGACCGCGCCAGCGCCGATGTGCGCGTCGCGGATGACGCAGTTGGCGCCGATGCGTGCGCCGTCGTCGATTTGCACGCGGCCTTCGAAGATGCAATTGACGTCGATCTCGACATCGCTGCCGCAGACCAGCGTGCCACGCTGGTCGAAGCGTGCCGGGTCGGCCAGGCGCACGCCGCCTTCCAGGTGCGCGTCGGCCTGCAGGCGCTGGAAGCGGCGTTCCAGGTCGGCCAGCTGCACGGGGCTGTTGACGCCCAGCACCTCGGTGTCGGTTGCGGCTGGCGCGGTGACCACGCGCACACCGTCGGCCACGGCCATGGCCACGATGTCGGTCAGGTAGAACTCCTTTTGCGCGTTGTCGTTGTTCAGCGCCATCACCCAGCGCTTGAGCAGCGCCGTGGGCGCGGCCATGATGCCCGTGTAGACCTCGCGAATCTTGCGCTGTTCGACGCTCGCGTCCTTGTGTTCGACGATGGCACGCACGCCGTCGCCTTCGCGCACGATGCGGCCGTAGCCCGTGGCGTCGGCCAGCTCGATGGTCAGCAGCGCCAGGTGGCGGCCGGCGCAGGCTTGCACCAGCGCTTGTGCAGTGGCGGCGCGGATCAGCGGCACGTCGCCGTTCAGGATCAGCGTCGTGGCGTGGCTGTCGTCCAGATGCGGCACCGCCTGCTGGATGGCGTGACCCGTGCCCAGCTGCGGCATCTGCCGCGCAAAGACGGCGCCGCTGCCGGCACCACTTCCGGTACCACTTCCGGCACCACTTCTGGCACAGGCGGCTTCCACCGCTTCTGCGCCATGGCCGGTGATGACGACCGTGCGGTTGGCAATGTCACCCGGGCTCAGCTGCGCGGCTGCGTCCAGAACATGCTGCAATAGGCTGCGGCCCGCCAGGCGGTGCAGCACCTTGGGGCTGGCCGACTTCATGCGGGTGCCCTTGCCCGCTGCCATGATCACGACGTTGAGTGCCATGCAAATGTCTCGGATCAAAACGCTCATTATCGGGCTCGTTTTCCTGCTGTCGGGGTCGCTGCTGACGGGCTGCAGTGCATTGCGTCTGGGCTACACCAATGGTTCGCAGCTGTCGTGGTGGTGGCTGGACGGTTATTTCGACTTCAGTCGCGAACAGGCGCCGCAGGTCAGGCAGACGCTGGACCGCTGGTTCGACTGGCACCGCAGCACGCAGATCGCGCCCACCACTGCCTTGCTCGCCGCTGCTGCCCAGCAGATGGTCGAGCCCACCACGGCCGAGCAGAGCTGCAAGTGGCAGGACCGCGTGCGCGACCTGCTGGAGCCGTCGCTGGTGCGGGCCATCGCTGACTTCTCGGCCCAGGTGCCGGGCCTGGGCGAAGCGCAATTCAAGCACCTGGAGCAGCGCTACCTGAAGGCCAACGACGAGATGCGGGCCGACTTTCTGCAGCCTGACGTGGCTGAACGTCAGCGCGAATCGGTCAAGCGCGCGGTGGGGCGTGCCGAGCGCATCTACGGCACGCTGGCCGACAGCCAGTTGCGTGTCATCAGCAGCGGCGTGGCGGCGTCGCCGTTCAATCCCGACCTGTGGGTGGCTGAACGACAGCGCCGCCAGCGCGACACGCTGCAGACGTTGCGGCAGCTGGTGTCGGACAAAGCCGAGCGCGAGCAACGCATCAGCGCGCTGCGGGCGCTGGCTGCGCGTACCGAGCATTCACCGAACCCCGACTACCGGGCCTACCAGACGAAGCTGCGCGTCTACAACTGTGCGCAGGCCGCGCAGATCCACAACAGCACCACCGCCGCTCAGCGCCTGCAGGCGCGCGAAAACCTGCGCGGCTGGGAAGATGACCTGCGTTCGCTGGTGGCGCCCGGCGGCTGAAGCGGGCGCCACGGTTGAATCGGGACAAGCGGTCAGGCGGCCGTCAGGACGGCAACTGCACCAGCACCCGGCGCGGGTTTATGCCCAGCCGAGGGAAGTCCATGAGCGCAGCCTCGAACATCGCCGCCAGCGTGGCGCTGCCGGCGGTGGAAGAGTTGCCTTCGTTGCTGGCACGCGCCTCAAACAGCGGCTTGCCGCTGGCGCGGTCGCGGATCAGCAGGGCCACTTCGCGTTCATACCGCGCGGCATCGAAGTTCATGCCAAGGCCCCAGCGCGGTCCGCCCCAGGGTCCGTGACGGTAGTAGCCGAATCCTCCGCGCCACCAGATGGGGTCGGCCCAGGGTTGCACGTCAGCGCGGCCGACGCGGGCGCCCACCTGCACCAGCAAGTCAGGTTCCTGGCCGCTGGCCACTGGCGTGAATCCGGCCTTCTTCAGCGCGCCGGCGGCGGCCTGCTCCAGCGCCTGGGTGCCGGCGGCATTGGCTTGTTGCGAAGGCAGCCGTTCGAAGGCGTAACTGCCGGGTCTGCGATCGGCGGGCCATTCTCCGAAGCTGGAGACATCGCTGCTCACGCTGTTCAGCGCAGCGCAGCCGCTCAGCGCCAGGGCGGCGGCCAACAGGCCCAGCGTTCTGCGGTTGAAGTGGGTTTTCATCGTTCATTCCTCCAGTGCATGGCCGGCATGGCGGTGCAGTTGCACCGTGGCCGGCGGTGGGGAGCAGGGTTCTTCATCGAAAGCGATGTCGCCGTCGACAGGGGTCTGGCCTGTGGCTTGGAGCGTGGTGAAAGGAAAGAGGTTCCGGTCCATCAAGTGGCTGGGCACGATCTTGCCCATGGCGGTGAACATGTTGTCGATGCGGCCCGGATACTGGCGTTCCCATTCATGGATCATCTTCTTCACCTGCACCCGTTGCAGCGTGGTCTGGCTGCCGCACAGCGTGCACGGGATGATGGGGAACTGTCTGTGCTCTGCCCAACGTTCGAGGTCGGTTTCGGCCACGTAGGCCAAGGGGCGGATGACCACGTTCTTGCCGTCGTCGCTGACCAGCTTGGCCGGCATGCCCTTCAAGCGGCTGCCGAAGAACATGTTCATCAGCAGCGTCACCACCATGTCGTCGCGGTGGTGCCCCAGCGCGATCTTGGTGGCACCCAACTCGCCCGCCACGCGGTACAGGATGCCGCGCCGCAGCCGTGAACACAGGCTGCACATGGTCTTGCCTTCGGGCACCAGCCTCTTGACGATGGCGTAGGTGTCCTGCTCTTCGATGTGGAAGGGCACACCGCGGCTCTTCAAATAGTCGGGCAGCACGTGGGCCGGGAAGCCGGGCTGCTTCTGGTCCAGGTTGACGGCGATGAGCTCGAAGTCGATGGGCGCCCGCTCGCGCAGGTTCAGCAGGATGTCCAGCATCGCGTAGCTGTCCTTGCCGCCGCTCAGGCAGACCATGACCTTGTCGCCGGCTTCGATCATGTTGAAGTCGCCGATGGCCTGGCCCACCTGGCGGTGCAGCTTCTTGCTCAGCTTGTTGGCTTCGAAGGCGGCCTTCTTGACCGCAGCGGCATCGGCGGGCGCGTTCATGGTCAGACCTCCTTCAGGCCAAAAACTTCGCAGCCTACGGCGTCGCAGTCGGGGTAGACGTCGGGCTTTTCGGTCGACACCCGCGCCGCGCGCACCTTGGGGTGCGCCAGCAAACGTGCCAGCACGTCGTCGGCCAGCGTTTCCTGCAGGTGCACGTGGCCCTGGGCGACACGGGCCATGATCTCGCGGCGGATGAAGTCGTAGTCCAGCACTTCTTCCAGTTTGTCGGCCACGGGCGTGGATAGCGCCAGCGGCACATACAGGTCGACGTTGATCTTCACGCGCTGTTCGCCCTTCTTTTCGAATTCGTGCACGCCGATGTTGATCCACACCTCGTAGTCGCGCAGGTACAGGCGCCGGCAGTCCATCAGTCGCGGGTGGTTGAGCAGGCTTTGCATGTCCGTCATCTTTCTTTGTCAGGTGGGCGCCGCAGAACCGGCTCTGCCGAGCTGCTGGCAGCGCCCCCCTGGGGGGGAGCGCCGAAGGCGCTTTGGGGGGGGGTCAAGTCACGCGCGAGGAACATCACGTCACGGGATTGAGCCTGCAGGTGCTGGCCGCCATCCACCAGCAAAGTGGTGCCGGTGATGGCGGGGGATTCGAGCAGGAAGCGCACCGCCCGCGCCACGTCTTGGGGCGTGCTGCTGCGTTGCAGCGGGGTCATGCGGTGCGAAGCCGAAAACTCGGCCTCGTTCATGTCGCCCGACAGCATCGTCACACCCGGGGCCACGCCGCACACCCGCACCGACGGTGCCAGCGCCTGGGCCAGCAGGGTGTTGGCGGCTTCGAGCGCGGCCTTGCTGAGTGTGTAGCTCAGGTGGTCGGGGTTGGGGTTCCAGAGCTTCTGGTCCAGGATGTTGACCACCACGCCACCGCCGGCCTTGTGCAGGGCGCGCGCCAGCACGATGGCCGGGGCGGTGTTGGCACGCCAGGCGCGGTCCATGGCAGCGAAGCTGAAGCTGGCCACGTCGTCGTGCTCGAACAAAGAGGCGTTGTTGACCACGGCGTCGATGCGGCCGAAGCCTTCAAGCACCGCCGGCACCAGCGCTTCGCAGTCGCCCTCCAGCGCCAGGTCGGCGGCAAAAGCCATCGCCTGCCCACCGGCTTCACGCACCGCGGCCACGGTCTGCGCGGCAGCTGCTGCAGATTGGCGGTAGTGCACCGCCACCTGCCAGCCGTGAGCCGCCAACTCGAGCGCGATCTGGCGGCCGATGCGTTGAGCGCCCCCCGTGACCAGGGCCACGGGCTTCTGCGATGGGGACGGAGGGGTCACGGCGGGGGCGGGCATGGTTCCTACAATGCATCCGATGGCTTCCACCGGGGCACAGAGTTTATCGGCGCGACTGCTGCAGCGCCTGACCGCGGCCATTGCCCAGGCGGGCGGCTGGCTGCCTTTCGACCGCTACATGGCCTTGGTGCTGTACGCGCCCAGCCTGGGCTACTACGCCAGCGGCCAGCGCCTGTTTGGCGCAATGCCTTCGTCGGGCAGTGACTTTGTCACCGCGCCGGAGTTGTCACCGCTGTTCGGTCGCACGCTGGCCCGGCAGGTGGCGCAGGCGCTGGTTGTGGCGCAAGCCGACGAGGTGTTTGAGTTCGGCGCCGGCTCGGGCGCGCTTGCTTCGCAGTTGCTGCAAGCGCTGGATGAAATGGGCCAGCCGGTGCGGCAGTATTCGATCATCGATCTGTCCGGCACCCTGCGCGAGAGGCAGGCCCAGACGCTGGCCGCCTGGGGCGACCGAGTGCGTTGGCTGGATGCGCTGCCGGCCCAGATGCACGGCGTGGTGGTGGGCAACGAGGTGCTGGACGCCATGCCCGTGCAACTGCTGCACTGGGACGGCCAGCAGTGGTTCGAACGCGGTGTGGCATCGGCTGCAGGCACGCTGGCCTGGGCCGATCGACCGACTGACCTGCGCCCGCCGCTCGAAGGAACGTTGCCACCCGGCAGCGTGACCGAGATCCACCCGCAAGCCGAAGCCTTCATGCGCACCCTGGCCGACCGGCTGGTGCGCGGTGCCGCCTTTTTCATCGACTACGGATTCCCCGAAGCCGAGTACTACCACCCGCAGCGCAGCGGCGGTACGCTGATGTGCCACCGGGCCCACCAGTCCGACACCGACCCGCTGCAACAGCCGGGGCAGAAGGACATCACCGCGCATGTCAATTTCACGGGCCTGGCTTTGGCCGCGCAGGACGCGGGGCTGGACGTGCTGGGCTACACCTCGCAAGCGCGTTTTCTGCTCAACTGCGGCATCACCGACCTGCTGCAAGGTGCTGACCTGCGCACCGTGGCTCACGCGCAGAAGCTGATCACCGAACACGAGATGGGCGAGCTCTTCAAGGTGCTGGCCGTGGGCTGCGGTATGGTGCTTCCGCCCGGCCACGACTGGCTGGGTTTTATCGCGGGCGACCGCATGCACACGCTGTGATGCACGCGCCCACGTCCTTGATGCACACCGAGGCGCTGCAGGCGCCAGCGGCCGTGGCCTTGCAACTGGCCAGCGACGCCGACACGCTGGCTGCATTGACGCAAGACCTGCTTGCCGACCCGCCCACGTCGGTGCTGACACTGGCACGCGGCAGCAGCGACCATGCCGCGCACTACCTGGCCTACCTGGCGATGGCGCGGCTGGGCCGCCTGGTGACGTCGCTGCCCATGTCGCTGGTCACCTTGCACCCCAGCCGCCTGAACTGCGACGGCCTGCTGTCACTGGCGTTTTCACAAAGCGGCCAGAGCCCCGACCTGGTGCTGCCCACGCAGACCTTCCGCGAACGAGGTGCACGCACGCTGGCGGTGGTCAACGACGCTGCTTCGCCGCTGGCGCAGGCCAGCGCCTGGGTGCTGCCGCTGCACGCTGGCGCCGAGCGCAGCGTGGCCGCGACCAAGAGCTACATCGCGCAACTGGTGGCGGGTGCGCGCCTGGTCGCGCACTGGCAACAAGACGCACCGCTGCTGGCGGCACTGCAGTCATTGCCCGATGCGCTGACTGAGGCCACGCGCTGCGACTGGCGTGCGGCGCTGCCGGTGCTGGTGAACGCCGAACGCCTGGTGGTGGTGAGCCGCGGCCTGGGCCTGGCCGTGGCGATGGAAGCCGCGCTCAAGTTCAAGGAAACCTGCGGCATCCAGGCCGAGGCCTTTTCTGGTGCTGAATTCCGCCACGGACCCATGGCACTGGTGCACGAGGGTTACCCGATGCTGATCCTGGCGCCTCGCGGCCCCGCCCAACCGGGGCTGCTGGAACTGGCGCGCGACATGCGCCTTCGCGGCGCCCACGTGCTGCTGGCCGCGCCGCTGGGCACACCCGGGGCCGATCTGCCGCTGGCACCCGCAGGCCACGAAGACCTGGACCCGATCACGGCCGTGCAGTCGTTCTACCCGATGGTGGAAGCGCTGGCGCGCCTGCGCGGCCGCGACCCCGATGTGCCGCCGCATCTGTCCAAAGTGACACGCACACGTTGATGGCCACAACCCGATGCGCTGGTTGATCGTTTTCCTGCTCGCCTGCCTGGTGTTCAACGGCCTGCAGGGCTGGATGCGCAAGATCGGCCTGGGCCGGCTGCCGGGCGACTTCAGCTTTACCCTGCGTGGCCGTGAATGGCATGTGCCGTTGGCCAGTTCGGTGGTGCTCAGCGTGCTGGCCATGCTGATCGGCCTGCTCTTCTGAGCGCAGGAACGGCCTGGCGCGTGAACATCTTCCTGTCCTACCCCTCGGCGCGCCGCGACACGGCCGTGCGGCTGAAGCTGGCGCTGGAGGCCGAACACCACGAGGTTTTCTTCGATCGCGACGACCTGGGTGCCGGCCAGGCTTACCACCAGGCCATCCGCGACGCACTGCAGGCGGCCGACCTGTTCATCTTCCTGGTCGCGCCCGATTCGGTGAAGCCCGGCAGCTACACGCTGGCTGAACTGGGTCAGGCCGAAGCCAAGTGGCGCCGCCCCGCCGGCCACGTGCTGCCGGTGGTGGTGGCAGCCACGCCGATGGCCGACATCCCGCCCTACTTGCTGGCCGTGACGCTGCTGGAGCCCCGCGGCGAGCCCGTGGCCGAAACGCTGCAGGCGGTGGCCCGCCTGGCGGGCCGTCGGCGCATGGGGCCCGTGCGGTGGGCGGCGGTGGCCGCCGTGTTGTTGGCATTGGGGTTGGGGGCTGCTTACTTCGAACGCCACAACAGGGCCCGGCAAGAGGCCAGCGCGCAGCAGGCGCAACAGGCGCAACAGGCGCAGCTGTCGCAGGAAGCCCAGCGCGCGGCCAGCCTTTGCCGTGACGGCGCCGCCGCCGATGGCTTTGCCCGATTGACGGAGCTGACGGCGCTTGCCGCCGCACCCCCGGCGGTGCGCGTGGCGCTGGAAGACTGCGCCATGGTGGGCCTGCGCCAGGCCAGCGCAGTGCAGGGCGGCCGCAGCTTCGGCGAAATCACGGCGGCCCCGCGCGCGGTGCTGGTTCAGGCGCTGGCCGCTGGTGCGACGGGGCAGCGTGCTGCCGACCTGCGCGCCCACCTGGGCTGGGCCGATGCGCTGTTGCGCTTCGACCCTTTGAGCCCGCCGGCCGACCCCAGGCCGCACTACCGGCAGGCGCTGCGTGACGACGCCGGCAATGTCTACGCACACGCCATGTGGGGCCACTGGCTGTTGCTGGGGCCCAGCGCCGGCCTGGACGAGGCGCTGGGCCACTTCGAACAGGCCGTGCGCGATGGCCGCGATCTGCCGTTCGTGCGCGGGCTGCAGCTGGGCGCGATGCTGGGATCGGATGAGCGCGGCACCCAGGCCCTGCGTGTGCTGGACCAGATGCGCCTGAACAACGAAGCGCTGCCTGCGCGCAGCCGTCCGCGCATCTGGTCTTACCTCTACGCCAGCGTCTACCGCGACGACACACGGGCGCGCCGTCTGCTGCAGGCCCTGCCGCCCCAAGAAGGCCTGAAGACCTTTCTGTGGCTGTTTCCTGAAGGCGGGCCCGACCCCTCGCAGCAGCCGCTGTGGCGCACGACGCATGGCCTGCTGCTGGCGCACGCCGGGCGCGCGGCGCAGGCGCGGCCCGACTTGCTGGCCTTGCAGCAGGAACTGCGCGCCCAGAAGGCCAGCGGCCCGCTGCCCGACGCCGTCAACCGCTTGCTGGCCGCTCGATGACGCAGTCGCTGCTGCTGGGCTTTGTCTTTGGCTACTTCGTGCTGCTGCTGGGTGTGGCCTGGTTCACCTCGCGCCGCGCCGACAACGAGGCGTTTTTCATCGGCAGCCGGTCCAGCTCCTGGCCGCTGGTGGCGTTCGGCATGGTGGGCACGTCGCTGTCGGGCGTGACCTTCATCAGCGTGCCCGGCGCCGTCGGCATCACGCAGTTCACCTACCTGCAGATCGTGCTGGGTCACGTCCTGGGCTACATGGTGGTGGCCTTCGTGCTGCTGCCGCTGTACTACCGCCACGGCCTGACCAGCATCTACGGTTACCTGCAGCAGCGGCTGGGCCCGCATTCGTACAAGACAGGCGCGGCGTTTTTCATCGCCTCGCGCACGCTGGGCGCCACCGCGCGCCTGTACCTGGTGGTGAAGATCCTGCAGGACAGCATCCTGTCGTCGTTTGGCGTGCCCTTCTGGCTGACGGCGGCGGTGATCCTGCTGATGATCCTGCTGTACACGGTGGAAGGTGGCGTGCGCACCATCGTCTTCACCGACACGCTGCAGACCGCCGGCATGATGCTGGGCCTGGGTGTGTGCACCTGGTTCTTGCTGGACAAACTGGACCTGAGCGTGGCGCAAAGCCTGGTGCAGATGCGGGACCAGGGCCTGTCCACCGTCTTCGGCACCGACCCGCAGGCCAAGAGCTGGTGGCTGAAGCAGATCGTGGCCGGTGCCTTCATCGCCATCGCCATGACCGGCATGGACCAGGAGATGATGCAAAAGAGCATCAGCGTGCGGCGCGTGGCCGACTCGCAGAAGAACATCGTCGTGCTGGCTTTCGTGCTGCTGGCGGTGGTGAGCGTGTTTCTCTACCTGGGCGGCTTGCTGCACTTGTTTGCGCCCACCGTGGGCCTGCAGGCCACCGGCGACCGCATCTTCCCGGCCGTGGTGCTGGGCCCCGAAGCGGGCCTGCCGGTGGCGGTGCAGGTGCTGTTCATCATCGCGCTGATCTCGGCGCTTTTTCCCAGCGCCGACGGTGCGCTGACCGCGCTGACCAGCAGCTTCTGCATCGACATGCTGGGCATGAAAGAGCGCGCCGACTGGAGCGAAGCCCGGCGTGTGCGCATCCGCCGCACGGTGCACCTGGGTTTTGCCGCGCTGTTCATGGCCCTGGTGATGGGCTTCAAGGCGCTGGACGACCCCAGCATGATCGGCCTCATCCTGAAGATCGCGGCCTTCACCTACGGGCCACTGCTGGGCCTGTTTGCCTTCGGTGTGCTCACGCGGCGTGCGGTGCACGACCGCTGGGTGCCGCTGGTCGCCGTGGCGTCACCGGTGCTGTGCTGGCTGATCGACGTGTACCAGCGTCAGCTGCTGGGCGACTGGCAAGTGGGGCTGGAACTGCTGGTGGTGAACGGGGCCATCACCTTTGCCGGGCTGTGGCTGGTTTCGTCGCCGGCTGCGCCAGTGGGGTCGTCGCCAAGGTCCGGACCGGCCGTAACGATCAAGCGTTGATGGGCCAGCTGTGGCCGCACTTGCGGCAACGCACATCCACCACATCGCCGTCGTCCTGGGTCTGCACCTGCACCACTTCCAGCCGGCCGTAGACCTTGCAGCTGGGGCAATCGGCCTGGTGCGCCACGGCTTCGGCGCTGGCCAGCAGACGCAGGTAGCGGCGCAGGGCCCAGATGCCGACGGCGGTGCACAGCAGCACGGCCAGGATGTTGACCAACTTGTCCTGCAGCGTGTGGAACTGCGACGCAGCCTCCATGGCAGCAAAGATGCCGATGACGCACAGGAATGTCAGCACCATGTGGGCGTGGCTTTGCAGCAGTTCACGCTCGTACCACTTGCGAAACCCGTGTTTGCGTATGCCTTCGGCCAGTTTCATGCTCGCTCCCGGCCGCCCGGGGCTGGCAGCTGCAGTCATCGTGTCACAAATGGGCGCAACCGGCAGCGCTGGGTTACTCCGTCGATTGATCGCGCAGCAGCCGCTGCAACTGTGCCACGCGCGCCGCGCGGATGGCTTCGCCGATGTCGGGCCCTTTGCGCCCCAACTGGCTGGCAGATTCGGCCACGGCTGCGGTGTCCACCTGCAATGCCGCCTTCAGCAGCGGTGGCAGCCGCTGGGCAGGCCCGTAAGGCTGGTCCTGCAGCCCCGTGCGGCCGCGTGCATCACAGGCGCAGGCCAGCAGCACGGCTTCGAAGCGTGCCGGACGGCGAATGGCATCGCAGCGCTCGAAGAGGCGCAGCAGCGCGGCTGCGCCCAAGGTGCCGCTGGCGTGCACGTGGCCGTGTTCGCGTGCCACCACGTCGGCCAGTTCGCGGCAGTCGCTGCTGACGCGCAGCCGCTTGGCCAGTGCCTGCGCCAGTTTGGCGCTGCGCGCCTCGTGACCGATGTGGCGGGGCCACTGGTCGCGCGGTGTGCTGCCTTTGCCCAGGTCGTGGGTCAGGCAGGCCCAGCGCACCGGCAGCGGGGCCCGCAATTGCGCCGCCATGTCCAGCACCAGCATCAGGTGCAAGCCGGTGTCGATTTCGGGGTGGTGCTGCGGCGGCTGTGGCACGCCCCACAGCCGATCGACCTCGGGCAGCAGACGCGCCAGCGCACCGCAGTCGCGCAGCACCTCGAACAGGCGGCTGGGCCGTTCGGTCATCAGGCCACGCGACAGTTCCTGCCACACCCTTTCGGGCACCAGCGCGTCCACCTCGCCCGCAGCCACCATCTGGCGCAGCAGCGCCATCGTCTCCGGCGCCACCGTGAAGCTTGGAAAGCGGGCCGCCAGGCGCGCCAGCCGCAGCAACCGCACGGGGTCTTCGACAAAAGCTTCTGACACGTGGCGCAGCAGGCCCGCGCGCAGATCGGCCTGGCCACCGTGGGGGTCGACCAGCGTGCCGTCGGCGGCCTGGGCGATGGCATTGATGGTGAGGTCGCGGCGTGCCAGGTCCTGTTCCAGCGTGACTTCGGGTGCGGCATGGAAGGTAAAGCCGTGGTAGCCCACGCCGACCTTGCGTTCGGTGCGTGCCAGCGCCACTTCTTCGCCGGTGTCGGGGTGCAGGAAAACCGGAAAGTCCTTGCCCACGGGTTTGTAACCCTGGGCCAGCAGTTCTTGGGGCGTGCTGCCCACTGCCACCCAGTCGCGGTCGGCGGCGGGCAGGCCCAGCAGCGCGTCGCGCACGGCGCCACCGACCACATAGAACTGTCCAGTCATCAGGCGGCCCGGGCAGCACTCATCGGTGCTGGCGGTAGGGCTCTTCGAAGTCGAGGAAGTCGCGCTCTTCCAGTGCGTCCACCACCCAGGCCTTGACGCCGGGCGCAGCGGCGACGCGGCCGATGTACTCGTGGGTCAGGTGCGGCATGGGCAAGGCGTAGGTGCGCATTCGCATGCACACAGGCGCGAACATCGCGTCGGCGGCGCAGAACTCGCCAAACAGGAAGGGTCCGCCGCTCTGGGTCAAGGCTTCGGCCCAGGCCGCTTCGATGCGGGTGACGTCGTCGCGCACCCCTGCCTCGTCGGCCCACAGGCGCGCGCCCACGTCGGGCAGGGCGGCTTCGATGTTCATCGGGCAGTGTGTGCGCAGATCGGCAAAACCGGCATGCATCTCGGCGCACAGGCTGCGTGCGCGGGCGCGCTGGCGCATGTCGGCGGGCCAGACGCCGCGGGCCGGGAACTTGTCGTGCAGGTACTCGATGATGGCCAGCGTGTCCCACACCACAAAGTCATCATCCAGCAGCACCGGTACCTTGCCAGCCGGGCTGAACTGCGCCACCTTGCGCCGGAACGCCGAATGCGGTGAGAAGTCGAAGCGCAACTTGACCTCTTCGAAGGCAAAACCCAGCTGCTTCATCAGCACCCAGGGCCGCATCGACCAGGACGAGTAGTTCTTGTTGCCGATGATCAGCTGCATGCCGGGCTCCGGTGGAAGGTGCTGACGATGCTACGGCGAGCGAGCCATCCCGGTGATGCGGCTTTGTGATCGGGGTGATGACCGACCGACATGACCCCCGACATGACCGCCGACATGACCGCCAGGAGCAACCGCCTTCAGTTGCGCTCGGAGCGAAAACGGTCCACATCGGGCCGCTGGAACAGGTCGCCCAGGTAGGCCGGCGCCACGGCTTCCAGCGCGGCAGCGCTGATGCCCAGGTCGGCCAGGCCCGGCAGGCCCTGAGTGGCGATGTTGGGCACGCCCATCGACTTCACGTTGTCGCGCGACATCAACGGTTCGCCCGGCAACAGTTCCATGGCTGCTGCCTGCAGCCAGCCGGCCCAGGCAGGCAGCGCGATCTGTGGCCGTGCATGGCCGGCCCAGCGGCCGGCCAGGCGCACCAGTTCGCTCAGCGTGTAGACCGTGGGGCCCGTGCATTCAAAGGTCTGGCCCGCGGTGGCGGCGTTGCCCAGCGAGTGCACCACGGCAGCGGCCACGTCTTCCACCCAGACCGGCTGGAACTGCGCCTGGCTGCCGGCCAGCGGCATCAGCGGCGCCACCGACTGCAGCCGCGCAAAGAGGTTGAGGAATCGGTCTTGCGCGCCGAAGATCACCGACGGTCGCAGCACCGTGACATCCAGCCCCGAGGTGGACAGTACCGCCTCGCCTGCGGTTTTGCTGCGCAGGTACAGCGACGGTGCGTTCGGCCCGACCCCCAGCGCGCTGATGTGCACCAGGCGTCGCACACCTGCGCCGTGGCAGGCGTTGACCAGGTGGCGCGGCAGTTCCACATGCACCTGCTGGAAGGCCGCTTCGCTGCCGTGCAGGATGGCCACCAGGTTGACCACCGCATCGCAGCCCTGCAGCAGTTGCTGAAGCGCGGCACTGTCGTGCAAGTCGGCCTGCACCACGTCCACCGTGGGCAGCGACCGCACGCTGTTGGCATTTGGCAGTCGGCGTGTGGGTACCACGATGCGGGTGCTGCTGCTGCGCCGGGTCAGCTGTTCGCACACGGCGCGGCCGACAAAGCCGGTGCCACCCAGCACCACGATGCCGCCCATTCAGGGAATCTCTCTGTCGGCCGGCGCGGCGCTGGGCGCACGCGGTCCGATGGCCTTGCCCAGGCGCGACTTCAGCGTCGGCAGCGGCTGGCCCAGCATGGCGGCGTAGTAGACCGAGTTGGACAGCACCTTCTTCACGTAGTCGCGTGTTTCGTTGAAGGGAATGCTCTCGGCCCAGGCGGCGGGTTCCATCTCGGTGCCGCCCTCGCGCCAGCGGCGCGGCCGGCCGGGGCCGGCGTTGTAGGCCGCGGCGGCCATGGCCAGCGAGCCGTCCAGATCATCCATCACCCGCTTGAAGTAGGCCGTGCCCAGCTGCAGGTTGACGTCGCGGTCGGTGATCATCTGCTGTGTGTAGTTGATGCCCACCTGCTTGGCCGTCCAGCGTGCGGTGGCCGGCATCAGCTGCATCAGGCCCGAGGCACCCACGCCAGAGCGTGCGTCCATGATGAAGCGCGACTCCTGGCGGATGAGACCCAGCACCACGGCCGGGTCCAGCCCGGCCAGGCGCGCCTTGGCCTCGATGTGTGCCCGGTGCGGCGTGGGAAAGCGCTGCGCCATGTCGACTTGTGAGCGCGTGCGGTCGCTGGTGTTGATGCAGCGGTCCCAGATTTCGTTGTCGCAAGCCAGTTGCGCGGCGGCCAGCAAATGGCGCTCGTCCAGACCGCGCAGCGTGAAGTTCCACTCGCGCACACCTTCGGAACGCAGGCCCAGCTGAATGAGCTGCAGCGCGCGGGTGAAGCCGGGCTGGGTCTTCGGCGACTCGCGCTCGGCGGCGCTCAGCGCTACCGGCAGAGGCGGCAGCGTGATGCGGCTGCCCAGTTCTTCGGTGGCCAGCTTGCCGTAGAAATTGAGCTGCTGCGCGATGCCTTCGAGCGCCAGACGGGCCGTGGCTCGTGTGTTGTCACCCTCCGGTCCGGACGGCGCGCGGGCCTGTTGTGCACGCGCCTTCCAGTACACCCAGGCGGCGTCCTGCTGCTCGGCCGGGCTCATGGCTTCGATGGCGCGTTGCACCAGCGGCCAGCGGTGTTTGTCCTGCGCGGCCGTGCGCAGGGCGGCACGCACATGCCAGGCCAGCAGCTCGTCGCTCCAGGGCGGCACAGTGCCGGGGCGTGCAGCCGAGTCCCAGCGCTGCCAGGCGCGGCGCGCATGATCGGTGGCGGTGGGCAGGTGTTTCAGCGCCGCCTGTTTGGCCACATGGGCCCAGGCGGTGGCGGCCTGCGCCACGGGCAGTTCCTGGTCCCACTTGCTGTCCAGCAGGCGCGCGGCCTGCTCGGGGTCGGCGGCGGCCACGCGCATCAGCGCCAGCAGGTCCAGTTCATGGCCATTCACCGAGCTGGGGTGCGGCCGTCGCGTGAGGTAACGCACCGGGTTGTCCAGCAGCTCGGCCATCGCCGAATCGAGGCTGGGGCGCACCAGCAACACGGCGGCGCGTGCGGCGCGGGGCCGGTTGGCTTCTGCGGCCAGGCGGGCCTTTTGCCACAGATCGCCGTCTTTGAACTGGCGCGCTTCACGCAAGGTGGTGGCCAGCAGGTTGCAGCCGTCGTCCAGGTCGCGCTGCGCCTGCCAGGCCGCCAGTGCGGGCTCGCGCACGTCCTGGCCCGCCAGGTGTTGCGTCAGCAGCGCGTAGCAGGTGACCTCGCGGTCATCGTTCATGCGAAAGCGGGGAAACTCGACGCGGAAGTTGTCCCAGTCGCGGCGCTTGCCCAGTTCCAGCAGCCAGTCGTTGCGCAGCCGGTCTTCCACATAGGTGGCGGGCCAGCGAGCGTAGAAGTCGTTCAGGTCGGCCTGGCGCGCTTCGACCAGGCGGTTGCCGATCTGCCAGTACTCGACCCACTGGGTCAGCGGGTGGCCACCGATCTGCAAAGTGCGGGCGGCGCTGGCCAGCGCCGCCGAGTCCTTCTTGCGCAGCGCTTCACGGGCCTGCAGCACGGTGTCGTCCAGGCTCTGCGCGGCCACCGGACTGGCGCCCAGGGCCAGCAGCAGCGCAATGAACAGCGCAATGAACGGCGCAATGAACGGCGCAGGCAGGGGGGACTGCAACAAGGGTTTCAGCATGTTGTCGATTCTGGACCAGTGTCCAAGACCCTGCGGACTGGCCATCATGCGCTGTGCACGGCTTGCACCGCCGCCCGTGTGGCTGCAGCTTGTTCCAGCAGCCAGCTTTCGAACTGGTCCAGCACATGCCGCTGCTGGCGACCGGGCCAACGCACCAGCCAATAGGCAAACGGTGACCGGATGCGGCCTGCTTCGCCGAAGGGCTCGACCAGCTCACCGCGCTGGATGCTTTCGCCCACCAGCGCCACCCGGGCCAGGGCCACGCCCTGTCCCACCAACGCGGCCTGGATCTGCTGGTAGGTGTAGTTCAGGTAGACCCAGCCTTTGGGTTCCAGACCGGCAGGCGCTTTCAGGTCCAGCCAGTGACGCCAGCTGAGGTATTCCGCGCTGGGGCGCTGGTCGTCTTCTTCCAGCAGCGTGTGGCGCACCAGGTCAGCCGGCTTGCGCAGCGGCACGCTCTTCAGCAGCGACGGGCTGGCCACGGGGGTGAGCACCTCGCCGAACAGCAGTTCCGACCCGGCCGGTGCGTCGCGGGGGTGGCAGTAGCGCAAGGCGAGGTCGATCTCGGGGTCGTCCAGGTCTGCCATCGCGTCGCCGGCCGAGATGCGGATGTCCACCCCGGGGTGGCTGGACTGGAATTCCTGCAGCCGAGGCAGCAGCCACAAGGACGCCAGCGAGGCGAAGGTGGTCACGCCCACCGGCTGGCGCTGCTGGGTGCTGCGGATCTGCCGCACCGTGGCATCCAGCCGCATCAAGAGGGGTTCGACGTTGCGCAGCAACAGCAGCCCCGCGCCGGTGATCTCCACGTGCCGGGTGCCGCGCAGAAAGAGGGCGGTGCCCAGTTCGTCTTCCAGCGCCTTGATCTGGCGACTGATGGCCGGCTGCGTGACGTGCATCTCTTCGGCTGCAGCACGAAAACTCAGGCGCCGGGCCACCGCTTCGAATGTGCGCAAGGGGCCGATGGCCAGGGGCCGGTGACGCGGTGGATTCATACCGTTTGATTATCAATCAAGGCTTAATTCCTGATTGGACGATGTTCGGGGTAAACCCGATCATTGCCTAAGAAGTCAGACAGCCTGGAGCGGCATCATGAACCACATCACCATAAGCCTTGCGCATCAAGCCAACAGCCCCTTCGTGTGGCCCCTGGCCGCCCGTCAGGCAGTGACGCTGGCCGCCGACCCGGGCACGCGCTCGTTGTGGGTGCACGAAGGACGGGTCTGGCTCACGCGCCAGTGCGGCAGCGGCACACCAGAGGACATCTGGCTCGATGCCGGTCAGAGCTACACCTTGCCGTCAGGTACGGAGTGGGTGGCCGAGGCCTGGCCGCAGGCGCGGGTGAGCGTGGTGCAGGCCGCCCCGGCGGTGCTCAAGCCCCGCCACTGGCCTTCTTGGCTGCTGCCCTGGCGCGCGGCAACTTCTTCGGCCTGGATGCGCGCTTGACGGTCGCCTTGACGCCTGGCTTGGTGGCAGGCTTGGTCGTACGAGCCGCCAACGCGGCCCGCATCGCCAATCGCGCCCAGGGTTGCATCAGCGCCGCCGAGTCCATGGCTTCGGCCGGCGCAGACCAATAGCCCAGCGCCATCGACTGACCTTTGGCGTCGTAGATGAAGGGTTCGCAGCCCGAGCGGTCGAAGAGCTCGCACCCGGCCGCGTCGGCTTTGAGGTACAGCTGCTCGTAGGCGATGATGGCCAGGAAGACCTCATCCACGTACAGACCCCAGCCGCCGAACATGCGGCGCACGCGCACCGCGCCCAGCGGCGAAAGCAGTTCCACGCAGTGGCTGACGAAGGGTGGCAGCCGGGGGTTGCTCGGTTTCATGGCGCCACAATAGCGCCTCTGCTGCCCGTGCAGTGCTGTTGCGCCCGCCCATGCCGCTGAACCTGCCTTCATTCGAGCCATCTCAGGACAAGGCGGCGCTGCGCCGCCAGTTGCAGGCCGAGCGCCAGACGCTGATCGACCGCCACCAGCGGGCCATGCACCTGCAAGAAGTGCTGCGTGTGTGGCTCATGGGCCGTGCCGACACGGCGGTGGGCGCCTACTGGCCCATCAAGGGCGAGTTTGATGCGCTGCCGGCCCTGTACCGCTGGGCCGAAGCCGACGAAGAGCGCTGCATCGGCCTGCCGGTCATCGACAAGACCACCAAGCGCCTGAGCTTCCACATGTGGTTTCCGGGCTGCGAGATGGAAGAAGACGCCTATGGCATCCCCAAGCCCAAGGACACCCCGGCCTTCCACCCCAGCTTGCTGCTGGTGCCTTGTGTGGGTTATGGGCCCGAAGGTGTGCGTTTGGGCTACGGCGGTGGGTTCTACGACCGCACGCTGGCCACATTGGAGCCGCGCCCCACGACCGTGGGCCTGGCCTATTCACACGGCTTTGTGCCCTGGCTGAAAGCGGAGTCGCACGACGTGCCGCTGGACGCCGTGCTGACCGACGAAGGCCTGGTGTGGCAATCGCCGGTGCTGCCCTGAGCCGGCGTGCGATTTCACGCGTGAGGCCTGAGCCAGGCTGCCCCTGGCCCCTGGCCGCCGACTCAGGCCAGGTCCAGCCGCTTGCAGACTTCCAGCGACAGCGCACTCTGATTCAGCGTGTAGAAGTGGATGCCCGGCGCGCCGCCGGCAATCAGCCGTTCGCACAGCCGCGCCACGACGTCGATGCCGAAGGCCCGGATCGAGGCCGCGTCGTC
>JBBRCN010000046.1:0-31769 GCA_038204775.1 Burkholderiales bacterium | reverse complement strand
AGCGGCTGGTGGTGGTGAAGTCCTGCGAGGTCGACGAGACGCAGGACCTGGCTGCGCTGGGCCGTGCCGGCGTGGTCGACAGCGAGTTTGCAGCCCGCGCAGCCGGCGCGCCGTTTCCCATCAACCTGCTGGGCAAGAACGGGCTCAACGGCATGCGCGCCTTGCTGCTGGGGGCGGGGCGCCACGGCGGCTTGGTTGATGCGGCGGCGGGGGCGGGGGTGGGGGCGGGGGAGGAGCGGCAGGCGGGCTACAAGGTTTGCCCGCCAACCGCGCGGTTTTTTTGACCGCAGGCCATGGCCCGCCGCGGGCACCTGCCGATCCATAAGGCAGCGCCGGACATGACAGTGCACCTCGAGGGTCTGGTAGCGGGCTTCTCGCGGTACCACAACTACACACTGGGCACCGAGCGGCGCGAAGGCAGCCGCGCGGTGCTGTAGCAGGTGCTGCGAGCCAACAACGCTGTCACCCGTGAGCAGCGAGGTACGAACTCCTCGATCTGCACGCCTCGCTGACATCAGCCCGTGCCTAGAATGACGCGATGCCGGTTATGTTCCGCTACAGAGGCTTCCGCTTCTTCTTCTACTCCAACGAGGGCAGCCCTCGCGAACCCTTGCATGTGCATGTACGCTCGGGCGGCAGTGAGGCCAAGATCTGGCTCGAACCGCAGTTTCAAGTCGCCTCCAGCTTCGGCTTCGATGCCGGGACGTTGCGCTAATTGATCGAGGTTGCTCAGGCCAACCGGGCGCTGATCGAGAGGACTTGGCATGAGTACTTCAGCTAAATCAGTGCGATTCGACGACGACAGCATGTGGGTCGATCTGGACGATGGCCGGTGCATGGCCGTCCCGCTCGCGTGGTTCCCCCGCCTCTTGGCTGCTACGTCCGAACAGCGAAACCAGTTCGAGCTCAGCCCGCGCGGTATTCATTGGGAAGCGCTTGACGAAGACATCTCCGTCGACGGCCTACTGGCCGGTCATGGCGACCGGACACACGGTCGCCTTGTCGCGCGGGCCTGAGGTTAGGCAGCCGCCCAGATTCGAGGCGAACGTCGAGGCTGGAACGACCGGTCTGATCGGCAGCGGATGACGGCTTGTGGCCGCTGGGTCAGCTCGCGGATGACACGGTCGCCTTTCCAGGTGGTGCCCACCAGATAGCGGGCTTGCGGGTCCGGTCCGAACAGCGGCTGCATCACCACGGCTGCAACTTTCTCTGGCGGCGCGTAGCGGCGACTGCTGCCCGATTCGGGTTGATCGACGTCCGGCGGTGTGGGGTTCAACAAGCCAGCCAGGGCCGCTGCTGAAGCGGTGTCGAATGGCGGCGGCGTGGCTCGCAGCCGCACGATGTTGCCGGCACGGCCCTTGTCGCCGATGTCGGTGGCCACGGCACCCGGCTGCACGATGCTGACGGCCACGCCGTGCGGCGCCAGCTCTTGCCGCAAACATGAGGCATAGACTTCCCGCGCGTGTTTGCACATGGTGTAGGGGCCCATGATGGGGCTGGTGATGCTGCCGCCTTGCGAACCGATGCGGTGCGGGCCGAAGACGTTGGTGTCGACGAGCGATTGCACGTCCTCGTCGGGCCACCCGGCCATCAGGCCGATGCCGCCGACACCGGCGTTGTGCACCACCGCATGCAGGCCCAGTTCAGACGCACTCACGGTATCTGCGGCTTGCTGCACCTGCTGCGGGTTGCGCACATCCAGCGGCAGGGGCTGCGCGCCCAGGTCTTGCAAGCGCTGCAGGTGCGCAGGATGCCGCGCGCCGGCTCACACCGTGTGCTTGGCAGCCAGCAGCACCTGCACGATGGCCAGGCCGATGCCGCTGCCGGCGCCGTGGATCAGCACCGGGCCGGGGGTCACGGCCTTTGCCGCAGCGTCACCCGCGCGTCCAGCGGCAGCGGCTCGAAGCCCACCACCATGCGGCAACCGGGGCCGTAGGTGGTTTGTGCCGCCGTGCAGGCATCGGCCACACTTTGTTGAGTGGGCTTGCGGCCGTGCTGCACCCAGGCCAGCAGCTGCTGCATCAGCGCCGGGTACAAGGGATCGCTCAGGTAGCTGTCTTCGCTGCCTTCGGTGCAGGTCTGCACCAGGCGGTCACCGCTTCCCCCATTGCGCATCGTCTGCCGGAATGTGTGCTCCATCTCGACAAAGGCCACCGGGTCGTGCAAGGCGTGCACCGTCAGCACCGGCACCGGGATGCGGCCGCTGGGGTCGGTGTCGTCGCCGAAGGACTTCACCGCTTGCGGGTTGGCGGCGTAACGTTGCACGGCGGCATTGAGCGCCGCGTCGTCGGCCGAGCCCTTGTACACCGCGCCGATGTTGCCGAACATGCTGCGCCGGCCAGCGCGGTTCTGCGCAATGTCGCGGAAGTGAAAGGTGGCCCAGTTCAGATGGCCCTGCCAGGCCACCGGGTCTGGTGTTCGAAACCTTGCTCACCGAACCCGCCGTGCTGGTGCTGCCCGTGGACCCACCCGCTGGCCCAGCGCTACACCCCCAAGCAGGCGGTGCCGTTGGAGGCGCTGATCCTGGTGCGGCGCGCTGGCGCGCCGGGCCTGTATGCCAACTTCCTGGCACGGCTGGACGCGCTGCAAGTGCCGGTGCGTGTGGTGGCCGAGGTGGAGCGCATGATGTCCAACATCAACCTCGTGGCATCGGGCACCGGCATTTCCATCGTGCCGGCATCGATGCAAGGCGCGCACCCACACTCGGTGGTCTACAGGTCGCTGCCACGCAGCGCGGGCATCGAAGCCCCGATCACGCTGGTCTACCGCAGTGAATCGGGCGGCCCCATGAGCGACCGTTTTCTGGCGCTGGTGCGGGGCTTCGCGCGTCAACTGGGGCCGGTGCGGCGCACGGCACAAGCGCGTTGAGCTTCAGTCGCGCCCGGCGCCGCGCCAGCGCCGCAACAACAGCGCATTGCTGACCACGGCAAAGCTGCTCATCGCCATCGCACCACCGGCAATCACCGGGCTCAGCTGGCCGAAGGCCGCCAGCGGAATGCCGATGGCGTTGAAGGCAAAGGCCCAGAACAGGTTTTGCCGGATCTTGGCGTGGGTGCGGCGGCTGATGTCGATGGCGTCGGCCACCAGGCCGGGCTCGCCACGCATCAGCGTGATGCCGGCGGCGTGCATGGCCACGTCGGTGCCGGTGCCCATGGCGATGCCGACGTCGGCAGCGGCCAGCGCGGGGGCGTCGTTGATGCCGTCGCCCACCATGGCCACACGTTCGCTGCCATGCAGTGCCGACTTGAGTTCACCGACGATGCGGGCCTTGTCCTGCGGCAGCACTTCGGCGCGGATGTCGGACAAACCCAGCAATTGACCCAGGTGTGCCGCCGCGCCGCGGTTGTCGCCCGACAGCAGCACCGAACGCACGCCCAGTGCCGCCAGGCGACTGATGGCGTCTGCAGCGCTGGGCTTGGCGCTGTCGCCAAAGGCCAGCCAGCCCAGCAGTTGCGGCGGGCCACCGGACGGCAGTTTTGCGAGGTAGGACACGGTGCAGCCCTGGGCCTGCAAAGGCGCGACGGCTTCGGCCGTGGCGGTCAGGTCGAGGCCACTTTCCTGCATCCAGCGCGCGCTGCCCAGACGCAGCCCGCTGCCGCCCAGCGTGCCGGCCACACCGCGCCCGGCCACGGTGTTCAGCTGCGTGGCCACGATGGGTGCCGGCGCCTGACCGTCGCTTGCACCTTCGCTTGCACCGTCGTTTGCACCTTCGCTTGCCGCCTGCAACACGGCCAGCGCCAGCGGGTGGCTGCTGCCGGCTTGCAGCGCCGCGGCCTGGGCCAGCAGCGTGGGGCGGTCGCCATCGTGCGCCTGCGCCTCCACCAGCTTGGGTTTGCCCACGGTCAGCGTGCCGGTCTTGTCCCAGGCCACCGTCTTGATGCCATGTGCCAGTTCAAGTGCCTGGGCGTCCTTGATCAGGATGCCGCGTTGCGCCGCCACGCCGGTGCCGGCCATGATGGCTGCCGGCGTGGCCAGGCCCAGCGCACAAGGGCAGGCAATGACCAGCACCGCCACCGCGTGCAGCACGGCGCGGTCCCAGTCGCCGACACCGAAGCCCCAGGCCAGCAGCGTGACCAGCGCGACGGCGCCAACCGCCGGCACGAACACCGCGCTGACCTGGTCCACCAGCCGCTGGATGGGTGCCTTGCGGCCCTGCGCCGTTTCCACCAGGCGCACGATGCGCGACAGCACACTTTCTGCGCCCACCGTGGTGGTGCGAATCAGCAGCAGACCCGCGCCGTTGATGGCGCCGCCGGTGACCGCGTCGCCCACACCCCGCGACACGGGCAGGCTTTCGCCGGTGATCAAGGATTCATCGACGTCGCTGTTGCCATCGGCCACGACACCGTCCACCGGCAGGCGCTCGCCGGGGCGAACCACCACCTGATCGCCAGCCACCACTTGCGCCATGGGCAGGGTGAGCTCGACGCCATCGCGCTTGACTTGGGCGGTCTGCGGTCGCAGCGCCTGCAGGGCACGGATGGCTTCGGTGGTCTGGCGCCGCGCTCGGGCTTCCAGCCACTTGCCCAGCAGCACCAGCGTGATGACCACGGCCGAGCTTTCGAAGTACAGATCGCCGCCATGCGGGCTGGCGCCACGCAGCAGCGTGAACAAACTCAGGCCGTAGGCGGCGCTGGTGCCCAGCGCCACCAGCAGGTCCATGTTGCCCATACCGGCACGCAAGGCGCCCCAGCCGGCGCGGTAGAAACGGGCGCCCAGCCAGAACTGCACCGGCGTGGCCAAAGCCCATTGCCACCAGGGCGGCGGCATCAGGTGCTGGCCCCAGAGCATCGCCACCATGGGCAGCACCAGCGGCAGCGACAGCAGTACAGCAATCACCACCCGCGCGCCCTCACCCAGCAGCGGCGGTTTGCGCTGAGCCAACGCCAGGCCTTGGGCTGCGGTGCCATCAGCGCCCTGCACGGGGCCTACCTCGTAGCCGGCACGCTGCACGGCAGCGACCAGCGTGTCCACCGAACCCTGTGCCGACAGCGTGACGCTGGCCGTCTCGTTGGCCAGGTTGACATTGGCTTCCACCACACCCGGCACCTTGAGCAAGGCCTTTTCGACGCGGCCCACGCAGGACGCGCAGGTCATGCCCAGCACCGGCAGTTGCACGGTGGCTGTGGGCAGGTCATAACCCGCCTTCTGTACCGCCAGCTGCAGGGCCAGTGGATCAAAGCCGGGGCCCGCCTGGACGTGCACGGTTTCAGTGGCCAGATTCACATCGGCCTGCAGCACACCCGTCACGGCGCGTGCAGCTTTTTCGACACGGCCGGCGCAGGACGCGCAGGTCATGCCCTGCACCGGCCACGACGATTCGGTTGCAGGGGCGGCGGTGGCAGCTGTGGACATCGAGGGCAGTTGGGGCTTTTGGGTGGGGATGCAAGGGTAGCGTGGCACAGTTGATTCCCTGCCACCCGATTCACGGACAGCCTGCACCATGCAAACCTTCCAGATCCCCAACATGTCCTGCGGCCATTGTGTGCGCGCCATCACCGAAGCCGTGCAGTCGATCGACCCCGCGGCCAAGGTTCAGGCCGACATCCCGCAGCACCAGGTGCACGTCGAATCCGCTGCCCCGCGCGAAAAGCTGGTGGCCCAGCTGACCGAAGCCGGCTACGCCCCGGCCTGATCCCCCGCCTTCGCGCGCCGCCTTCGCGAACCGCCTTTGCGCAGCAGGGTGCGTGGGTACACTCCACGCCCCCATGCAGCAGACCACCGGCATCCACATCACCGACATCGAAGCGGCCATCAACTGGTGGCGCGACCGGTCGCCATCACCCGACGGCATCACCGCCTGCGCCGAGGTGCGTGCGCTGGCCGAGGTCTACGCGCTGATGGTCTACTACCGCGAAAGCCTGTGCGACGAAAGCAGCATGCCGGCCAAGGCGCGCGCGGCATGGATGGCCTGGTACGACAGCACGCCCGACGCGCCCTGCATCGCCATCTGCTCCACCAGCCAGGGCGACGAAGTGTGCAAGGGCTGCGGCCGCAGCTTCGAAGAAGTGCAGCACTGGCCGGCTTTCACGCCCACCCACAAGCGCAGCGTGTGGCGCCGCATCACCATGGAAGGCACCGCCTGGCGCTTCAACCGCTACGCCGAAAGGGCGCGCGAAGCCACCGGCGCTGACCACCCCAGCCCCGAGACTTTCGCGCCGCCTGCAGCTGCGGACAACCAGGCCCGATGAACCGCATCGTCGCCAGCGCGCGGCGCATCGTGCCGCTGGCCTGGCCCGTTTTCGTGGGCCAGATCGCGGTGCTGTCGTTTGCCACGCTGGACACCTTGCTGGTCTCGCGCGTGGGCGCGGCCGATCTGGCCGCCATGGCCGTGGGCGGCGCAGCCTACATCACCGTCTTCATCGGCCTCAACGGCGTGGTGCTGGCTATCTCACCCATCGTCGGCCAGCTCTTCGGCGCCCAACGCCACAGCGATGCCGGGCGCCAGGTGCACCAGGCGGTGTGGATCGCGCTGGTGCTGGCCGCCGTCGGCAGCGGGGTGCTGCTGTTTCCGGCACCCTTCCTGGCGCTGGCGCAGACCAGCCCCGAGGTCGAGGCCAAGGTGCGCGGCTTCCTGGGCGTGCTGGCCCTGTCGCTGCCGGCATCGATGCTGTTCACCGTGTTCCGCGGCTTCAACACCGCCGTGTCGCGGCCGCGCTCGGTGATGCGGCTGCAGCTGATCGGCCTGGCCATCAAGGTGCCGCTGTCGGTGGCGCTGGCGCTGGGCGTACCGTCGCTGGGCTTTGCCGGTCTGGGCCTGCAGGGCTGCGCCATCGCCACAGCGGTGGCGATGTGGAGCCAGGTGCTGCTGGCGGTGTGGGTGCTGCGGCACGACAACTTTTACGACCGCTTCCTGCTCTGGGGTCGCGGCCTGGACCGGCCCGACCCGGCCGCGCTGCGTTGCATCCTGAAGCTGGGCGTGCCGCTGGGGGCGTCGATCCTGGTCGAGGTGACGGGCTTTGCCTTCATGGCATTTTTCATCGCGCGCCTGGGTACCACGCCGGTGGCTGGCCACCAGATCGCGGCCAATCTCGTGACGTTGATGTTCATGCTGCCGCTGGCGCTGGGCAACGCCACCACCACGCTGGTGGCGCAGGCCATCGGTGCCGGCGAATGGCGCGACGCGCGACGCCTGGGCTGGCACGGCTGGCTGCTGGGCTGCGGCGTGGCGGCCGTGCTGGGCAGCGTGGTGCTGGCGCTGCGCGAGCCGGTGCTGCACCTGTACACCGGCAACCCGGCGGTGTTTGCCGCCGCGATGCCGCTGATCGCGTGGCTGGTGGTGTTCCACATCGCGGACGCGGCACAGATCATCGCGGCCTTCGTGCTGCGCGCCTACAAGATCACGACCGTGCCGCTGCTGATCTACGTCGCCGCGCTGTGGGGCGTGGGCCAGGGCGGCGGCTTCGTGCTGGCCTTCAACGTCGGCGGCTGGGTGCCGGCCTCGCTGCAGGGCGCGACCGGCTACTGGATGGCCAGCACGGCGGGCCTGACGCTGGCCGCCGTGGCGCTGACCGCTTTCCTGGCCTGGGTGCTGAAGCACAAGGGACACCTGCAGCCGCGACCCTGATCAAGTTTCCCGCCAAGGAACCGCTCTCACGGGCCGTGGGCGGGCATCCCCCCCAAGGGTAGCCCGCCTTCCTGGCCTGGGTGCCGGAGCACAAGGGACACCTGCAGCCGCGACCCTGATCAAGTTTCCCGCCACGGAACCGGCTTTGCCGGGCCGTGGGCGGGCATCCCCCTCGGGGGGCAGCGAGCGTCAGCGAGCTTGGGGGCCCACATCCGGCAAGGACAGCACAAAACAACTGCCGCCGCCTTCACGCGGCTGGCAGTGCACTTGGCCACCGTGGCGCTGCGCGATCTGGCGCACCAGGCTCAGGCCCAGACCCACGCCACCTTCGCGCTCGGCATGGCCGGGCAGGCGGAAGAAGGGTTCGAAGATGCGCTCGCGCTGCGCCTCGGGCACACCCGGGCCGCGATCACAGACCTGCAGTTCGACCTGGCCCGGCCTGGCCTGAACATGCACCTGCACCTCTGCGCCGCCATACCGTTGGGCGTTTTCCAGCAGGTTGCGCACGGCCCGGCGCAGCAGACGTTCATCCCCGCGCACCTGCAGGTCCTGCCCTTCAACCACGGCGCCGGTGCGTGCCGCTTCTTCTGCCGCCACCGCCAGCAGGGTCACCGGCTGCTGCAGGTCCATGGGCGTGCTGGCGTCCAGCCGGCTGGCCAGCAACACTTCTTCCACCAGCGCATCCAGCTCGCCGATGTTGGTGTCGATCTCCTGGCGCAAGGCCGCGCGCTGCGCCGGCGCGGCGTCTTCCAGCATGGCCACCGCCATCTTCAGGCGCGCCAACGGCGAACGCAGTTCGTGGCTGGCGTTGGCCAGCAGGCTCTGGTGCGAACGCAGCAGTGCCTCGATGCGGCCGGCGGCGCGGTTGAAGCTGGCGCCCACGGCCGCCACCTCGTCGCGGCCGTCCTCGGCCACACGCTGGTGCAAGGCTCCGGCGCCAAAGGCTTCGACGCCCTGTTTCAGAGACTCCAGCCGCCGAGTCAGGCGCCTCACCACCGGCCAGGCGCCCAGCGCCACGGCGAAGAACAGCACCACGAGCAAGGCCACCACACCGATGCCGTCGGGCCAACCGCGAGGGCCGCCCAGCCAGGGCGGCGCCAGACCGGGCGCACGCGGCTGCGCCCCCAGGCGCACCTTTCCCATGCGCGGCACCCACAGCGTGCGACCGTCGTCAAAGGGCACGGCACGCAGCCGGGCCTGGAAGTCGGGCGCCACCGCCGCCCGCCGCAGGAACGATTCGCTGGCCGCGATGCGCTGGCCCTTGGCATCGTCCAACGCCATCGGCAAACGCATGCGCAGCGACCAGTCGCGCAGCGCGGCTTCCTGTTCGGCTGCAGGCGCATCGGCCGCCGGCAAAGAACGTTGCAGCAGTTCGCCCCAGGCTTCGATTCGTTCGCGCACCGCACTTTCGGCCAGCACACGCTGTTCGTCCAACTGGCGCTGCAGCAGCCAGCCCGAACCCACTGCAAAAAGCGCCAGCACCGCCACCACGGTGACGTAGATGCGAACGTACAGCGACCTCATGCCTGGTTCAATCGCCGTGGTCTTGTTTCTTTGCAAACACGTAGCCGGCGCCGCGCACGGTGAGCACCCGTTTGGGTGCCTTGGGGTCGTCTTCGATGACGGCACGGATGCGCGAGATGTGCACGTCGATGCTGCGGTCAAAGGCCTCCAGCGGATGACCCTTGAGCGTGTCCATGATCTGGTCGCGCGAAAGCACACGCCCGGGGCTCTTGGCCAACACCGTGAGCAACTCAAACTGGTGGCTCGTCAGGTCGCTGGGCTGGCCGGCCAGCCGCGCCTGGCGTGCGCCCAGATCCACTTCGAGCCGGCCGTACACCAGCACCTCGTCGTCGCCAGGCTCGGGCGCGGCACGGCGCAGCAGCGCCTTCACCCGCGCCAGCAGCTCACGCGGCTCGAAGGGCTTGGGCAGGTAGTCGTCGGCACCGATCTCCAGGCCCACGATGCGGTCCATGGGTTCGCCACGCGCGGTCAGCATCAACAGCGGCAGGCGGCGCGTGCGCGGCTCGCCGCGCAGTTCGCGCGTGAAGTCCAGACCGTCGCCATCGGGCAGCATCAGGTCCAGCAGCAGTGCGTCGTAGGCGCTTTGTCTGATGCGTTCACGACCAGCGGCCAGCGAGCCCGCGGTGTCCACCTCAAAGCCGCTTTGGCGCAGGTAGCCGACCACCATGTCGGTGAGGCGCAGGTCGTCGTCGATGAGCAGCAGTCGGCTCGTCAATCGTGCCTCCGAATCAGCAAAACGCCCCGGGGCACGGGGCACCGGGGCCAAGGGCCCGCCGACACGGCGGGCCGCCGAGGAACAAGCATAGCCGGCAGCGACGGTTGGGCGCGACCCTCGGTGCGACCTCCAGCGCGACCGTGAACGCGAACTTCAGCGCGGTGCACGCTCCATGGACTGGCGCTCGCCTCGGTGGCGCTCCATCATCGAACGGCGCTGCGCCATGCGCTCGGACAGCGTCTTGCGTTGCTCGGGCGTGAGCACGCGGCTCACCTCCAGCATCACCTGCATCATGCGCTTGCTGGACTGGTCGTGCTGGGCCAGCATCTGCAGGCGCAGGGCCTCGGCTGCACGGGCGTCCACCGTGGGCTGGGCAAAAAGGGCTCGGCTCTGCTCACGCAATTTGCTGCCGGCTTCGCGCTGGGCGCCCATTTCGGTGCGTGCGGCATCCGTGATCAGCTTGACCTGCGCCCGCTGCTCGGCCGTGGCGTCCACGGCGTCGAGCATGCGACCCATGTGGCGGCCACCGCCCATCATGCCCATCATCTCGCCGCCACCACGCCCCTGGTAGCCACCGGGGCCCTTGTGGCCGTCGTGCGGGTTGGCAAAGGCTGTCTGCGACAGGGTGCCGGCGACCGCCACCAGCAGCGTGGCCATCAGCATGCGCAGTTGGGGCAGGGAGACAGTTGACATCGAAGGCGTGCGCAGGATCTGGCTGCGCTGGGTGCTGATGTCGGTGTCGAGGTTCGTGCTGAGCTTCATGCGGCGTTCTCGGGTGGCTGTCGATTTGACAGATGGCATCGTGCGCCCAGGCCGTAATGCGTGTGTGCAGGCCAGGTAAAGATGTGTGCCCCCGGCAGCACAGCCATCAGCGTGCCGGCGCCGGCTCGACACGCACCAGGCGGCGCTGCAGCAAGAAGGTGGCGTCGGCGCTGCGCAGGTCCAGCCGCAGCAGCACGCCGCTGGCCCGGTCCACCACGATGGCGCCGACCAGACGGGTGAAAGACTCGCCGCGCTGCACGTCGCCAAAGAGCTCCACCACCGCGACGTCGAAGCGCCGCCCGGCCACCATCTGCGCGCCCACGGCCACCACCTGGCCGCGCAGCCGAGCGCGGCTCAAGGGGTCGCCAGCCACCAGCATGTCACCTGCGGTCACCTGGCCCAGCGGCATCTCGGCGCGCAGCAATCGTGGCCATTGCAACGACCCTTCAGGAGCAGCCAGGATGTTGCCCGCGCGGTCTTGCCGCCAGGTGCCGCCGGCAAGGCCGGCTGTCGGTTCGAGCTGGTACTCCAACTCACCGCGGCGCAAGGCGGTCAGGCGCAGCACCCATTCGGTGGCGGCGTGGCGTGCATCGGCGCGGTCTTCGTAGACCAGGCGCTCACCCAGCGCCACCGGCAAAGCGGCGGCCTGGTCCGGCCGCAGGTCGTTGCCCTGCGGCACGCAGTTCTTTTGCCGCGATGCGGTCTGCAGCGCTTCGAAGCGGCCCTTCAGACGGGCCAGGTCTTGTGCTTCGGGGCCCACCGGCCGCATGGCCAGCATGGCGGGCCAGAACACCGTCACACCCACACCCAGCGCCAGGATGTTGTGGCCGGCCCTTTCATCCACGGCGTAGGCCACGTCGGCGGCTCGCTGCTGCACGGCATCTTGTTCGTCGGCAATGCGACCACAGTCCCAGCGCACAAAGTCGGCCGGGTTGGCTGGCGCGGGCGCCACGTTCACCGCGCGCGTGGCACAGCCGGCCAGCGTGGCCAAGGCCAGCACGGTGGCGATTGCGGAGGAGTGCAGCAGCATCATGGGCGGCCGTGATTGTGCCGCCAGCGGCGGCTACAGTTGGTGTGCCATCGCACGCGGACCCCACCGATCGCACCAAGAACCTTGCAGCCTGACCATGTGCACCCGCTACATCAGCCCCGAAGCCGGCGACATTGAACGCCACTGGCAGGTGGGCGCCCGCAACCCTTTGCCCTGGGCGCGCGACATGTACCCGCGCTGCGCCGGCCCCTTCATCCGCGCCGCACGCGACAGCGTGGACCACCAGCGCGAACTGGTCGTCGGCCAGTGGGCGCTGGTGCCCTGGTTTGCCAAGTCCGCCAAGCTGAGCTACCCCACCAGCAATGCCCGCAGCGAAGAGCTGCAAGCCAAGGCCAGCTACAAACTGCCCTGGGCCCGCGGCCAGCGCTGCATCATCCCGGCCCTGGCCTTTTATGAGCCCAACTGGGAAAGCGGCAAACACGTGCCCTGGTGTTTCACCCGCAGCGACGGCACACCCTGGGGCCTGGCCGGTCTGTGGAACACCTGGGTCGACAAGGCCACCGGCGAAGTGGTCGAGAGCTACACCATGCTGACCCTGAACGCCGATGCACACCCGCTGATGAAGCGCATGCACAAACCCGACCCCAAGCTGGGGCCGGATCAGCAGGACAAACGCAGCGTGGTGCCGATCGAGCCGGAGGATGTGGACACCTGGCTCGGCGCGCCGCTTGAGCAGGCGGCGCAGCTGGTGCGGCTGGCGCCTGAAGATGTATTTGAAGCGCGGCCGGCGGCCGACGCACCTGCAGTGCCTTCACAGCGGTGACGGTCATAGGGCCCATAGGGCCACAGGGCCAAAGGGCCAAAGGGCCAAAGGGCCAAAGGGCCATAGGGCCACGCGGCCATGCGGCTATGCGGCCTTTCAGCGCGCGCAGCCGGGTTCGCCGTCACACTTGCGACACACGAGCCCTGACCCATGACCCCCATGCTGCACATCCCCTTCGACAACACCTACGCGCGTGAACTGCCCGGCCACTACACCGCAGCCCTGCCCGCCACCGCGCCCGCGCCGGCCCTGCTGTTTCTGAACCGTGCGCTGGCCGAAGAACTGGGGCTGGACCCCGCGGCGTTGGAAAGCGCCGATGGCGCGGCGTTCTTTGCCGGCAATGTGCTGCCACCCGGTGCCGAGCCGCTGGCCCAGGTCTACGCCGGCCACCAGTTCGGCGGCTTCTCGCCGCAGCTGGGCGACGGCCGCGCCTTGCTGCTGGGCGAGGTGATCGACCGCCACGGCCGGCGGCGCGACATCGCATTCAAGGGCTCGGGTCGCACGCCCTACTCACGCGGTGGTGACGGCAAGGCCGCCGTGGGACCAATGCTGCGCGAGGTGCTCATCGGCGAAGCCATGCACGCCCTGGGCATCCCCACCACACGCGCGCTGGCTGTGGTGGCCACGGGAGAGAAGGTGCGCCGTGAGGCCGCATTCCCCGGCGCAGTGCTCACCCGCGTGGCCGCCAGCCACGTGCGGGTGGGCACTTTCCAGTTCTTTGCGGCCCGGGGCGAGATTGACAAGCTGCAGCAACTGGCCGACTACACCATCGCACGCCACGACCCTGCCTTGGCCGGCACGCCGGACCGCCACCTGGCGCTGCTGCGCGCCGTGGCCGCCCGCCAGGCACGGTTGATTGCGCAGTGGATGAACGTGGGTTTCATCCACGGCGTGATGAACACCGACAACATGACGATCTCGGGCGAAACCATCGACTACGGCCCCTGTGCCTTCATGGAGGCCTATGACCCGGCCACGGTGTTCAGCAGCATCGACCATGGCGGCCGCTACGCCTATGGCAATCAGCCCGCCATCGCACGCTGGAACCTGGCCCGGCTGGCCGAGGCGCTGCTGCCCTTGATGATCGAAGCCGACGACGAAGCGGCGGTGCAACAGGCGGTGGCACAGGTGAGCGCGGTCATCGACGAGTTCCCGGCCCTGTACGCTGCGGCCTTGCTGCAGGGCCAGCGCGCCAAGTTCGGCTTGCAGCAGGCGGCCGACGATGCCGCCGACACCACCCTGGCCGACGCGTGGCTGGCCTTGCTGCAGCAACACGGGGTCGACTTCACGCTGGCCTGGCACCGCTTGGCCGACGCGGCGGCCGGTGACGCCAATCCCTTGCGTGCCCTGTTTGCAGAACCGACGGCGGTAAACCCGTGGCTGGTGCGCTGGCGCGCCCGCTGTGCGCAGGAAGATGCAGGCGCCACCGGCGCTGATCAGGCCCGCGCCATGCGCATGCGCCAGGTCAACCCCTGGATCATCCCGCGCAACCACCGGGTCGAAGAAGCGCTGGCCGCGGCCTCTGAACACAACGATCTGAGCCTGTTCAATGCGCTATCGGACGCCTTGCAGCAGCCGTACGACGAAAACGCGGCCCACGCGCGCTACTGCGAACCGGCGCCGGCTCAGGTCACGGCCGGCTACCAGACGTTCTGCGGCACTTAAGATGCCTGGCACCGGCAGGCCAAAAAAAGAAACCCGCTTCATGAGCGGGCTCTGACGATCCTGGCGGAAAGGGAGGGATTCGAACCCTCGGTACAGGTGAACCTGTACGCCGGATTTCGAATCCGGTGCATTCGACCACTCTGCCACCTTTCCGGGTCTTGCTGATGTGTGGTCTCGCGCTTGGCGAAGCCCCAGATTCTAGCGGATCAGCCGCGCAGAAATTCCTGCCCGCCCAGGTACGGCCGCAGGGCCAGCGGCACCCGGATGCTGCCGTCGGCTTGCTGGTGGTTCTCCAGCACCGCCACCAGTGCGCGGCCCACGGCCAGGCCCGAACCGTTGAGCGTGTGCACGTACTCGGGCTTGCCCTGGGCGTTGCGAAAGCGCGCCTGCATGCGCCGCGCCTGGAAGGCGTCGCAGTTGCTGCAGCTGCTGATTTCGCGGTAGGTGTTCTGCGCCGGGATCCAGACCTCCAGGTCGTAGGTCTTGCTGGCGGCAAAGCCCATGTCGCCGGTGCTCAAGGTCATCACGCGGTAGGGCAACTCCAGCTTTTGCAGGACGGCCTCGGCGTGGCCCACCATCGCCTCCAGCGTGGCGTCGCTGTGTTCGGGCTGCACCACCTGCACCATCTCGACCTTGTCAAACTGGTGCTGGCGGATCATGCCGCGGGTGTCGCGGCCGGCGCTGCCGGCCTCGCTGCGAAAACACGGGCTGTGCGCGGTCAGCTTGATGGGCAGGGCCGCAGCGTCCAGGATGCGTTCGCGCACGGTGTTGGTCAGCGTGACTTCGCTGGTGCCGATGAGGTATTGCTCGGCCTGGGCTTCATCTCCCCCTCTGAGCACCCAGAACATGTCTTCCTTGAACTTGGGCAACTGCCCTGTGCCTTCCAGGATTTCGCGGTTGACGATGTAGGGCGTGTAGCACTCGGTGTAGCCGTGCTCGAGCGTGTGCGTGTCCAGCATCATCTGCGCCAGCGCCCGGTGCAGGCGCGCCGCCGGGCCGCGCAAAAAGGTGAAACGGCTGCCGCTGAGCATGGCGCCGGTGTCGAACTCCATGCCCAGCGCCGCGCCCAGGTCCGCGTGGTCCCTGGGGGGCGTGGCAAAGGTGCCGGGTATGCCCCAGCGGCGCACTTCCGCGTTGCCGGTTTCGTCGGCGCCGTCGGGCACCGTGGCCTGCGGCAGGTTGGGGATGCTCATCAGCATGCCCTGCAAGTCGGCCTGGATCTGCTCCAGGCGGTCGCTGCCGCTTTTCATCTGCTCGGCAATGCCGCTGACTTCGGCCATCAGCGCGCTGGTGTCCTCGCCCTTGCCCTTCATCTGACCAATGGTCTTGCTGGCCGCGTTGCGACGTGCCTGCAGCTGTTCGGTGGCGGTCTGGATCTGCTTGCGTTCGGCTTCCAGCGCGCTGTAACGCGGCACGTCCAGAAAGGGCTGCGGGCTCTTGCGGCGCTGCAGTTGCGCGACCACGCCCTGCAGGTCGCGGCGCAGCAGGTTGATGTCGATCATGGCGGTTCCTTCGGGCGGTCAGCTGATGTGCAAACGGCGCCGTGTGGGCGCCGTCTTCAGGTGTCAGGGGTGGGGTTTTAGACGTGAAGAGCGGCCGGCATCAAGATCGGGAAGATGAACTCACCAGCGAACCTTCGGCCATGCTGCGGTCGCCCAGCCCCCGCGGCAGCGGGAAGCGCACGTTTTCGACCACGCCGTCCATCTTGCGGATGCTGACGGCGCCAAACTCGCGCAGGCGGTCGATGACGGCTTGCACCAGCACGTCGGGCGCCGACGCGCCTGCGGTCAGGCCCACCCGACGGCGGCCTTCAAACCATTCCTGGCGGATGTCGGCCGCACCTTCGACCATGTGCGCCTGCGCGCCCAGGCGCTCGGCCAGTTCACGCAGCCGGTTGCTGTTGCTGCTGGTGGGGCTGCCGACCACGATGACCACGTCCACCGCGGGCGCCATGACCTTCACCGCGTCCTGCCGGTTCTGCGTGGCGTAGCAGATGTCCTGCCTCTTGGGTTCACGCACATGCGGGAAGCAGCGTTTGACTTCGGCCAGGATGGCGGCCGCGTCGTCCACGCTCAGCGTCGTCTGCGTCACCACGGCCAGTTTGTTGCCGCGGGGTTTGACGTGCTGCACGTCGGCGGTTTCTTCCACCAGGTAGATGCCTTCGGTCAGCTGGCCCATGGTGCCTTCGACCTCGGGGTGGCCCTTGTGGCCGATCATGATGAACTCGTAACCTTCCTTGTCCAGCTTGGCCACCTCGACGTGCACCTTGGTCACCAGTGGGCAGGTGGCATCGAACACCTGGAAGCCCCGCTCGCGCGCTTCGGCCCGCACGGCCTGGCTCACGCCGTGGGCGCTGAACACCAGCGTGGCGCCGGGTGGCACCTCGGCCAGGTCCTCGATGAAGATGGCGCCCTTGCGCTTGAGGTCGTCCACCACGTAGGTGTTGTGCACGATTTCGTGGCGCACATAGATGGGCCGGCCGAAGCGCGTGAGCGCACGTTCGACAATCTCGATGGCGCGGTCCACCCCGGCGCAGAAGCCGCGCGGTTCGGCCAGGAAAATTTCGTCGATGGCCATCGTCACATCACTCCCAGCAGCTTGACTTCAAAGCGCACCGGCTGGCCGGCCAGCGGATGGTTGAAGTCGAACAACAACCAGTCGGCGCCGCCGGTATTTCCCACTTCGCGCACCACGCCAGCGTAGCTGCCTTGGCCGTCGGGCGTGGGGAACTGCACCACGTCACCCGGGCTGTATTCGGCGTCGCGGTCGCCCAACTCGTGCAGCAGGCTCAACTTCACCCGCTGCAGCATGTCGGGGTTGCGTTCGCCGAAGGCGGCACCGGCAGGCAGATCGAAAGATTCATGGGCGCCTTCGGGCAGTCCCAGCAGTTGCTCTTCGATGGCCGGCGCCAGTTGCCCCGTGCCCAGCGACAGCGTGGCGGGCTTGTCACTGAAGGTATTGACCACGTCCTGACCGTCCGCACCCGCCAGGCGGTAGTGCAGCGTCAGGAACGAGCCGGCTTGAACAAGGTTCACGTATGGGGCGGCCAGGGCCGTCGAATAGACTGACGCTTATTCTACCGACGCCCCCCTCGCCATCGCCCTCCCGCATGAAAGACCTGCCCGCTGACCAGCGTCCGCGCGAAAAGCTGCTGGCCCGCGGTGCCACCGCGCTGGCCGACGCCGAGTTGCTGGCCCTGCTGCTGCGCACCGGCTACCAGGGCCACGGCGTGCTGGCGCTGGCGCAGGACGTGCTGGACCGGGTGGGCGGGTTTGCCGGCCTCCTGAACACCGACGCCGACACGCTGAAGGCCATCAAAGGCCTGGGCGGCACCGCCAAGCGTGCTGAACTGCTGGCGCTGATGGAGATGGCGCGCCGCGCACTGGCGCAGCAAATGGCCGCCGCGCCGGTGTTCGACAGCCCCGGCAGCGTCAAGGACTACCTGGGCCTGCAGCTGGGCGGTCGTCAGCAAGAGGTGTTTGCGGTGCTGTTCCTGGACGGCCAGCACCGCCTGCTGCGCCTGGAAGAGATGTTCCACGGCACGCTCACGCAGACCAGCGTCTACCCGCGCGAGGTGGTCAAGCGGGCACTGCAGCTGAATGCGGGCGCCGTGGTGCTGGCGCACAACCACCCCTCGGGCCTGGCCGAGCCTTCGCGCGCCGACGAATACCTGACGCAGACGCTGAAAACCGCGCTGCAGCTGGTGGACGTGCGTGTGCTGGACCACATCGTGGTCGGCCATGGCCAGGTGGTGTCGATGGCCGAACGCGGGCTGATGTGATGCCCATCAAGGCCAACGGCAAGGCAGCGAACTCGGCACCAAACTCGGCTGCAAGCTCGGCTGCAAGCTCGGCTGCAAACTCGGCTGCAAACTCGGCTGCAAACTCGGCAGCAAACTCGGCGGCCCAGGCTCGCCGATCCAGATCCACTGCCGCACAGAGCCTGTCCGAACTGGGGCCGCTGCGCGAAGCCCTGCGCCAGCGTGAAGAGCTGGCGCTTGAACTGGCCGCCCGCCAGCGCGCCACCCGCGCCGCTGCCGAACGCCAGCGGCGCCTGTTTGCCGACAACGTGGGCCCGGTGACGCTGCTGCCGCCCCACGGCCGCAACCTGCCCGACCTGCCCCGGCCCGAACCGGTGCCGCGCCAACGTGAACTGGACGAACAGGCCGCCTTGCAAGAGGCGATGTCCGACGAGGTGGACATCGAGACCTTGCTGCTTACAGACGACGGCCTCAGCTTCCACCGCCCGGGCATCGGTCCCGACGTGGTGACACGGCTGCGGCGCGGCCACTGGTCCATCCAGGGCGAACTGGACCTGCACGGCCTGCGCCGCGATGAAGCGCGCGATCAACTCTGCGGCTTCATGCGCGAGGCCGCGCGGCGCGGCTGGCGCTGCCTGCGCGTGGTGCACGGCAAGGGCCACGGCTCTCCGGGACGGGAACCGGTGCTGAAGGCCAAGGTGCAGCGCTGGCTGGGCCAGCGTGCCGAGGTGCTGGCGTTCACGCAGGCCAGCGGGCCGATGGGTGGCGCCGGGGCGTTGATCGTTCTACTTCGGGGCTGAGGTCGCAGCTCGGGGTGGCGTTATGGCAGCGCTTGCCTTCGTCAACGGTTTCATGCAGCGACCCTGCAGCTCCAGCCAATACACGACATTGCCCACCACCGCGATGCTGCCCGACACCACCACCGACGCCGCGCTCACCAAGCCGGCCGTGGCCATCATGGCCAGGCAGGCATCGCCCGCGCAGCTGTGGAAACCGCCGATATAGGCCGCTTCCAGGGTGACCTGACGGGTGTGGGTCTGGCACGCCGCGTCGTAGACGGTGTGCGTCTGCGGCACCACGATGCAGGCCGACAGGGCCAGCGCCGCCAGCAAAGGCAAGGCCCGCGCGCCACGCGATGCGGGCCACGTGAAGTCGGTCGGGGCCGTCGGGGCCATCTGGGCCATCGAGGACATCGGGGTGGTCGGGGTTGTGCGCATGGCCTGTCGCGAAACTGTCCTGAATTTGTCGTGACGCCGTCACACACGACTCGGAGTATCGGTGGGTTTTGTCGGCTGCCTGCCAGCGAACAGAAGTGGCTGGCAGCAAAAACCAACAACCCCAGAGGACACCGCCGTGAATCGATTCCAGCTGACTTTCCTGTGCGCAGCCGCGCTCGTCGCCCCCGTGGCCCAAGCTCAGGTGCAGATCACCGAGTGGATGTACAGCGGCAACGGCGGCACTGGCGAATACGCCGAGTTCACCAACCTGGGCAGCACCGCGGTGGACTTCACGGGCTGGTCCTTCGACGACGACTCGCGGGCTGCCGGCACGGTCAGCCTGTCTGCCATCGGCCTGCTGGCGCCGGGTGCGTCGGCACTGATCACCGAAGGCAGCGAAGCCGATTTCCGCGCCGCCTGGGGCCTGGGCGCAGGCGTGCCCCTGGTGGGCAGCAATACCACCAACCTGGGCCGCGCCGACGAGATCAACCTCTTTGACGCCAGCGGCACGCTGGTGGACCGCTTTGCCTACGGCGATGTGGCTTTCCCCGGCACCGTGCGGGCACAAAACTTCAGCGGCAACCCGCTGACGCTGGCCGACCTGGGCCCGTTCACGGTGACCCCGGGCTGGGTGCTGGCCAGCGTGGGCGACGGCTTCGGCTCTTACGCCTCGACGCTGGGTGACGTGGGCAACCCGGGCATCTTTGCGCCCATTCCTGAGCCCGGCACGCTGGCCTTGCTGCTGGCCGGCACGGCCGTGGTCGGTGGCATCGCCCGCCGCCGCCAGCGCGCGGCGCAGGCCTGAAACCGGAGCCCGTCAGCATGCTTCACTTCTTCATACACACCGCGGCCGCCCTTGCGCTGGCCAGCGTTGCCCTGGGCGCCAGCGCCCAGACCTCCATCGGCTTGCAGAACTACGGCCTCACCGCCAACTACACACTCGACACGCTGGGTGGCCTGGGCCTGGAAGCCTCGGCCGTGACCTACGCACGGGACCGTGGCTCTCTCTTCTTCGTCGGCGACGAAGGCGAGGGCGTGGTCGAGATCTCGCGCACCGGCGTCACGCTGGGTTCGATGCGCTTCAGCCAGTGGCCCGCAGCCAGCAGCAACAACGACGCCGAAGGCCTGGCCTATCTGGGCAACGGCCTGCTGGTGGTGGCCGAAGAGCGTTTGCAGGACGCCTACCTGTTCAGCTTCGCGGCCGGCGGCAGCGTCAACCTGGCGCTGGCGCCCAGCGTGAACCTTGGGCCCACGGTCGGCAATGTCGGCATCGAAGGCATCGCCATCGACCCACGCAACGGCATGCTGTTTGCGGTGAAACAGGACAACCCGGTGCAGCTGCGCGGTGGCCTGGCCAGCTTCTCGGTGGGCGGTGGCAGCTTTGCCGAGTCCATCAGCTTCAGTGGCGCCACTTCGCTGTTCGGCCTGAACAGCCTGTCGGACGTGGCCACGCTGGGCGGCGTTGACGCGCTGGCTGGCAGCGCGGCAGCCGACAACCTGCTGCTGCTGAGCCTGGATTCACGCCGCCTGATCGAAATCGACCGCCTGGGCAACACGCTGTCCAGTCTGGACCTCGCCAGCTTCACGCCGCAAGCCATCGAAGGCCTGGCCATCGACGAGCTGGGCACGATTTACCTGGTCGCCGAGGACAGCGGCACCGCCAACTCGCGCTTGCTGGTGTTGTCGCCGGTGCCCGAACCCGCAACTTATGCGCTGATGATGGCTGGCCTGTTGGCCGTGGCGGGTGCTGCTCGGCGCAAGCGCTGAGCCGCTGTTCAGCCGCCCTTGTTGCGCATCCAGTCGGCGGTGCCGAAGAAGGACTCGGCCAGGCGCTGCGCCAGCGCCGGGTCGGCCGCCTGTTCCTGCATGGCCTGCATCATGCATGCCATCCACTGGTCGCGTTCGGCGATGCCGATGGCGTAAGGCAGGTGGCGGGCGCGCAGCATGGGATGGCCAAAACGTTGGACGTAGTGGTTGGGGCCGCCCATCCAGCCGCACAAAAACCAGTGCAACTTGTCGCGTGAACCGTCCAGCGTCGTGGGGTGCAAGGCACGGATGCCGGCGTAGGTCGGCTCCAGGTCCATCAGGTCGTAGAAGCGGTCCACCAGTTGGCGAACCCCGGGCTCGCCGCCCAGCCGGTCAAACGGTGTGACGCCTTCGCTCACGGCCGCAAGGCGCGCTTCAAGTGGCCAGCTTCAGTTGGCCAACAAACGCGAGGCCACCGCCACCAGCGCCACGGCGGCCGGCGTCCCGGGCAGCGCTTCCAGCAGCAGCTGGCGGCGCAGCACCGACTCGCGCACGGCCGGGTCGGAAGGCACGTCGCCCAACAGCTCCAGCCGCACGGGGCTGTCCAGGTTGGGGTTGACGTAGCGGTCCACCACCTGCTGCAGCTGCTGGCGCACCGCGCGGCCTTCGCCGGGCTTGCGTGTCTGATTGACCAGCAGGTGCAACTTGCGCCGGCCCTGGGTGTGGGCCAGCACCTTGAGCGTGGCGTAGGCGTCCGTCATGGACGTGGGTTCGGGTGTCACCACCAGCAGCACCTCGCCAGCCAACGACACGGTGTACAGCACCACGTCGGAAATGCCGGCACCGGTGTCGAGCAGGATGTGGTCGAACTTGGGCGCCACTTCGGCGATGACCTTCTGCAGCTGGTCACGCACCTCGGGCGTCATGCGCGAATACTCGACCATGCCCGAACCGGCCAGCAGCACATGAAAGCCGCCGGGCGCCGGCAGCACGGCGTCGGCCAGCGTGCTTTTGCCGGTGAACACATCGTGCAACGTGATCTTGGGGAACAGGTTCAGCACCACGTCCAGGTTGGCCAAACCCAGGTCGGCGTCCAGCACCAGCACCTTGCGGCCGGCGCGTGCCAAGGCCGCGGCCAGGTTGGCCGAGACAAAGGTCTTGCCCACCCCACCCTTGCCGCTGGTGATGGCCATGATGTGCCCCGGCGCAAGCACGGCGGGCGGCTGCGCGGCGGTCGATACGGCCGACAAAGGAACGGTCATTCGTGGTCCTGGAGCTGAAAGCTGTCGAACAACAGCCGTTTTTCTTCGTTGCTGACCACCGACACGGCCGTCGGCTCCAGGCGCACCAGGTTGCGGCCCTGAGCCTTGGCCAGGTACAGCTGCTGGTCGGCCCTTTCCTGCCACAGCGCGGGGGTGGAGCGCACCCACTGCGGCGCAAAGGCACCGCCCACACTGACGGTGACCATGATTTGCTGGTTGCTGGGAACCAGCGCCACCGGCATGCGTTCGACGCGGCGGCGCATGCGCTCGGCCACGGTCTGGCCAAAGGTGCTGGCGCAGTTGGGCAGGATGATGGCAAATTCTTCGCCGCCCACACGGGCCACCAGGTCCATCGGCCGCACGCTGTCCAACAGGGCATTGCCCACGGCGCGGATGACCTGGTCGCCCGCAGCATGCCCATGGGTGTCGTTGACACGTTTGAAGTGGTCGATGTCCAGTGTCAGCAGCAGCGCGGGTTCGCCACTGCGGGCCACACGGTCCACCTCACGCGCCACCGCCAGTTCAAAGGCGCGGCGGTTGGCCAGGCCGGTCAGGGCGTCGCGGCTGGACAGGTCCACCAGCGCATCGACCATGGCCTGCTGCCAGGCCACGCTGCCGGGTTCGCCAGCCGGTGGCGGATGCCCCGATTGCGACAACAGCTGCAGCGCACGGTCAAACTGCAGCGTGCGCTCGGGTCGTGCTCTGGGGGTCTTGGGGCGGTCCAATGGCTTCGGTTGACGTCTGCTGACGTCAGGTGACGTCTGCTGGTGCAGGTTTGGCGGGCAGTCTAGCAGCGCACCGCGGCCTTCCAAGTCAGCGAAAAGGTGCAGCGCAACCGCCCAATTCAGCCCTTGGCGGCACCGACATCGGCCACACACTGGCCCGGTTGCCGAAGAACGGCCGCGTCATCCAGCCAGGCCGCACCCCATGAACGGATTTGTCACCTCCAGCGCGCTGAACACCGGCACGCCTTCGGCCGACCAGGAATTCAAGCTCCTGCCAGCCGACTTTGAACGCATCCGCAAACTCATCTACCAGCGCGCCGGCATCAGCTTGCATGCGGGCAAGCAGGCCATGGTGTACAGCCGGTTGTCGCGCCGGCTGCGCGAAACGCAGCACGCCGGCTTTGGCGACTACCTGGACTGGCTGGAACGTTGCAGCGGCGCCGAAGCCGAAACCGAATGGCAGGAGTTCGTCAACTGCCTGACCACCAACCTCACCGCCTTCTTCCGCGAAGAACACCACTTCCTGGCCTTGGTGGACGACCTGCGTGCACGCGCAGCCAAGCCCATCCGCCTGTGGTGCAACGCCGCCAGCACCGGCGAAGAGCCTTACTCGCTGTCGATGACGGTGGTCGAGACGCTGGGGCCGTCGGCCCAGGTGAAGCTGGTCTGCAGCGACATCGACACCAAGGTGCTGGCCACCGCGCAGCGTGGCGTCTACTCGGCCGACGCCCGCGGCCTGAGTGCCGAACGCCTGAAGCGCCACTTCATGCGTGGCACCGGCGCCAACGGCGGGCAGATCCGCGTCAAGCCTGAACTGGCGCGCCTGATCGAATTTCGCGGCTTCAACCTGATGAGCCCCAGCTGGGCCAGCCTGGGCGAGCCTTTCGACCTGGTGTTCTGCCGCAACGTGATGATCTACTTTGACAACGCCACGCAGCGTCGGGTGCTGGAACAGACCCACGCCGCCATGAAACCGGGCGGGCTGCTGTACGTGGGCCATTCCGAGAACTTCACCGAGTCGCGCGACCTCTTCCGCCTGCGTGGCAAAACCATCTACGAGCGCGTGTGACGCGCCTGCGGGCGACCTGGGCAGCCGCTCAAGACCTGGCCCCGACGCGCCGATAAAGACCGGATGTCCGCCATGCTCAGCACTGCCGCCCCCACTTCCGCTGCCACTTCCGCTGCCACTTCCGCTGCGACCCCCACGACGCGGCCCGCCAACAGCCGCCTGGACAAGCTCAAGGGCCAGCCCCGCAAGCCAGGCGAGGCTTCGTTCTTTTTCTACGACGCACACTTCCGCAATGACGCGGTGAAGGTGCTTCCCGGCGAGTTTTTTGTGCACGACGAGGACATGCTGGTCATGACCACGCTGGGCTCGTGCATTGCCGCCTGCATCTGGGACCGCGAAAAACGTGTCGGTGGCATGAACCACTTCCTGTTGCCCGACGGCGGTGGCGGTGCCGAAAGCGGCCGTTATGGCAACTTTGCGATGGACCTGCTGATCGGCGAACTGGTCAAACGTGGCGCCACGCGCGCCACCATGGAGGCCAAGGTCTTTGGCGGCGGTGCGGTCATCAGCGGCATGAGCAGCATCAATGTAGGCGAGCGCAACACCGCCTTCGTGCTGGACTACCTGCGCACCGAACGCATCACCGTCGTCAGCAAGGACGTGCTGGACATCTACCCGCGCAAGGTTTGTTACTTGCCCGCCAGCGGCAAGGCCATGGTCAAACGCCTGGCCTCGGCCAACACCGAGGCCATGGCGGCACAGGAACGTGCGGCCGCCAGCCGCGTGGCGCCGGTCACCAGCACGGGTGGTTCGGTCGACCTGTTCTGACAAAAACTCCAGCATTTGAAGAGCGAAGCATGAACAACAAGATCCGTGTCGTGGTGGTGGACGATTCCGCGCTGGTGCGTGGCCTCTTGTCGGAGATCATCGACCGCCAGCCCGACATGTGCTGCGTGGGCGCCGCAGCCGACCCGCTGCTGGCGCGCGAGATGATTCGCAACCTCAACCCCGATGTCATCACGCTTGACATCGAGATGCCGCGCATGGACGGGCTGGACTTCCTGCAGCGGCTGATGCGGCTGCGGCCGATGCCCGTGGTGATGGTGTCCACGCTGACCGAACGCGGTGCCGACGTGACGCTGAAGGCGCTGGAACTGGGCGCCGTGGACTTTGTCGGCAAGCCCAAGATCGGCGTGGCCGACGGCTTGCGACAGTTGGGTGCCGACATCACCGAGAAGATCCGCACCGCGGCGCAGGCCCGGGTGCACCGCCTGGCCACACCCGCCAATTCGTCTGCCGCGTCTTCACCGGCCACGACGAGCGCCAGCACACCCAGTCGCCCCAGCCCGATGGCACAACTGGGCCGACTGTCGACTGAAAAGATCGTCTTCATCGGCGCCAGCACCGGCGGCACCGAAGCCACACGCGAGGTGTTGGTCAACCTGCCGGCCGACAGCCCGGCGGTGATGATCACTCAGCACATGCCCCCCGGCTTCACCAAAAGCTACGCGGCGCGCTTGAACGGGCTGTGCCGCATCAGCGTGGCCGAGGCCACGGACGGCGAACGGGTGCTGCCCGGACACGCCTACATCGCACCGGGCGGCTTTCATCTCAGCGTGGAACGTTCGGGCGCCAACTACGTGGCGCGGGTGCACGAAGGCGACCCGGTGAATCGCCACCGGCCCAGCGTCGAGGTGCTGTTTGACAGCGCCGCCCGCATGGTGGGCCGCAACGCGCTGGGCGTGATGCTCACCGGCATGGGCGCCGATGGCGCGCGCGCGATGAAGACCATGCGCGACGCCGGCAGCTTCAACCTGGTGCAGGATGAAGCCAGCTGCGTGGTGTTTGGCATGCCACGGGAAGCCATCGCACACGGCGCCGCCCAAGAGGTGCTGCCGCTGACACAGATCGCGCCGCGCCTGCTGGAATGGCTGCGCGCCAACGCCGGTGTGGCCACTTCGCGGGTGTAACCGCGTTCACCAACGACCGCGTTCGATGTCCATCAGCGAAGCCCTGGGCCGACTGGGCACCGCTGGTGGCGCTGCGGCCATGGCTGTTCGACGAGATGGCGCTGTCGCGGCAGGCGCTGGCGCCGCGCCCGGCCTGACCGCCGCCGTTCAGACCTTGGCTGCGGGCGGCAAAAACATGGCCTGCAGATCGGACAGGAAGTCGAAGCCGCGCACCGTGGGCTGCACATGGTCGCCAGCCCCGTCACCTTCGATCAGACCCCGTTGCCGGGCCTGCGCCAGCGTGGTCTGCACGGTGGACAGCGGCAGACCCGTGCGTTCGGCATAACGCTGCAGTTCAAAACCTTCCTTCAGTCGCAACGCACCCAGCATGTATTCAAACGGCAGGTCGCGCCGCGCCACTTCGTGGGCATTGCTGACGGCCCGGCCGGCCAGCGCCTGCTGCATGTAGGCGGCCGGTTCGCGCCAGCGAACCTGGCGCAACACACGGTGCGGAAAACTCAACTTGCCGTGTGCACCTGCACCCAGCCCCAGGTAGTCGCCAAACTGCCAGTAGTTCAGGTTGTGCGTGCAGCGGTGGCCCGGGCGTGCAAAGGCCGAAACTTCGTAACGCTGCAGCCCGGCCACCGCCGTTCGCTCGGCGATGAGGTCCAGCATGTCGCTGGCCAGGTCGTCGTCGGGCAGCACCGGCGGCTGCAAGGCAAACACCGTGTTGGGTTCGATCGTCAGGTGGTAGATGGACAGGTGCGGTGGCTCGAAGGCCAACGCTTCATCGAGTTCCTGGCCCAACTGCGCCACCGTCTGCCCGGGCAGCGCGTACATGAGGTCGATGTTGAAGGTGTCGAAGGCTTCACGCGCCTCGGCGATGGCCGCACGGGCCTGCGCGGCGTCGTGCACACGGCCCAGACGCTTCAGGGCCGCATCGTCGAAGCTCTGCACGCCGATGGACAGGCGCGTGACACCCGCTGCACGAAAGGCCTTGAAACGGTCGCGCTCGAAGGTGCCCGGGTTGGCTTCCAGCGTGATCTCTGCGCCGGGCTCCAGCGGCACACGGGCGCGAATGTCGGCCAGCAGCCGGTCGATGCCCGCTGGTGAAAACAGACTGGGCGTGCCGCCGCCGATGAAGACGCTGATGACACGCCGGCCCCAGATCAGCGGCAGGCTGGCTTCGAGGTCAGCGCACAGGGCGTCCAGGTACTTCGTTTCGGGCAACTCGCCCTTGGTCTCGTGCGAATTGAAGTCGCAATAGGGGCACTTGCGCAGGCACCAGGGCAGGTGCACGTACAAGGTCAGTGGCGGCAGCGCGCCGATCTGCAGCGTGCCGGGCCGCAGGTAATGATCGACGTTGGGCTGTGCTGCAGGCCAGACATCAAGCAGCCGCCGCGGAACCGGCTGTTCCGGGCCGCTGGCGTTGCCCCCCAGGGGGGGCGCGCCGCTGGCGCTGCGGGGGGGGGTCATACGCGCCAGACGTCTCGCAACAGCACCTGCATCTGCGCCATGGCCCGTGCACGGTGGCTGTGCTGGTTTTTCAGCCCGGCGCCCATCTGCGCCACGGTGCAGCCCAGATCGGAGATGAACATCAGCGGGTCGTAGCCAAAACCCTGTTCGCCTTGCGGCGCATCCAGGATCTGGCCCGGCCAACGACCCACCGCCACCAGCGGCTGTGGGTCATGGGCGTGGCGCACGGCAACCAAGGTGCTGAGGAAGTGTGCGCTGCGGTCGCTGCAACCTTGCAGGCGCTGCAACAGCAAGGTATTGTTGGCCGCGTCCTGACGCATGCGCAGCACTTCGCGGTCGGTGCCCGGCATTGCGCTCAGTTCACCGGCAAAGTGCGCCGACACCACCCCCGGCTCGCCGCCCAGCGCATCCACACAAACGCCAGAATCGTCAGCGATGGCCGCACCCTGCGAAGCCGCGGCGGCATGGCGCGCCTTGGCCAACGCATTCTCGATGAAGGTGAGGTGCGGCTCTTCGGCTTCGCTGATGCCCAACTGGCCTTGTGGCACCAGCTGCACCGCCAGGCCCGACAACAGGCTGCGCAACTCACTCAGCTTCTTGACGTTGTTGGACGCCAGCACGAGCCGCATGCTCAGAGCCCCAACGCCTGCTTCTGCAGCGCCACGAGCTCACGAATGCCCTGCTCGGCAAGGGCCAGCAGTTGGTCCATCTCGGCACGCGAAAAAGGCTCACCTTCGGCAGTGCCCTGCACTTCGACAAAGCCGCCAGTGCCGGTCATGACGACGTTCATGTCGGTGTCGCAGGCAAAGTCTTCGGTGTATTCCAGGTCCAGCAGCGGCGTGCCTTCGACCACACCCACCGAGACTGCAGCGACGAAGTCGCGGATGGGGCTGGCCGTCAGCTTGCCCTGCGCCATGAGCCACGTCACCGCGTCATGCGCGGCCACGAAAGCGCCCGTGATGGCCGCCGTGCGCGTACCGCCGTCGGCCTGCAGCACGTCGCAGTCCAGCGAGATGGTGCGCTCGCCCAGCGCCTTCAGGTCGAACACCGTGCGCAGGCTGCGGCCGATGAGGCGCTGGATTTCCTGCGTGCGGCCGCTCTGCTTGCCCTTGGCAGCCTCGCGGTCGCTGCGGGTGTGGGTGGCACGCGGCAGCATGCCGTACTCAGCCGTCAGCCAGCCTTCGCCGCCACCACGCTTGAAGGGGGGCACCTTCTCTTCCACCGAGGCCGTGCACAGCACCTGCGTGCGGCCGAAGGACACCAGCACCGAACCTTCGGCGTGGCAGGTGAAGTGGCGCTGGATGCTGATGGGGCGCAACGAATTGGCGGCGCGGGCGGCAGAACGGGCAAAGCTCATGGGCTGGCTTTCAAGGAGGACTGTTCAAGTGTATTTTCGGCCGCAGACGGCACCGCGATGCAAGCCGGCCGGCAGAAGTTGGCGGCCGGGCAGGCCGGCCCGCGTCAGACGCGCTTTTTCGACGACGACCGCTGGATGGCCTCGTTGATCTCGCGAATGGACCGTTCGATCTCGGCGTCGTCCATCTCGTCGCTGGGGCCGTCGGCGCCCAGGCTGGCCTGGATAGTGGACGCAAAAACGTCGTCGCCCAGGCTGTTGGTGGAAATGCCGATCTTGCTGTCCAGGTCTTCGGCCGCTTCCCACTCCACGGCCAGCACGGTGACGTTGTCGCTCTTGTCGCCGGCAGCGCGCAGTGCACGTTCCACCAGTTCGGGCACGGCCTCGGCAATCGGGTTGTTGGCCAGGATGTCGGTGATGATGTTGTCCGACACCGTGCCCCACAGGCCGTCCGAACACAACATGACCCGGTCGCCAGGTTTCACCAGCAGCGGGCCTGCGGTGTCCACCACCGGCTTGCCCGGGCTGCCCAGGCAGGTGAACAGCACGTTGCGGTTGACCTTGTCGTTCATGGGCACGACCTGGCTCAGCGTCTGCTGCAGTTCAGAGTAGCTGTGGTCGCGTGTGCGCGCCACCAGCTTGTCACCGCGCACCAGGTACAGCCGCGAATCGCCGCAGTGTGCCCAGTAAGCCGCGTTGCCTTGCAGCAGGCAGGCCACGACGGTGGTGCGCGGGGTGTCCATCAGCGCCCGCTCGGTGGCATAACGCAGCAGTTGGTGGTGCCCGGCGACGATGGCGTCATGCAAGAAGCGCAGCGGCTCGTTCAGGCGCGGTTTGGCTTCGCGCTGGAAGTGGGCCGACAGGGTCTGCAGCGCCATCTGCGAAGCCACCTCGCCTTCGGGGTGCCCACCCATGCCGTCGGCCAGCGCAAAGAGCCCCGAATCCCGCGTGTAGCAATAGCCCATGCGGTCTTCGTTTTTCTCGCGGCCACCCCTGCGGCTGACCTGGTAGACGGAAAAGCGCATCGACTGCCTTCGAAACCCGGTCAGGGCTTGGTGCCCGTTTTGATCGTTTCGAGCTGCAGCTTCAGCCGTTCACCGAAACTCAGCTTGGTGTAGCGGCGTTCGGTCTCGCGCGCCAGTTCCTTTTGCAGCGCAAACACACTCTGCGGGCGGCTCAGCGGGTCGAGCGACATGCACCATTCGGTCACCTCGATGAGGTTGTCGCTGTAAACATTGCGCAGCCTCGACAAGCTCAGCGCCAGGCGGTCCTTTTCCAGCCGCTGTGGTGCGTCGTTTGGCGGGTAGCCTTGCATGCAGGCGTAGATGCAGGCGCCGATGGCGTAGATGTCGGTCCAGGGGCCCAGCGTGCCGTCGCGGCGGTACATCTCGGGCGCAGCAAAACCCGGCGTGTACATGGGGCGGATGAAGTTGCCTTCCTTGGACAACACCTCTCGCGCGGCCCCGAAGTCCAGCATCACGGCCTTGTTGTCGTTGGTGACGAAGATGTTGGCCGGCTTGATGTCCAGGTGCAGCATCTTGTGCTGGTGCACGATGCGCAGGCCGCGCAGGATTTCGTCGAACAGGCTGCGAATGGTGCTTTCGCGAAACACCTTGTCACGCTTGAGGTCGCGCGCGGTGACGATGAAATCCTGCAGGGTGTCGCCCTGCAGGTAGTTCATCACCATGTAGACGGTTTCGTTCTCGCGGAAGAAGTTCAGCACGCTGACCACGCTGGGGTGGCTGATCTGGGCCAGCGACCTTCCCTCTTCAAAAAAGCTCTTAAGCCCCAGCCGGTACAGCGGCTGCTTGTCGGGCTTGACACGCGGTGTCAGTTCGCCGGCCGAGCGTTCTGCCAGTGAAGCCGGCAGGTATTCTTTGACCGCCACCAGCTGCTGGTTTTCACCTTCGGCCAGGTAGACGACCCCGAAGCCGCCGGCCGCCAGCTTCTTGACGACCGTGTAGCCCCCAACGACGGTGCCCGAAGGCAGTGGCGCTGGTTTGGGCTTGGACATAATCGGCGTTCACTTTTGGGGCAGATTGAATGGCGGTTTATAGCATGACGGGGTACGCCAGCGCGGCCTCGGAGCCCGGTGCGGCGTCGGCTGCCGTGACGGTGGAGGCCCGGAGCGTGAACGGCCGTTTCCTGGACCTGGCGCTGCGCCTGCCCGACGAAGTGCGGAGCCTGGAGCCGGCACTGCGTGAACTGCTGACCGCCGGCTTCAGGCGCGGCAAGATCGAACTGCGCGTGTCGACCGGGCGTGAAAGCGAAGGTGCGCTGCCCATGCCCAGTACAGACCAGCTCAACCGCCTGGCCCATGTGCAAGGCTCGGTCACCGGCTGGCTGCCCGATGCGCGGCCCTTGTCGGTGAACGAGGTGCTGCAGTGGTGCCGGTCGGGCGCGCCGGCAGAAAAACTGGACGAGCCGGCGCTGGACGCCGCACGCCGCTGCATCGAAGGCCTGCGCGAAGCGCGCGCCCGCGAAGGCGCGCGGCTGGTGACCATGCTGATGGACCGCGTGACCCGCCTGCGCGAACTGGCGGCCCTGGCCGCGCCGCTGCTGCCCCAGGTGGTGCAGCGTCAGCAAACGCGTTTCCTGGAACGCTGGAACGAAGCCCTGGCCACCGTTCAAGCCGCCGCCAGCGTGCCGGCCCAGGCCCTGCATGAACGTGCCATGGGCGAAGCCGCCAGCTATGCCATCCGCATCGACGTGGCAGAAGAACTGTCGCGCCTGGCCTCGCACCTGGACGAGATCGAACGCCTGCTCAAGGCCGGCGGCGAACTGGGCAAACGCCTGGAGTTCCTGATCCAGGAACTGCAGCGCGAGGCCAACACCCTAGGCAGCAAAAGCGCAGCGCTGGAACTGACCAACCTGTCGGTCGAGATGAAGGTGGCGATCGAGCAGATGCGGGAGCAGGTGCAGAACATCGAGTAGGTGGTCGGGGGGTCCGAGGTGATCCCGAAAACACACCAACCCGTTGTCGGGGAGCCGTGGGCCGGGGCGTGGGCGAAGGACTGACCTTCGTCGCGAGCAGCACCGCAGCCCAAGCCGGCCTGGCTGCTGGACACGGCGAAGCAGCAGCTTCAGGCCGAGTCTGGCCCCGCCGGGTACAACATCGGCATCAACGACGGCGCGGCCGCCGGGCAGACCATCGGCCACCTGCACTTGCATTTCATTCCCCGGTATCCCGGTGACCGGCCCGACCCGCGCGGCGGCGTGCGCTG
>JBBRCN010000045.1:0-32905 GCA_038204775.1 Burkholderiales bacterium | reverse complement strand
GGCGGTGTTTTCCTTCATCGACTCTTCCTGCACCATGCGCAGGATCTGCAGCGCGCTGCTCTCGGTGTCGCGGATGTGGCCGGTGCCGTTGCAGCGCGGGCAGGTGATGTGGTTGCCTTCGCTCAGCGCCGGGCGCAGGCGCTGCCGGCTCAGTTCCAGCAAGCCGAACTTGCTGATGCTGCTGAACTGCACCCGCGCGCGGTCGAAACGCAGGCCGTCGCGCAGGCGCTGTTCCACCTCACGCCGGTTCTTCGATTCTTCCATGTCGATGAAGTCGACCACGATCAGGCCGCCCAGGTCACGCAGCCGCATCTGGCGCGCGATTTCGTCGGCGGCTTCCAGGTTGGTGCGCGTGGCGGTTTCTTCGATGTCGCTGCCGCGCGTGGAGCGGGCGCTGTTCACGTCCACCGACACCAAGGCTTCGGTGTGGTCGATGACGATGGCGCCGCCCGAGGGCAGGTTCACGGTTCTTGAAAACGCCGTCTCGATCTGGTGTTCGATCTGGAAGCGGCTGAACAGCGGCGCGTCGTCCTTGTAGCGCTTCACACGATTGGCCGTTTCCGGCATCACGTGGTTCATGAACTGCTGCGCTTGTTCGAAGATGTCGTCGGTGTCGATCAGGATCTCGCCGATGTCCGCGGTGAAGTAGTCACGGATGGCACGGATGACGAGCGAAGACTCCTGATAGATCAGGAAAGCGCCCTTGCCGGCCTTGGAAGCGCCGTCGATGGCGTCCCACAGCTTGAGCATGTAGTTCAGGTCCCACTGCAGTTCAGCGGCACTGCGCCCGATACCTGCGGTGCGGGCGATCAGCGACATGCCCTTGGGGTAGTCCAGCTGCTCCAGGTTTTCTTTCAGCTCTTCGCGTTCTTCGCCCTCGATGCGGCGGCTGACGCCACCGCCGCGCGGGTTGTTGGGCATCAGCACCAGGTAGCGGCCGGCCAGGCTGACAAAGGTGGTCAGCGCCGCGCCCTTGTTGCCCCGTTCTTCCTTTTCCACCTGCACCAGCAGGTTGTCACCTTCGCGCACCACGTCCTGAATGCGCGCGTTCTTGACGTCGGCACCTTCGCGGAAGTAGTTCTTGGAGATTTCCTTGAAAGGCAGGAAGCCGTGGCGGTCTTCGCCGTATTCGACGAAGCAGGCTTCCAGGCTGGGCTCCACGCGGGTGATGACCGCCTTGTAGATATTGCCCTTGCGCTGTTCGCGCCCTTCAATTTCGGTTTCGAAGTCGAGGAGCTTTTGTCCGTCGACGATCGCCAGCCGCCGCTCTTCGGGCTGCGTGGAGTTGATCAGCATGCGTTTCATGGGCACTCCTGTGCGAGGCGGGCCTTGTCCACTTGCTGTGGGACGGACCGCCTTCTTGCGTTACTGCAAGATGCACGAGGGTCGCGATGGAACCGTTGGCGCGAAATGCCCTGGACTGCGCTTGCCGCCGGCCGAGCCGGCGACTTCAGCTGCGCAGCGTTGGCGCGTGCGTGCGGGCCGGGGTTGCAGCGTCTTCGTCCGCCAGCCCGATGCAAGGCCGCGGATCACGCGGCAATGCGCCCGCCTCGGCCGCGCCAGCTGCGCTGAGCCGGGGCCTGATGAGGCGGGTGTGGGTGGATGGGGACAACATGATCTGCAACAGCGTGCCAACACGCGGGTTCAAGGACAGTGTGTCGGGCCGGCAAGAACCGGACGACGGGCTGGGCCTCGAACCCTTTGAATTTTCGGTGCTTCGGGTGAGCGAAGCGGGGTTCTGGTACGACTCTCTGCCGCCTGCTGCCGGGGCCCGCCAAAGTCGAACGGGGACTTTTGGCCAAGCGCCGGCTGCCGGCGTTGCATCACCTTGTGGTCTGTGCCAACAGGGCACGGACCGTTCCACGATAGAGCCGCGGGCGCCCGCGTAAACTCCGATAAATCAAGCACTTACAGCCTAAACGTGGAGTTGCGGAGTATAGCGGGCAAAGCAGGCGTATCCCCGGCTCGGGCTGGGGACCAACCCTTGCCGGCCGTGCGCACCCTGACCGTGGACGCCGAATCCGCCGGCCAGCGCCTGGACAACTACCTGATCCGCCTGCTCAAGGGTGTGCCCAAGACCCACGTCTACCGCGTCATCCGATCGGGTGAAGTGCGCGTCAACAAGGGCCGCGCCGGTGCCGACACCCGCGTCGCCGAAGGCGACCTGATCCGCGTGCCTCCGATGCGGCTGCCCGCAACCAGCAGCGCGCCGGCGGCGCCCGCGCGAGAGTTTCCGGTGCTGCTGGAGGACGAACACCTGCTGGCCATCGTCAAACCGGCTGGTGTGGCGGTGCACGGCGGCAGCGGCGTCAGCTTCGGCGTCATCGAACAGTTGCGCCGGTCGCGCCCCGATGCCCGCTTTCTGGAATTGGTGCACCGCCTGGACAAGGAAACCTCGGGCATCCTGCTGCTGGCCAAGAAGCGCAGCGCATTGACCGCACTGCAGGACCAGTTCCGTGACCGGGCCACCGGCAAAACCTACGCCGCGCTGGTGTTTGGCGACTGGCCGGCAAAGCTCAAAGTCATCGACCTGGCGCTGCACAAGACGCTGGACGCTGCCGGCGAACGGCACGTCAGGGTCGTGGGTGCCGAGCACGAAGACGGCCGCCGCTCGATCAGCCTGGTCAAGGTCGTGCGCCAGTCGCCCGGCCTGAGCCTGCTGGACGTGACCATCAAGACCGGCCGCACGCACCAGATCCGCGTCCACCTGGCCAGCAGCGGCCACCCCATCGTCGGCGACCCCAAGTACGGCGACTTTGCGCGCAACAGGCTCTTTGCGCGCGAACGGCATTTCGAACGCATGTTCCTGCACGCCCGCGAGCTGTCGTTCGACCACCCGGCCAGTGGTCAGCGCATCACCCTGAACGCGCCCCTGCCGCCGGAGTGCGAGACACTCCTTGCCCGCTGACCTGTCGACAGCCTGTCTTCCCGCTCCAACCCTGTTTTTCAGAAGTGCCATGCCTCGCTCTCCCCAACGCCGTTTTGACCTGATCGCCTTCGATTGGGACGGCACCCTGTACGACAGCACGGGCCTCATCGTGCAGTGCATCCAGTCGGCCTGCGCCGACCTGGGCATTGCGGTGCCCAGCGTGGCCGACGCTTCCTACGTCATCGGCCTGGGCTTGCACGACGCGCTGAAACATGCCGCACCTGGCCTGCCGCCCGAGCGTTACCCCGAACTGGGCAACCGCTACCGCCACCACTACTTCGCCAGGCAGGACGATCTGGTGATGTTCGACGGCACGCTGCCCATGCTGCAGGCACTGAAGACCCGCAACCACTTCCTGGCCGTGGCCACCGGCAAGGGCCGGCGCGGGCTGGACGAGGCGCTGGCACACTCGCAGCTGCACGGCATGTTCGACGCCACGCGCACAGCCGACGAAACCGCTGGCAAGCCCCACCCGCTGATGCTGCAGCAGCTGATGGCCCAGCTGGGCGTGTCGCCCGAGCGCACGCTGATGGTCGGCGACACCACCCACGACCTGATGCTGGCGCGCAATGCTGGCACGGCGCGTGTGGCGGTGAGCTTTGGCGCCCACGAGCCCGCGGCCTTTGCCGAACACGAGCCCCTCTTCGTGGCGCACAGCACGGCCGAGCTGCATCGCTGGCTGATCGAAAACGCCTGAGGCCAATCGCAACATGAACCACGAAATCCGGGCCCAGGCTACCCTGCCGGAGCCCGAGCCGCTGTGCACCTCGGCCGACCTGGAAGAACGTGGCCGCGCCTGGGTCTGGGACGTGCTGGAGTACGGCCGCCCGGCACGGGCTTTTGCCATGCGCTTCGATGGCCGGCTGGTGGCTTACATGAACCGCTGCGTGCACGTGCCCACCGAAATGGACTGGCAGCCCGGCGAGTTCCTGGACATGGACAAACGCTGGATCCTGTGCAGCATCCATGGCGCCAGCTACGAGCCTGCAGATGGCCGCTGCGTCGGCGGTCCTTGCGGCCGCGGCCAGCTGACACCGGTGCGTGTGCAGGAACTTGACGGGCAGGTGAGTTGGTATCCTTCCCGTGACATCCGCCCCCTCGAATTCGAGGCCCTTGACGAACCGTCGGCGCCGCCTGCTGCGGCCGACCCCACATGAACCCAAATGAACCTGGCTCGACGCCGGCCCCTGAGCCCGTCGGCCCCGTCGAACCCTTGACCGTGACCGCTGCCGCTGCAATGGCCCAGCAACATGCCAACGGCAAGCCAGCCGACGGCCGCGGCGGCATGGAAGCCGTGCTCGAAAGACTGGCCGGCGAGTTGCTGCGCCAGCAGCGCACCGACCGCCGCTGGCGGGTGTTCTTCCGCCTGGCCTGGCTGGGCCTGGTGCTGGTGGTGGTCTGGGCCGCTTTCATCAGCCGGTCAGCGCCCACGACAACCAGCGCCCCCCACACGGCCCTGGTGGAGGTGCGCGGCGAGATTGCCGCCGAAAGTGATGCCAGCGCCGAGTTGCTGGTGGGCGCGCTGAGAAGTGCGTTCGAGGACGGTGGCGCGCAGGCGGTGGTGCTGCGCATCAACTCGCCTGGCGGCAGCCCGGTGCAAAGTGGCATCGTGCACGACGAAATCCTGCGCCTCAAGGCCAAACACGGCAAGAAGGTCTACGCGGTGGTCGAAGAGGTCTGCGCCTCGGGTGCCTACTACATTGCAGTGGCTGCAGACGAGATCTACGTCGACAAGGCCAGTATCGTGGGCAGCATCGGCGTGCTGATGGACGGCTTTGGCTTCACCGGCCTGATGGACAAGTTGGGTGTGGAACGGCGGCTGCTCACCGCCGGCGAGAACAAGGGCATGCTCGACCCTTTCAGCCCACAGAACCCCAAGCAGACGGCGATGGCTCGCGCCATGATCGAGCAGATCCACGCGCAGTTCGTCGCGGTGGTGAAAGCCGGCCGCGGTGACCGCTTGAAAGTAACACCGGACACCTTCTCCGGCCTGTTCTGGAATGGTGAAGAAGCAGTCAGGCAAGGCCTGGCCGACGCCACGGGCAGCCTGGACTTTGTGGCGCGTGAGGTCGTCAAGGCCGAGGAGATCATCGACTACACCCCCCGCGACAACGTGGCCGAGCGCCTGGCCAAACGATTTGGTGCCAGCGTGGGCGCCGGTGCGGTGAAAGCCCTGCGCGAGCTGGCACCGCTGCGGTGAGCGTGCCGCTGGGCGAACGGGTGGCCGTGGCCACGCAGCACCTGCTGCCCAAGCAGGCGCTGACCTCATTTGCAGGCGCCGTGGCGGGCTGGCGCGGCGGCAGTGCCACGACCGCTCTGATCCGCTGGTTCATCGGCCGCTACGGCGTGAACATGGCCGAGGCCGCCGAGCCTGACCCGGCGGCCTACGCCAGCTTCAATGAATTTTTCACCCGTGCGCTGAAGCCGGGTGTTCGGCCGCTGGCGAGTGCTGAACTGGTGTGCCCGGTGGATGGTGCGGTCAGCCAGTCGGGCCCCATCGACGACGGCCGCATCTTGCAGGCCTTCATTGAAGCAAAACGCCACGACTACACCACCACCGCGCTGCTGGGCGGGGACAGTGCACTGGCCGCCCACTTCCACGGCGGCCACTTCGCCACGCTGTACCTGAGCCCGCGCGACTACCACCGCATCCACATGCCCTGTGCCGGCCGCCTGCTGCGCATGGTGCACGTGCCGGGTGCGCTGTTTTCGGTGAACCCGGCCACGGCGCGCGGCGTGCCGGGCCTGTTTGCGCGCAACGAGCGCGTGGTGTGTGTGTTCGAAGCGGCCGACGGCAAGCCCTGGGTGCTGGTGCTGGTGGGCGCCACCATCGTGGGCAGCATGGCCACAGTCTGGCACGGCGTGATCAACCCGCCGCGAACCGGCACGCTGCGCGAGTGGGCCTACCAGGACCAGCGCATCGAACTGGCGCAAGGTGCCGAGATGGGTCGGTTCCTGTTGGGCAGCACGGTGGTGATGCTGTTTCCGCAGCATGCGGACCGGCCCTTGCGCTTCAACCCCGCATGGCAACCTGGCACGCCCATCCGCCTGGGCCAGAGCATGGCCAGCCGAGCAACCGAAACCGCAACAGCAGGCGCATGAGCTTTGCCGCCCGGGTGCCGGCCAGCGGCAAGGCGCGGCTGCTGTTGTGGCTGGTGCCCTTGCTTTGGTCGTCCAACTACATCATTGCGCGCCTGGGGGATGGCGTCATCGCGCCGCACGCGCTGGCGCTGGGCCGCTGGGCGCTGGCGGCACTGATCCTGCTGCCCTGGATGGGCCGGGGCTTGTGGGCGCAGCGTGAGGTGGTGCGGCGCGAGTGGCTGCACCTCTTGGCGCTGGGTTTTTTCGGCATGTACATCTGCGGCGCCTGGGTCTACGTGGCCGGGCACAGCACCACCAGCACCAACATCGCGCTCATCTACGCGGCCACGCCGATGGCCATCGTGGCGGCCAGTTCGCTGCTGCTGCACGAACGCCTGAGCCGCGCGCAGTGGGCCGGCGTGGTGCTGGCCTTGCTGGGGCTGCTGTTCGTGATTGCCAAGGGCGACCCGTCGCGGCTGCTGAAGGTGCAGCTGGTGGCTGGCGACGCCTGGATCACGGCTGCTGCGGCCAGCTGGACCGCCTATTCGGTGCTGCTCAAGCGCTGGCCCTCGGCGTTGGGGCCGGGGGAAAGGCTGGTGGCCATCATCGGTGGCGGCCTGCTGGTGCTGCTGCCGACCACGGTGCTGGAGGCCCTGTTCACCACCCCGCCGGCGTTTGGCTGGGGTGCGGCCGGCCTGGTGCTGCTGGCGGCCGTGCTGCCGGGTGTGCTGTCGTACGGCGCCTATTCCTATCTGCAGCGCGAGCTGGGCGCTTCGCGCACGGCAATGATGTTGTACCTGGCGCCGGTCTACGGTGCGCTGCTGGCTTGGGGCGTGCTGGGTGAAGTGCCCGGCTGGTACCACGTGGTGGGTGCGGCGATGATCCTGCCCAGCATCTGGCTGGCGTCGCGCAAGTAGCGTTCAGGCATCGTCTTCGGTCATCGTCTTCAGCCAAACAGGCCCGGCGCAGAGATCGGGTCTTCGTCGGGGCTGTAGAAGCAGCTGGGGCACACCGCGCGGTAGCTCTCGTTGCCACCGATCATGACCTGCTCGCCTTCTTTCACACGCCGGCCTTCGCCGTCCACGCGCAGGTTCATGCTGGCCTTGCGCGCGCAGGCGCAGATGGTCTTCATCTCTTCCAGTTCGTCGGCCAGCGTCAACAACGCGGCGGCCCCAGGGAAGGCGTCGCCGCGGAAGTCGCTGCGCAGGCCGTAACACAGCACCGGCACCGGGTGCTGGTGGGCCAGGCGGTGCAGCTGGGTGACTTGTTCGGGGGTCAGGAACTGCGCTTCATCGATGAGCAGGCAGGCCACGGCCGTGGCTTTCGGATGCATGCGCCCATCTTCGAGCCAGGCCGAGTCGAACACCGTGTCGGCGCCAAAGGTTTCGGCCTGTCGCGTCAGGCCCAGGCGCGACGCGATCACGCCCACGCCGCTGCGGTTGTCGTGCGCGGCCGTGAACATGCGCACGCGCATGCCCCGTTCTTCGTAGTTGTAGGCCGCCTGCAGCAAGTGGGTGGACTTGCCGGCATTCATGGCGGCGTAGCGGAAGTACAGCTTCGACAATCGTGCCCCTCGGCCAAGGGAAAAAACAGCCCGCCACATCGCGCGGGCCAGGGGTGCCGATTGTCTCTTGCGCAGTCCGCCGCGCCGCCGGGGTTTACAGCGGCGGAATGCGCAGCGCCTGGCCCGGGTAGATCTTGTCCGGGTGGCTGAGCATGGGCTTGTTGGCCTCGAAGATGACCGGATACTTGTTGGCGTCGCCATAGAACTTCTTGGCGATCTTGCTCAGGTTGTCGCCGCTGACGACGACGTGGAACTGCGCCTCGGGCGTGGGGTTGGCCACGGTGATCATGTCGTTGACGGCCGTCACACCCGCCACGTTGCCGCAGCACAGCAGCACCTTTTCCTTGATGCCCTGGTCTTCGACCTGGCCCGACACCGTGACGGTGGCGGTGGTGGCGTCGAAGGCCACGTCCAGGCTGTTGCCGGGCAGGCCCTGCGCGTTGATGTAGCCCACGATGGCGTCGCCGGCAGCCTTGCTGAGGGCGGCCACGTTTTCTGGCGTCGGCGCAGCCGCTGCAGCAGTCTCTGCGGCCTTGGCCTCGCCTTTGCCGAACAACTTTTCGCCGGCTTCCTTGATAAATGACATCAGACCCATGGTCTTCTCCTGCGGTGTTGTGATGGGGGTACTCCGAAGTGCGCATGGTAGGCCGTGCCTGTGGGTGGCCTTTGGCGGGCAGCTCGCGCACGCCGTCAAGCCAGCAGCAGGCCCTTGGTTTCTATGAATGCCACCACCTCGGCCAGCCCCTGTTTTGTGCGCAGGTTGCTCATCACATAGGGCCGCGTGCTGGCCCAGGCCGGGCGCATGCGGCGGGTGTCGGCTTCCATCACCTCCAGGCTGGCGCCCACATGGGGCGCAAGGTCGGTCTTGTTGATGACAAAGAGGTCGCTCTTGGTGATGCCTGGGCCGCCCTTGCGCGGGATTTTTTCGCCGGCGGCCACGTCGATGACGTAGATCGTGAGGTCGCTCAGTTCGGGGCTGAAGGTGGCGGCCAGGTTGTCGCCGCCACTTTCGATGAACACGATGTCGGCGTCGGGAAATTTTTCCAGCATGCGGTCCACGGCTTCGAGATTGATCGATGCGTCTTCGCGGATGGCGGTGTGCGGGCAGCCGCCGGTTTCCACGCCCATGATGCGTTCGGCGTCCAATGCGCCAGACACGGTGAGCAGGCGCTGGTCTTCCTTGGTGTAGATGTCGTTGGTCACGACCACCAGGCTCCAACGCTCGCGCATGGCCTTGCACAGCATCTCCACCAGCGTGGTCTTGCCGCTGCCCACGGGTCCGCCCACGCCCACACGCAGGGGGGGCAGTCTCTTGGTGCGGCCGGGAATGCGGTGCAAGGGGGTGTTCATGAGCGGAAGAGTCTCGAGTACTGGGTTTCGTGATGGGCAGAAAGGATGGCCAGACCCGGGCTGTGGGCCTGGCGATCTTCATCGGACAGTTGCAGCGCGGCTTCGACGACGGCCGGGATCTGGGCCGACAGCCGTGCAAGCATGCGCTGTGCCGCGGCCTGGCCCAACGGCACCGCCTTCATCGCCGCCTGCGCCATGTTTTCGGCCCAGCCCCATGCAAAGGCCAGCAAGGCGTCTTGTGCCGTTGCGCCGGCCAGCGTGGTGGCCAGGGCAAAGCTGGTGGGCCACAGCGGGGCGGGCTGCAAGGCGGCCAGAGTTTGCATGCGCGGGTCGTCGGCGTGCACGCCGTTGCGCAGCCAGTCCAGCAAGGACCGGCCCATCTGCTCGGACTGGGCGCGCAGCTCGCCGCTTTCGCGGGTCTGGTGCAGCCAGCCGTTCAGGGCCTGCACGCGTGGGATGTCGTGGCTTGACCAAGCCCCGCAGGCCTGGGCCAGGGCCGGCAGGTCGGACCGTGCCAGGCTCAGGTTCAACTGGTCGAGCAGCCAGTCACCGGCCTGTGTTTCGGTGGCGATGAGGCCAGCTTCGACGGCGGCTTCAAGCCCTTCGGAATAGCTGAATCCACCCACCGGCAAGGCCGGCGAAGCCAGCCACATCAGCTGCAGCCGGGTGGCTGCGCTGACCCCGGGCGTGCCGGGTTCAGTGGTCGTGGCCGTCACCGTGGCCGTGGTCGTGGCCGCAGCCTGGGCCATGCACGTGCGGGGCATGCGCTGCGGGAGCTGTGGCGATGGGGATGGGGATGGGCTTTCGCGCCGGGGTTGCATGGCCATGGTCAGGGTCATGGTCGTGTGCGTGGCCGTGGTGCGGGTGATCGTGGCCAGACGCCGGTGCTGCATACGCGCCGGCCTCGGGCTCGAAAGCCGTGGTCTCGTCGCTGACGATCAGATGCATGCTGCGCAGCATGTCGGCCAGCACGTGGTCGGGTTCCAGCAGCAGGCGGTCGGGCTGCAGCTCCAGCTGCACATGGCGATTGCCCAGGTGGTAGGCAGCGCGCAGCAGATCGAAGGGCTTGCCATGTGCCGCGCAATGGCGCACCACCAGCACGGCCTGCGGCGCGGCTTTGACGACGACCATCGAACCGTCTTCGGCCACCAGCACGTCACCACCTCGCACGGCCGTGCCGCGAGGCAGAAAAACCCCCAGCGTGCGGCCGGCAGAGTCGGTGGCGTCGAAGCGGCTTTTCTGGCGCACGTCCCAGTCCAGCTCAACGGTGGTGGCGCGCTTGATGAGCGCTGCGGCGAGGCCGCGCGCGCCGGGGATCAGCTTGTTCACGGTGAGCATGGGGCAGGGCTCCTTCGGGGATGCGGCGATCTTGTTTTGACGGAAGACTGCGGTTAGTATAACTTTCGTTATAACAAGCGATTGCCACCAAGGACTGCCATGACCGCACTCAAGCTCACCCAGATCGGCAACTCCGTGGGCGTGATTTTGCCCAAGGAGATCTTGGCGCGTTTGAAGCTGGAGAAGGGGGACACGGTGTTTGTGACCGATGCAGCCAATGGCGTCACGCTCACGCCGTATGACCCGACGCTGGAAGAACAGATCAAGGCCGGCCGCGCGTTCATGCATGAGTTCCGCGATACCTTCCACCAACTGGCCAAATGAGTTGGCGGTGGATCGACCGTCGTGCCCTGCTGTTGCTGCACGACGAGAGCATTGCCGAGCATGGCGGCGCCCCTGGCCTGCGCGACGAAGGGCTGTTCGAATCGGCGCTGGCCCGGCCGCTGAATCTGGCGGCCTACGGCGATCCTGACGTGGCGGAACTGGCTGCGGCCTACGGTGTCGGGCTGGCCAAGAACCACGCCTTCGTCGATGGCAACAAACGCGTCGCGTTCCTCGCTGTGGGCCTGTTCTTGATGCTGAATGGCCAACGACTCGTGGCCGCACAGGCCGAAGCCACTGTGGTGATGTTGAACGTGGCGGCCGGCGTCATGGACGAAGCCACCTTCGCCACATGGCTGCGCGCCCACACCCAGCCTCGTCCCTGACCGAACAACGCTGACGCGCACTCAAAACAGGAAGTACTTCTGCGCCAGCGGCAACACCGTCGCCGGATCACAGGTCAGCAACTGCCCGTCGGCCCGCACGCGGTAGGTCTGCGGATCGATCTCCATCTTGGGCAAATAGCCGTTGAGCACCATGTCCTGCTTCTTCACGCTGCGGCAACCGCGCACCGCTGACAGCCGCTTGCGCAGACCGAGTTCATCGCCCAGGTCGTTGTTCATCGCGGTCTGGCTGATGAAGGTCAGGCTTGTGGCCTGCACCACGCGCCCGAAGCTGCCGAACATCGGCCGGTAATGCACCGGCTGCGGTGTCGGGATGCTGGCATTCGCGTCACCCATCAACGCCGCCGCGATGAACCCGCCCTTGAGGATCAGGCTCGGCTTGACGCCAAAAAACGCCGGCCGCCAGATCACCAGATCGGCCCATTTGCCGACTTCGATGCTGCCCACGTCGTGGCTGATGCCGTTGGCAAGCGCCGGGTTGATCGTGTACTTGGCGATGTAGCGCTTGACGCGGAAGTTGTCGTTGCGCGCGTTGTCTTCCGGTAAGGCCCCGCGCTGCCCCTTCATCTTGTGCGCCGTCTGCCACGTGCGGATGATGACCTCGCCCACGCGGCCCATGGCCTGGCTGTCGCTGCTCATCATGCTGATGGCGCCCAGGTCGTGCAGCACGTCTTCGGCAGCGATGGTCTCGCGGCGGATGCGGCTTTCCGCAAAGGCCAGGTCTTCTGCGATGGATGCGTCGAGGTGGTGGCAGACCATCAACATGTCCAGGTGCTCGTCCACCGTGTTCGCGGTGTAGGGCATGGTCGGGTTGGTCGACGACGGCAGGAAGTTGGCCTCGCCCACCACCCGCATGATGTCAGGCGCATGGCCACCGCCGGCGCCCTCGGTGTGGAAGGCGCACAGCGTTCTGCCGCGCGTGGCAGCGATGGTGTCTTCGACAAAGCCGGATTCATTCAACGTGTCGCTGTGCAGGCTGACCTGCGTGTCCGTCACCTCCGCCACGTCCAGGCAGTTGCTGATGGCTGCGGGTGTGCTGCCCCAGTCTTCGTGCAGCTTCAGTCCGATGGCGCCGGCTGCAATCTGCTGGCTCAGCGCGGCGGCCTGGCTGGCGTTGCCCTTGCCCAGAAAGCCCAGGTTCATGGAGAAGGATTCGGCCGCCTGCAGCATGCGGTGCAGGTTCTCGGGGCCGGGTGTGCAGGTGGTGGCGAAGGTGCCGGTGGCCGGGCCCGTGCCGCCGCCCAGCATGGTGGTGATGCCGCTCATCTGCGCTTCTTCGATCTGCTGCGGGCAGATGAAGTGGATGTGGCTGTCGACGCCACCAGCGGTGACGATCATCCCTTCGCCGGCAATGATTTCGGTGCCCGGGCCGATGATGATGTCCACGCCCGGCTGCACGTCCGGGTTGCCGGCCTTGCCGATGGCGGCGATGCGGCAGCCCTTGATGCCGATGTCGGCCTTCACGATGCCCCAGGTGTCGATGATCAGCGCGTTGGTGATGACGCAGTCGTGGGCTTCGTGGTGCCCTGGGCCGTTGACGACCTGGCTCTGGCCCATGCCGTCGCGGATGGTCTTGCCGCCGCCGAACTTGACCTCTTCACCGTAGCCACCGGCGTTGAGCGTGAAGTCCTTTTCGACCTCGACGATGAGGCCCGTGTCGGCCAGGCGCACGCGGTCGCCCACGGTGGGGCCGTACATCTCGGCGTAGGCGCGACGGCCGATCGTTCGCGACATCAGACGGCTCCGTTCACAAGACCACGAAAACCCCAGATCTGCCGCCGGCCGCCATACGGCACCAGCGTCACGGTGCGTTCCTGGCCGGGCTCGAAGCGCACGGCTGTGCCACTGGCGATGTTCAGCCGCATGCCGCGCGCGGCCTGGCGGTCGAACAGCAGTGCCGCGTTGGTCTCCGCGAAGTGGTAATGCGAGCCGACCTGGATGGGCCGGTCGCCGCTGTTGGCGACCACCAGAATGGTCTTGTCGCGGCCTGGGTTGAGCATGTGCTCGCCGTCGTCGATGAGGAGTTCGCCGGGGACCATCGGGCTACTTTCTGCGGCCGATGATCCAGGCGCCAGCGGCCAGCACGGCCACCAGGAGCAAGCCCAGCGTGTCGCTGGCGTGCCAATGGCTGGCGCCGGGCAGGCCGTGGCCCTCATGGGCAGCAGCCGCCAAGGGGACCAGCGTGATGACCAGTGTGAGCAGCTTGTTCATGGCGTTCAGCCTCATGCAATGGGTTGGTGCACGGTCACCAATTTGGTGCCGTCGGGGAAGGTGGCCTCGATCTGGATTTCGGTGACGATGTCGGCCACGCCGTCCATCACGTCGGCGCGAGTCAGCACGGTCTTGCCCTCGCTCATCAATTGCGCCACGGTCTTGCCGTCGCGGGCGCCTTCCATGAGGGCGGCGCTGATGAGCGCGATGGACTCCGGCACGTTGAGCTTCAGGCCGCGGGCCTTGCGCCGCTCAGCCAGCAGCCCGGCGGTGAAGATCAAGAGCTTGTCTTTTTCGCGCGGCGTCAGGTCCATGGGGCTTGCTTGAGCACAGAGAGTGCCAGCATGCTAACCGTGGCCCGCGCGGCTCTGGCTCGGTATCTGCATAGACAGTGCCTGCATGGAAGCCAGCGCCACCACCCAGACACCACAGCCGCCGCAGCAGCGCGTCATCAAGGTGCGCCGGGACTACAACGCCTGGGTGGCCAGCGAAACGCTGGAAGACTACGCGCTGCGTTTCACGCCCAGGTCGTTTCGCAAATGGAGCGAATGGCGCATTGCGAACACCGCGCTGGGCGGCGCGGCCAGTTTTCTGGTGCTGGAAGCGCTGGGTGCCACGCTGTTGCTGCAGTTCGGCTTCATCAACACCTTCTGGGCCATCATGGCCACGGCGGCCATCATCTTTGCGGCCGGCTTGCCCATCAGCATCTTCGCCGCGCGGTACGGCCTCGACATCGACCTGCTGACACGCGGCGCCGGTTTCGGCTACATCGGCAGCACCGTCACCTCGCTCATCTACGCCAGCTTCACCTTCATCTTTTTCGCGCTGGAAGCGGCCATCATGGCCTACGCGCTGGAGCTCGCATTCGACATTCCGCCGGCCTGGGGCTACCTGATCAGTGCCTTGGTGGTCATTCCCATGGTGACCCACGGTGTGACCATGATCAGCCGCTTTCAAGTGTGGACGCAGCCGGTCTGGCTGGTGCTGCTGGTGGTGCCCTACGTCTACGTCTTCCAGGCCCATCCCACGCTGATCGACGATCTGCGTGGCTACGCTGGTGAAAACGGCCAGGGCGACAGCTTCAATCCCTTGCTCTTCGGCGGCGCCTTGACGGTCGGCGTGGCGCTCATCACGCAGATGGGCGAGCAGGTGGACTACTTGCGCTTCATGCCCGAGAAGACGGCCGCCAACCGCTGGCGCTGGTGGGCCGGCGTGCTGGTCGGCGGCCCGGGATGGGTGGTGCCCGGCGTGCTGAAGATGTTGGGCGGCGCCTTGCTGGCCTACCTGGTACTGAGCCTTGCCGTGCCGGCCGACCGTGCTGTGGACCCCAACCAGATGTACCTGGCGGCCTACGAGCTGGTCTTTCCGCACTACGGCTGGGCGGTGGCAGCAACCATGGCGCTGGTGGTCGTCAGCCAGCTCAAGATCAACGTCACGAATGCCTACGCCGGCAGCCTGGCCTGGAGCAACTTCTTCGCGCGCGTCACGCACAGCCACCCGGGGCGCGTGGTCTGGGTCGTGTTCAACACGCTGATCGCGCTGATGCTGATGGAGCTGGAGGTCTTCAAGGCCATCGGCGGTGTGCTGGGCCTGTACAGCAACATCGCCATCAGCTGGATCATGGCCGTGGTGGCCGACCTGGTGGTCAACAAGCCGCTGGGCCTGTCGCCGAAAGGTGTGGAGTTCAAGCGTGCGCACCTGTACGACATCAACCCGGTGGGCGTGGGCGCGATGGGCCTGGCTTCGGTGCTGTCGATGCTGGCCTGGCTGGGCGTGTTCGGGCCCATGGCGCAGGCCTTTTCGGCGGTGATTGCCATGGTGGTCGCCTTTGTCGCAGCGCCGCTGATCGCCTGGGGAACGAAAGGCCGCTACTACATCGCACGCCGCAGCGAACCGGGGGCCTACCTGGGCGCCCAACTGCAGCGCCACTGCGTCATCTGCGAACGTGAATACGAGGGTGAGGACATGGCGCAGTGCCCCGCCTATGGCGGTCCCATCTGCAGCCTGTGCTGTTCACTCGACGCCCGTTGCCACGACCTGTGCAAGCCCGAAGAAGCCCGCGCCCGCGTTCAGTTCAATGCCTTGCTGCAGCGCCTGACGCCCCGCGCCTGGTGGCCGCAACTGGACACCGGCCTGGGCCGCTACCTGATGCTGATGGCCCTGGTGGCGCCAGCCCTGGGCGCCTTGCTGGTCATGCTGTACCAGCTTGAACTGCGGCAGCTGGCCGAACCCGACCTGGCCAGCGCCGGCCCCGCGCTGCGTGCCGGTTTCATCAAGGCCTACTGCGCGCTGCTGCTGGTGGGTGGTGTCATCGGCTGGTGGCTGGTGCTGACGCAGATCAGCCGCCGGGTGGCGCAGGAAGAAAGCAACCGCCAGACCGAAGCGCTGGTGAAAGAAATCGAGTCGCACGCCCGCACCGACGAAGAACTGCAACGGGCCAAACAGGCTGCAGATGACGCCCGACGCTCTGCGGAGGCCGCCAACCAGGCCAAGACGCGCTACATCAGCGCCATCAGCCACGAGCTGCGCACGCCGCTGAACAGCATCCTGGGCTACGCGCAGCTGCTGGACGAAGACCCGGCCATGCCGCCGCACCGCAAGCAAAGCGTGGGTGTCATCCGCCGCGGCGGCGAGCACCTGCTGAGCCTGATCGAAGGCACCTTGGACATCGCGCGCATCGAAGGCGGCAGGCTGGCCCTGGAACCGCGGCCCATGCGCCTGCGCGAGAACCTGCAGCAGATCGTGCAGCTGTTCGAGCTGCAGGCCGTGAGCAAGGGCCTGCGCTTCGAGCACGACGTGGACGGCGCACCGCAGCTGGTGCGGGCGGATGAGCGGCGGCTGACGCAGATTCTCATCAACGTGCTGGGCAACGCGGTCAAGTTCACGCAGAGCGGGCGCGTGATCTTCCGCGCCGCGCATGTGCGCGACATGGCGGTGTTCGAGATCGAAGACACCGGCCCGGGCATCGCGCCGGCCGACATCGAACGCATCTTCGAGCCCTTCTCGCGCGGCGCCCATTCGGCCCAGGCGGGCCACGCGCCGGCCGGCAGCGGCGCGGGTGGCACCGGCCTGGGTCTGACGATTGCCAAGATGCTGACCGACCTGATGGGTGGCGAGATGACGGTGTCTTCGCGCACGGCCCTGGCGGGTGCGAGCGAAGAGCAAGGCGCGGGCACGCTCTTTCGCATCCGCCTGTTCTTGCCCGAGTTGCGCGGTGTCAGCGTGCCCAAGCCCACCGCACCGCGGGCGGGTTATGCCGGTGTGCGCCGCCGCATCCTGGTGGTGGACAACGAAGAGGTGGACCGCACGCTGCTGGCGCGCCGGCTGCAGGCACTGGGCTTCGAGGTGCTGGAAGCCGGTTCGGGCACCGCCGCGCTGGGCCTGCTGGCCGAGAACAGCGTCGACGCCATCCTGATGGACCTGGCCATGCCCGGCATCGACGGCTGGGAAACCGTCCGCACCCTGCGCCGCCTGCAGCTGAGCAGCGCGCCGGTGGCCATCGTGTCGGCCAATGCCTTCGACAAGGGGCAAGACAACGACGCCGGCATCGGTGCCGCCGACTTCGTCACCAAGCCCGTGCGCTTTGACGAACTGCTGGACTGGCTGGGCACGAAGCTGGCGCTGCAGTGGCTTACCACGCCGTCTGGGCCGTCTGGGCCGTCTGCGCCGTCTGCGCGGTCTGCGCGGTCTGCGCCGCCATCGGCTGCGGTCCCGGCCAATGCACCGCGTCCCACGCGTGAACAGCTTCAGGCGCTGCACGAGGTGGTGAGCCTGGGCTATCCGCGCGGTGTGCACAAACTGCTCGACCAGATCGAGACCAACCGCCCCGACACCGCCGCCTGGCTGGCGCCGCTGCGCACGCTGGCGCACAACTTCCAGTTCGATCGCATGACACCGGTGATTCAACATGCCCTTGCCCACGCTCAGCCCACCTGACCCGGTGCGCCACGCCATCGACCTGGCCAACCCGCGCAGCGCCGGCCTGGTGTTGATCGTCGACGACGTGCCCGACAACCTGGCCGTGCTGCACGACGCGCTGGACGCCGCCGGCTACACCGTGCTGGTGGCCACCGACGGCAGCAGCGCGCTGCTTCGGGCGGCACAGGCCGACCCCGACATCGTGCTGCTCGATGCGGTGATGCCTGGCATCGACGGCTTCGAAGTGGCGCGCCGCCTGAAGGCCGGACCGGAAACGGCGCACATTCCGATCATCTTCATGACCGGCCTCACCGACACCGAACACGTGCTGGCGGCCTTTGAAGCCGGCGGCGTGGACTACGTCACCAAGCCCATCCGGGCGCCTGAGGTGCTGGCGCGCATGGCCGTGCACATGCTGGCCGCCCGCCAGGCGCGGCAGGCGCGCAACGCGCTGGACGCCTATGGCCACGCCACCATCGCCGTGCGGCTGCAGGGCGGCCATGCGCGGCTGGTGTGGCAGACACCGCTGGCGCGGCGCTGGTTGCCCATCTACTTCGACAGCCTGCCTGACCAGGTGCCCGCCGCGCTGTTGACCTGGCTGCTGCAGGCCGAGCAGGGCCGCGAGGTGCGGCCGCTGTCCACCGCCGGGCTGGTGGCAGGCAAGTTGCGGCAATTGGTGGCCACACTGCAAGGCCGCACGGTGGACGAAGACTGGCTCATCGTGCTGCGGGAAGTGAGCGACGCCGCCACGGTTGAAGCCACCATGCTGGCCTTCGGGCTGACGCTGCGCGAAAGCGAAGTGCTGTACTGGGTGGCCAAGGGCAAGACCAACCGCGACATCGGCGACATCCTGGGCAGCAGCCCGGCCACGGTCAAGAAGCATCTGGAGCGGGTGTACGAAAAGCTGGGGGTCGAAACGCGCACCGCCGCCGCGGCCATGGCCATGCAGCGTGTGCGCGAGCTGAACCCGACCTGAACTTGGCTGGCATGATCCAATGATCACTTCCACATCCAGGAGACGGTGCCAATGACTTCCATGACCCCCACGACCCAGCTTGCGCATTGGGCGCGCCGTATCGGCTTGGTCGCTTCCATCGCGCTTGTGGCCCTCGGCGCCCAGGCTCAGCAGGTCCTGCGCATCACCACCATCCCGGAAGAGGCGGCCACGGAACAGGTGCGCAAGTTCACACCTTTGGCCAGCTACCTTGAAAAAACCTTGAACGTGAAGGTCGAGTTCACTCCCGTCAACGACTACCCGGCGGCGGTGGAGGCCCTGGTCAACAAGAAGGTTGACGTGGTGTGGTTTGGCGGCTTCACGTTTGTGCAGGCCAGCCTGCGCTCGGGCGGCAAGATCGTGCCGCTGGCGCAGCGCGAAGAAGACACCAGGTTCCAGTCGGTCTTCATCTCCAAGACCGACTCCGGCATCAAGAGCTTGGCCGACATGAAGGGCAAACAAATCAGCTTCGGTTCACAAAGCAGCACCTCGGGCCACCTGATGCCGCGCAGCTTCTTGCTGCAGGCCGGGCTTGACCCTGAAAAGGACTTCAAGCGCATCGCCTACAGCGGCGCCCACGACGCCACCATCGCCAGCGTGGTCAGCGGCAAGGTCGATGCGGCGGCGCTGGACATCACGGTGTGGCGCAAGTTCGTGGCCGAGAACCGGGTCGACACCAAGGCCGTGGACGTTTTTTACACCACGCCGCCCTACTTCAACTACAACTGGTCGGTGCATGCCGACATGCCGGCCGATCTGCGCGACCGGCTGCAGAAGGCCTTGTTGGCACTGGACCCGGCCAACCCGGCGCACAAGGAAATCCTGACGCTCAACCGCGCCACGCGCTATGTCCCCACCCGACCAGAAAACTACAAGGGCCTGGAGTCGGCAGCGCGCAGCGCGGGCCTGCTGTGATCGTCTGGCAACAGTGCTGATGACCGTGGGGTGCGGCCCACGATCGTCGGCAGCTGATTGTCGTCACGGCGCGCCTGCCTTCTGACCCCGCTTCCCCAAGTCACAGGGCCCATATGGACACCACCGCACTCGGCGTGCTGCTCGGCCGCTATTCGCTGGGGCCCAAGCACCTGGGCGAACCCGGGCCTGACGATGCGGCGCTGCAAGTCATGCTGCTGGCGGCATTGCGTGCCCCCGACCACGGCGGCCTGGTGCCCTTTCGTTTTGCCATCATCCGCGGCGCACAGCGCCTGGCCTTCGCCGACCTGCTGGAACGGGCCGCCGTCGAATTGGGCAAGGCCGAGGCTGCGGCGGCGCTGGACCGTGAGCGTGCCCTGCGCGCGCCGGTCACTCTGGCGGTGCTGGCGCGCATCGACCTGGGCCATCCGCTGGCGCCTGGCCATGAACAGTGGATGGCCGTGGGTGGTGCCGTGACTCACCTGCTGACCGCTGCGCACGCGCTGGGCTACGGCGGCAAGATGCTGTCCGGGTCCAAGGTGCGGTCCCCCAACGTCGTGGCCGCGTTCTGCGCGCCTGGCGAAACGCTGGTGGGCTGGATCAGCCTGGGCACCCCGCTTCGCGCCGCATCCCCAGGCCACACCAAGCGTAAGCCGGATGGCCTGATGGCCGACTGGGCCGGTCCTGACGCCAGTGGCTGAATGACGGGCCTGGCGCTACTGGCGAAAGGTGGGCAAGCCCACCGTCGCGTTCTTGGCCGCGTTGCGGATCAGCGGCAACACCGGTGAAGGTTCGGCCGCCGTTGAGTCGAAGGGGTGCTGTGTCTGCCCGGCCATGCCGGCGCGGATCTTCAGCACATACAGGCGCGTCTCGGCATAGGGCGGCACACCCAGGTAACGCTCGACCGCCCCTTCGCCTGCGTTGTAGGCGGCGGCCACCAGGCGCACGTCGCCCTCGAAGCGGGCCATCAGCCAGCGCAAGTAGGCCATGCCGCCGCGGATGTTCTGCACCGGGTCCCGGATGTTGCGCACGCCAAAACGCGAGGCCGTGGCCGGGATCAGCTGCATCAGGCCATGTGCGTCTTTGGGCGACACCGCCGAGGCATCGAAGTTGGACTCGGTGGCGATGATGGACAGCACCAGGTGCGGCTGCAGTTTGTACTCGGGGGCCACCAGGTTGACAAAGCGCACGATGGGCTCAGGCGCGTTGGGCGGCGGCGGCACGGACAGCAGCATCGGCTGGCCGGGTGGACGTGCGCCGGGCACGGGTCTGGCCGGCACCGGGGTTGGCGCGACGGCGATGCGATCTTCTTCTGGCGGCCGCAGGCAAGGCGGCGGCGCGCCGCGCGGTTCGCCCATGCGCGCCAGGATGTTCTTGGCCTGTTCGTAGCCTTGTTCGGCGGCGGCGGCAAACAGGTGCGCGGCTTCGGCCTCGTTGCGTTCGATGCCACGCGAGTTGGTCATCATCCAGGCCAGGCTGTACTGCGATTCGGCGTCGCCGTGGCGCGCGGCGCGGCAGTACAGCTGGGCCGCGGCCACGGCATCGCGCGGAACGCCTTCGCCGTACTCCAGCGCCTTGGCTTCCTGCCGCCAGCGTTGCACACGCGCGGGCACGACCGGCCCCATTTCTGCTGGCGGTGCGTTGGGCCGTGGCAGGCCATCCAGCGTGGGCAGAGTGGGCGGCAGCAGCTGTGCTTGGGCGGTTGCGGGCAGCAGCAGCGCCAAGGCCAGGGCCAGCGCCAGGGCCTGGCAGGCGCACAGCGTTGGGGTCCGCAAGCGCCGCGAGGCAATGGGCATGGACGGGAGGGCGGGTTTTTTCAACACCGCCGCAGTCTAGGCGCTGCACCCGCGCCGGCCGCATGCCTGTACGCCAGACGGCGTATTTCCGCACGGCGCTGCCCTGCCTAAGCTGCACTTGCGGAGCTGAACGCATCGTCCACCCGCTGAAGTCAGCCCGCCCCATCACACCCCCCATCACTTCCCCGTCACTTTCCCGTCACTTTCCCGTCACTTCCCCATCACCCAGGAGCGAGAACCCATGACCACCACACGCCGTGCATTCGGCAGCCACGCCGGCAAGACCCTCACCGCCATGACCCTGGCGCTGGCCGCGCTGGGCTACAGCAGCCTGGCCAGCGCCCAGGCGACGATCAAGGTCGGCGTGCTGCATTCGCTGAGCGGCACCATGGCCATCAGCGAAACCGTGCTCAAGGACGTGGCGCTGATGGCCATCGACGAGATCAACGCCAAGGGCGGCGTGCTGGGCAAGAAGATCGAGGCGGTGGTCGTCGACCCGGCCTCCAACTGGCCGCTGTTCGCTGAAAAGGCCAAGCAGCTGATCAGCCAGGACAAGGTCGTCGCGGTCTTTGGCTGCTGGACCAGCGTGTCGCGCAAGAGCGTGCTGCCGGTCTTCGAGCAGACCAATTCGCTGCTCTTCTACCCCGTGCAGTACGAAGGCGAAGAGCTGAGCAAGAACGTCTTTTACACGGGTGCAGCGCCCAACCAGCAGGCCATTCCCGCCGTCGAATACCTGATGAGCAAGGACGGCGGTAGCGCCAAGCGCTTTGTGCTGCTGGGCACCGACTACGTGTACCCGCGCACCACCAACAAGATCCTGCGAGCCTTCCTCAATGCCAAGGGCATCAAGGACGCCGACATCATCGAGGAGTACACCCCCTTCGGCCATGCGGACTACCAGACCATCATCGCCAAGATCAAGAAGTTTGCTGGCGAAGGCAAGAAGACCGCCGTCGTGTCCACCATCAACGGCGACAGCAACGTGCCTTTCTACAAGGAACTGGGCAACCAGGGCCTGAAGGCGACTGACGTGCCCGTGGTGGCCTTCAGCGTGGGTGAAGAAGAACTGCGCGGCGTGGACACCAAGCCGCTGGTGGGCCACCTGGCCGCATGGAACTACTTCATGAGCCTGAAGAACCCGGCCAACGCCGAATTTGTCAGCAAGTGGACCGCCTACGCCAAGGCCAAGGGCATCGCCGGCCACAAGGACCGTCCGCTGACCAACGACCCGATGGAAGCCACCTACATCGGCATCCACATGTGGGCGCAGGCGGTGACCAAGGCCAAGAGCACCGACACCGACAAGGTCATCGCCGCCATGGCCGGCCAGACCTTCAAGGCGCCGGGTGGCTTCGTCAGCACCATGGACAAGGAAAACCACCACCTGCACAAGCCGGTGTTCATCGGCGAGATCAAGGCCGACGGTCAGTTCAACGTGGTGTGGAAGACCAAGGGCCCGGTCGTGGCCGACCCCTGGAGCGACTACATCACCGAAAACAAGGGCAAGAAGAACGTGCCGTCGAAGTAACTCCCCCCGGAGCGGCCTGGCGGCCGCACCCCCCAGGGGGGCGACGCCAGCGGCCCGGCGAAGCCGGTTCCGCGGTGTCCGCCTGATGGGGGCGGCATCTGTCGATGCCGCCCGTTTGGCCCAACCGGATGTTGATCAGTGGTTTACCGTCTGTTGTTGTGCCTGTTTCTTGCCGTGGCGCCGCTGGCGGCGTTTGGGCTGACCACCGAACAGGCTGCCCGCATTGCCGACGGTGAGAGCGAAGACCGCATCGCCGCCTTGAATGAAGTTGTGGCCGCCGTCGACCCGGCGCTGGGGCCGCTGCTGGAGGCCCTGCTGGCCGACGAGGTGAAAGTGGCCGGGGGCAAGGCCTACATCGTGCGCGGCGACACCGTCACCGAAGCCGCCAGCGGCGTGGCCGCCACGCTGCCGGCCGACGCCGAAGACGTGGTCAACAACAACCGTGTGCGGCGCGAGTTCGAAGCGGCACTGGCGGCGCTGAAGCTGTTCTCGCCCGACGCCGCCGTGCGCGCCAAAGCCATCGATGACCTGCGCGACGGTGCCGACGAAGGCAATCTGGTGGTCATCGAAAAGGCCATCGCTGCCGAAAGGGACGCCGGCCTGAAAGCCCGCCTCGAGATCTTGCGAGCCGCCGTGATGATTTCGTCCGCCGACAAGGCCAAGCGGCTGGCGGCGGCACAACTGCTGGCCGACAGCGAACAACCGGCGACACGATCGCTGCTGATCGAAAAACTGGCCTCGGAAACCGACGCCGAAGTGAAGTCCGCCATCTCGGCATCGCTGGCCAAGGTGCAGTCGCGCCTGGCCTGGGGTGAACGCCTGGGCGTGATGTTCTCGGGCATCAGCCTGGGCAGCATCCTGCTGCTGGTGGCGCTGGGCCTGGCCATCACCTACGGCCTGATGGGCGTCATCAACATGGCGCACGGTGAGCTGATGATGATCGGCGCCTATGCCACCTATCTGGTGCAGAACCTGTTCAGGGCCTGGCTTCCGGACGCCTTTGACTGGTACATCCTGGCCGCCATCCCGGCCAGCTTCTTGGCCGCCGCGCTGGTGGGCGCGGTGCTGGAACGCGGCGTGATCCGCTGGTTGTACGGCCGGCCGCTGGAAACCCTGCTGGCCACCTGGGGCATCAGCCTGATCCTGATGCAGTTGGTGCGCACGATCTTCGGTGCGCAGAACGTCGGTGTCGAAAACCCGGCCTGGCTGTCGGGCGGCCTGCAGGTGCTGCCCAACCTGACGCTGCCCTACAACCGCATCGCCATCGTCGTGTTTGCGATGCTGGTGCTGGCCGGCGTTGCGCTGCTGATCAGCCGCACGCGCCTGGGCCTGTTCGTGCGCGGCGTGACGCAGAACCGCCGCATGGCCGCCTGCGTGGGCGTGAACACCGCACGTGTGGACACCTATGCCTTTTCGTTGGGCGCGGGCATCGCGGGCCTGGCGGGCTGCGCGCTCAGCCAGGTGGGCAACGTGGGGCCCGACCTGGGCCAGGGCTACATCGTCGACAGCTTCCTGGTCGTGGTGCTGGGCGGCGTGGGGCAGCTGGCGGGCACGGTCTACGCGGGCCTGGGCCTGGGCGTGCTGAACAAACTGCTCGAAGGCTGGCAGGGTGCGGTGCTGGCCAAGATCATGGTGCTGGGCTTCATCGTCGTCTTCATCCAGAAAAGACCGCAGGGCATCTTTGCCTTGAAGGGCCGCGAGGCATGATCCCCCCCCGTAGCGCCTCCGGCGCTTCCCCCCAGGGGGGCGCACCCAGCGGTCCGGCAGAGCCGGGCCCGCGGCTGCCGCTTAGGGCGCGGTTCTGGACTGGGGTGCTGGTTGCGGTGATCGTGGTCGCGGTGGTGGTGCCGCTGATGAATCTTGCTGTGCCCGAGGGGCATGTGCTGCACCTGAGCGACTTCTACGTCAGCCTCTTCGGCAAGATCCTGTGTTACGCCATCTGCGCGCTGGCCATGGACCTGATCTGGGGCTACACCGGCATCCTGAGCCTGGGCCACGGCCTGTTCTTTGCGCTGGGGGGTTATGCCATGGGCATGTACCTGATGCGCCAGATCGGCACCGACGGGCAGTACAAGAGCCACATGCCCGACTTCATGGTCTTCCTGGACTGGAAGGAATTCCCCTGGGCCTGGGCGCTGAGCGACAGCTTCATCGCGCAGATGGCGCTGGTGGTGCTGGTGCCGGGTCTGCTGGCCTTCGTGTTCGGCTACTTCGCCTTCCGCTCGCGCATCAAGGGTGTGTACTTCAGCATCATCACGCAGGCGCTGACCTTTGCCGCCATGCTGCTGTTCTTCCGCAATGAAACGGGATTCGGCGGCAACAACGGCTTCACCGACTTCAAGCGCATCCTGGGCGCGCCGATCACGCAGAACATGAAGGTGCTGCTGTTCGTGTTGAGCGGCCTCACGCTGGTGGGCTTTTTCCTGATGTCGCGAGCCATCGTGGGCAGCAAGGCCGGGCGTGTGCTGCAGGCCATCCGCGACGCCGAGACGCGGGTCATGTTCAGCGGCTACGACCCCATCGCCTACAAGCTGGCCATCTGGACACTCAGCGCCGTGATGTGCGGCGTGGCTGGTGCGCTGTACGTGCCGCAGGTGGGCATCATCAATCCCAGCGAGATGAGCCCGGCGGCCGGCATCGAGATTGCCATCTGGGCCGCCGTGGGCGGGCGCGGCACGCTCATCGGGCCGATCATCGGCGCCTTCTTCGTCAACGGTGCAAAGAGCTGGTTCACCGTGGCCTTTCCCGAGTTCTGGCTGTTTTTCCTGGGCGCGCTGTTCATCGCGGTGACGCTGTTCCTGCCGCAGGGCCTGCTGGGCCTGTACCGCAAGCTGCGCAAGCGCGCTTCGGCGGATCAGGCATGACGCCCGAATTGATGGCAGCCGGCGCGCAGGCGCGTGCGGCCTACGAACAGCGATCGGCCACGGCCGGCAAGGGCGGTGGTTTCGGTCGCCCCCTGAGCGCCGGCGAAGTGGTCTTCACGCAGGGCGTGGCGCTGTACCTGCAGGACGTGACCGTCAGCTTCGACGGCTTCAAGGCGCTGAACAAGCTGAGTCTGACCATCGATGTGGGCGAACTGCGCTGCATCATCGGCCCCAACGGCGCGGGCAAGACGACGATGATGGACTGCATCACCGGCAAGACCCGGCCCGACTCGGGCAAGGTCTTCTTCGGCAGCAACATCGACCTGCTGCGCCTGAACGAACCCGAAATCGCGCAAGTGGGCGTGGGCCGCAAGTTCCAGAAACCCACGGTCTATGAACAGCTCAGCGTGTTCGAGAACCTCGAACTCAATCTGCGCAACGACCGCAGCGTGCGCGCGGGCCTGTTTTCGCGCCTCAGCGGCGAACAACTGGACAAACTGGGTGATTTGCTGACGCTGATCCACCTGAAGGCCGAAGTGCAGCGCACGGCGGGCCTCTTGAGCCACGGCCAGAAGCAGTGGCTGGAGATCGGCATGCTGCTGGCACAAGAGCCCAAGCTGCTGCTGCTGGATGAACCCGTGGCCGGCATGACCGACGAAGAAACCGAGCGCACCGCCGAGCTCTTCCTCACGCTGGAGGGCCAACACTCGCTGGTGGTGGTGGAGCACGACATGAAGTTTGTCGACCAGCTGACAGAAGGCCGCAAGAAGGTGACCGTGCTGCACGAGGGCAGCGTGCTGGCCGAGGGGCTGCTGAGCGACGTGCAGAACAACCAGAAAGTGGTCGAGGTCTACCTTGGACGCTGACCCCGAGGTCAAGGCCCTCCTGCAGGTCGAGGGGCTCAACCAGTACTACGGCGGTTCGCACATCCTGCGCAATGTGTCGCTGGAAGCCCGGGTCGGCGAAGTCACGGTCATCCTGGGGCGCAATGGCGTGGGCAAGACGACGCTGCTGAAAAGCCTGATGGGCGTGGTGCCCGTGAAGGCCGGGCGCATCGCGCTCGGCGGCACCGACATCACCAAGGCCACGTCGTATGACCGTGTGCGTTTGGGCACGGGCTACGTGCCGCAGGGGCGCGAGATCTTCGGCCGCCTGACGGTGGAAGACAACCTGCGCATGGGCCTGGCTTCGCGGCCGGGCGGCACGGCCATCCCGCCCGAGCTGTTCGAGCTGTTTCCCGTGCTCAAGCAGATGATCAAGCGCCGCGGCGGTGATCTGTCGGGTGGCCAGCAGCAACAGCTGGCCATCGCCCGCGCCCTGGCCGCCGGCCCCAGACTGCTGATGCTGGACGAACCCACCGAAGGCATCCAGCCCAGCATCATCAAGGACATCGGCCGTGTGCTGCGCATGCTGGCCGACCGTGGCATGAACGGCCAGAAAATGGCCATCGTGCTGGTGGAGCAGTACTACGACTTTGCCGAAGAGCTGGCCGACCAGTACCTGGTGATGGAACGTGGCGAAGTGGTGATGCGCGGGCGCGGCGCGGGCATGACGGCTGATGGCGTGAAGGCGCGCATGTCGATCTGAACGTCTCGCCGGCGCCAGCCATCAAGCGATAATCCACCCCGTGAAGCAGACCAGACCGCCGCTGGTGCGATCGTGGAAACACGGCACTGGAGGAAGGTCCGGACTGCGCAGGGCGGCGTAGCAGCTAACGGCTGTCCACCGTGAGGTGAGGATCAGAGCAACAGAGACGAGTCGTTGTGGGGTCCCGATGATGGGTGTTCTGCGGACTGGCGGCGCAAGCCGACAGTGCCACGCGGCTTGCCGCGGGGCGCCGTGCGCAAGCACGGTCCAAGCAGCCACCCGTCGCGGGGCAAAGCCCCGCAACGGGTGAAACGGGCAATCTCTACGCGCAGCAATACCAAGTAGGCACACATTGACCTGGCCCGGGGAGTGTGCGGGTAGGTAGCACCGAGCCGAAAGGTGACTTTTGGCCCAGAGGAATGGCGGTCACGGCGGGCTCTGGCAACAGGCCTGCCGCACAGAATCCGGCCTATCGGTTTGCTTCACACTTTTTCAGCAGCACACAACGTGTCTAGGCCGGCACCACCAGCGTGTGCTGTGCCGTCCAGCGCAGCCCGCTGTCGGCGGGTGCGGCCTGCAGCACCAGTTCCATCGCCGCGCGGTCGGCCTGCGGCACACGGCGCCACAGGAAGTCCCCCCCATTGCCGCTGTCGCCGGCCAGGAACAGCTGCGAGGTCAGTTCGCCAAAAGCGGGGTGGCGCAGCTTGATGTGGATGTGCGGCGTGCGGCCCGGGTAGGGCACGGGCTTGATGGTGCGCAGGCTCAGTGCCCCGTCCTTGCCGCTGCGCAGGGCGCCAAAGCCCTGGAAGCCCTCGTCGTAGCGACCCGCCGGCAGGGCCACGTCGGGGTGGCGGTATTGGGCCAGTGTGTCGCACTGCCAGAACTCGGTCTCGGCGTCGTCGATCATCCGGCCCTGCGTGTCGACCACGCGCAGTTGCAGGCCCAGGTGTTCGCCGCGTGCGGTGAGCACACGGCCGCCGCGCTGCACCTGGGTGAGATCGGCGTCCCAGTCGCCAGCCAGCGGGCCCTTGTCGCGCCAGCTGCGCGGCGGGTAGAAAGGGCCGTCGGTCATGGCCACGAGTGCGCGGCGGGAACTGGCCAGGGCCGGTGTGCCCAGCGTGGCGGCAAGCGCGCCAGCAGCGGCTGCAGCGGCTGCAGAAATGAGGGATCGTCTGCGCAACAGGTTCATGACCTGCATTGAAGCACCGTTCTCGCGTGGCCACTAGACTGCACGGTTTGCCCCTTCGATGATCCCCGACGCTTCTACTCTGTGGCCGGGCCGGCGCTGGACGCTGGCGCTGCTGCTGGCCTGCCTGGGCATGATCGGGCCGTTTGCCATCGACACTTACCTGCCGGCGTTTGCCGGCATCGGCGCGGCCATCGGCGCCACGCCGGTGCAGATGCAGCAGACGCTGTCGAGCTACCTGCTCGGTTTTGCGGTCATGAACCTGTTCCACGGCGCGCTGGCCGACAGCCTGGGCCGCCGGCCGGTGGTGCTGGTGGGCGTGGCGGTGTTCACGCTGGCTTCGGTGGGCTGTGCACTCAGCGATTCCATCGGCACGCTGGTGTTCTTTCGGGCGCTGCAGGGCGCGTCGGCGGGTGTGGGCATGGTGGTCTCGCGCGCCATCATCCGCGACCTCTACGCACCCGCCGACGCCCAGCGCATGATGTCGCAGGTGACCATCTTCTTCGGCATTGCGCCGGCGGTGGCGCCCATGATTGGCGGCCTGCTGTTCGAATGGGCCGACTGGCATTCGATCTTCTGGCTGCTGGCTGTGCTGGGGCTGGCGCTGCTGGTGGCCAACTGGCGCTGGCTGCCCGAGACGCTGCCGCCGTCGGGCCGACAGCTGTTCAGGGCCGGGCCGCTGCTGCGGGGCTATGTGCAGTTGGCAAAAAACGGGCGCTTCGTGGCCCTTGTCTTTGCCAGCGGCGTGCCCTTCAACGGCATGTTCCTGTACGTGCTGTCGGCGCCCGTGTTCCTGGGCGAACACCTGCAGCTGGCGCCGACGCAGTTCTTCTGGTTTTTCGTGCTGTCCATCGGCGGCATGATGGGTGGCGCCTTGCTGTCGGGGCGGCTGGCCGGGCGCATCAAACCGCGGCACCAGATCCGCCATGGCTTCGTGATCATGCTCGTGACGACGCTGGTCAACGTGCTGCTGAACCTGGCGTTCGACGCTCACCCGGCCTGGGCCATGTTGCCCATTGCGGTGTTTTCCTTCGGCTGGGCGCTGATGGTGCCGGTGGTCACGATCATGGCGCTGGACCAGGCGCCCGACCGGCGCGGCACCGCGTCTTCGGTGCAGGCCTGTGTGGGCAGCCTGGCCAATGCCGCAGTGGCGGGTGTGCTGGCGCCGCTGGTGATGCATTCGACGCTGGCGCTGGCGCTCACCTCGGCCGGCATGCTGGCTGTGGGCATCGGCGCGTGGCTGTGGGTGAAGCCGCGGCTGGACAGTGGTCAAGTCCTGGGCTGAGGCTGCCGATAACCGGGCCAGGAGCCCGATCCATGAGTCCTGCCTGCCCCGTGCAATTGCCTTCGTACCTTACAAGTCCGGCCCGCCTGTGCCGCGCCGCAGGCGTGCACGTGATGCTGGCACTGGGCTTGCTGGTCGTCGGTTCACTGGCCATGGCCGACATGCCGCTGCTCAAGCCCATGAAGGGTGCGTCCAAGACCACCAAACTCGTGGACACGACCGATGCGCCGGACGCTCCGGCCCGGCCGGCTTCTGGGGCTTCCGCCGCCACGCCAGCGGACCCGTTGGAGCAGCTGCGCCAGCGCCTGGCCGGCAAGCTGTCTGGCGTGAAGACCAGCGCAGGCGCCGCAGGCCCGCTGGACGTGCGCATCGTGGCCAAGACCTCGCTGGGTCCTGCAGCCGCTGAAGGGCCGCGGCGCACCGTGGTGGGCAAAGCCCGTGCGCCGTCGGCTGCGGCTGCCAGCGCCGGTGTCGGTGCGCACGGCGCCGAGCCGCACTGGGCCTACCAGGGCCCGGCCGGTCCGCAGACCTGGGGCGGCCTGAGACCCGAGTTCAAGCTCTGCGGCAGCGGCCAGCGTCAAAGCCCCATCGACATCCGCGGCGGCCTGGCGGTTGACCTGGAACCGGTGAAGTTTGCCTACCAGGGCAGCCGCTTCGGTGTCATCGACAACGGCCACACCGTGCAGGCCAACCTGGCGTCGGGCAATCACATCGAATTGGGTGGCAAGCGCTTCGAGCTGGTGCAGATGCACTTCCACCGGCCGTCGGAAGAACGCATCGACGGCCGCCAGTTCGAGATGTCGGTGCACCTGGTGCACAAGGACGACCAGGGCAAACTGGCCGTGGTGGCCGTGCTGCTGGACAAGGGCGAAGCCCAGCCCGCCGTGCAGCAGGTGTGGAACAACCTGCCGCTGGAACGTCATGAAGAAACCGCGGCGCGGGTGATGCTGGACCCCAGCGAGATCCTGCCCGTCGACCGCCGCTACTACACCTACATGGGTTCGCTCACCACGCCGCCGTGTTCAGAAGGTGTGCAGTGGGTGGTGATGCGCCATCCGGTGTCGGTGTCGGCCGAGCAACTGGAGCTGTTCGCGCGCATCTACCCGATGAACGCCCGGCCGGTGCAGCAGGCCACCGGGCGGCGCATCCTGCAGTCGCAGTGAATCCAATCAGCTCGGGCCAGGCCGGGCACGGCATCAAGGCGCCGTGCGCTGCAGCTTGCTGACCTTCTTGTCTTGCACCCAGGCCGCGCTGCGCTGGTCCATCTGCAGGAAGTGCGCGCTTTTCAGGTGCGCCTGGATCGCAGCCTCGTCGTCGTACAACTCATATAGAAAGAAAAGCGACGCGTCGGCCGGGTCGCGGCAGACGTCGAACTGGCGGCAACCGGGCTCGGTGTCGCGCGACTGCCGCGAGTTGTCTTCGATCGCCAGCGCAAAGTCGGCGATGTTTTCGGGCTTGATGCGGAATTCGACGACGAGGGCCAGCATGACACCTACCAGTTTTGCAGGAAACGCGGGAACCACAGCGACAGCCATGGCACGTAGGTGATCAGCAGCACCACGCTGAAGGTGGCGGCCATCAGCGGCCACAGGTGCCGGGTGATTTCGCCGATGCCGGCATGCGCCAGCTTGGCGGCGACGAACAACGTGCCGCCCACCGGTGGCGTGTATAGCGCGATCGCCAGATTGGCGGTCATGACCACGCCGACGTGCACCATGTCCATGTTGAAGTGCTTGGCCAGCGGCAGGAACAGCGGAGCCGACAGCAGCATCGCCGGCAGCGGCTCGATGAAGATGCCCAGCAGCAGCAGGCACACGTTGAACAGCAGCAGGAACATCCACTGCTCGGTGGCCACCAGCTGGATCCATTCGGCCATCTGCACCGCAACCTGCTCGACCGTGATCAGCCAGGCCATCGCGCCGGTGGCGCCGATGACCAGCATCACCGTGGCGCTGGTGGAAAAGGCATTCAGCAGCAGCTGCGGAATGCGCCGCCAGCTCAGGTCCTTGTAATAGAACAACGACACCAGCAGGCCATACACCACGGCAACTGAAGCCGATTCGCTGGGCGTGAACTGGCCGCTCCAGATGCCGCCGATGATGATGACCGGCATCAGCAGCGCCGGACCGGCGTCCTTGGTGGCGGCCCAGATCTGCGCCGGTGTGGAGCGGTCGCCGCCGTTGTCCACACCGGTACGCTTGCTGTGCCACATGCACATGATGATCAGCGCCAGGGCAGACACCAGCGCGGGCAGCAAGCCGGCCATCGACAAGGTGCGCATCGACACGCCGGAGATGAAGGCATAGACCAGGAACGGGATCGACAGTGGCATCAGCAAGGCCAGCGTGCCCGCCACGGCCAGCAGCGCCGCGGCGAAGCCGCGCGAATAACCGCGCGCCACCATCGACGGAATCACCAGCGAGCCGATGGCTGCGGTGTCGGCGATGGCCGAGCCGGAGACGCCGCCAAACAGGGTGCAGCTGATGACGGTGACCACGCCCAGCCCGCCGGGCAGCCAGCCAAAAAGCACACGGGCGAACTCGACGATGCGTTTGCCCACGCCGCCTTGCGCCAGCAGCTCGCCGGCAAAGATGAACAGCGGCACAGCCAGCAGGATGAAGGGTTCGACCCCGCCGATGAAGGACAGGAAGATCGTCTCCAGCGGGTGGCCCAGCCCCTGCAGCGCGATGATGCCGGTGGTGGTGATGAGGATCGCAAACAGCAGCGGCACGCCGGCCAGCGCAATGACGAAGAAGATGCCGAACAGGGTGAGGGCGAGCATTGCGGTGCCTTTCTTTTCCGACTGCGCTTTTCCGACTGCTCTATTCCGACGGCGTCATTCCGACGGTGGATAACGCGTCTCGCGCGGCACCCCACGCAAGGTTTGCCACAAGTCCCAGGCAACGAAGAAGGCCATCAACATGCAGCCCACCGCCATGCCCATGTACTGGAAGGCCATCGGCCACTGCAACACCGTCAGCTGATTGCCCCAGTTGGCATTGACCAGCGACCAGCCGTAGTGCACCAGCACGGCCAGCATCACCAGGCAGGCGGCCTGCACGGCCGCGTCGGCCCAGCGCCGCTTGGGCGGCGTGAGCTTGTCGATGAACTCGGTGATGGTCATGTGTGCGCCGCGCTGCGCGGCGCAGGCGCCGCCCAGGAACGTGACCCAGACCATGAGCAGTTCGCCGAACTCCGTGACCCAGGCCAGGTCCCGGTGGAACAGGTGCAGGCACACGTTGAAAAACACCATCGTGGCCATCACCGCGCCGATGAGGATGACCACCCAGTCGACCATGCGCCCGGTCAGGCGGATGGCCAGCGGCGCCGGTGCCACCGGCTTGAGAAACGGCGTCGCCTGCATGGCCCTACTTGGTGGACTTGCGGATCGCTTCGGCTTCGGCCAGCACCCTGTCCACGTCGGCGCCGTACTTCTCGCGCGCCTTGTCATAGGCTGGCTTGACCGCTTCGCGGAACGCCGCCAGGTCGGGCTTGGCGTTGACCTTCGCGCCCTTGGCGGTCATTTCCTTGAGCTGGTTGTCGTCGTTGCCGGCGATCATCTCGCGGCTGAACTTGCCGGCGATCTTGGCGGCCTCGGTGATGGCCTTCTGGTCGGCCGGCGAGAACTTCTGCCAGG
>JBBRCN010000044.1:0-32923 GCA_038204775.1 Burkholderiales bacterium | reverse complement strand
CCCGGGGGTACCCGCTTCATGCCGGCCCACGACGAACGGCTGGAACTGGCGCCACGCGACATCGTCGCCCGGGCTATCGACTTCGAAATAAAAAAGCATGGCCTGGACCATGTCTGGCTGGACGCGCGGCATCTGGGCGAGGCCTTCCTGAAGGAACACTTCCCGACCATTCACGCGCGTTGCGCACAGCTCGGCATCGACATCGCGCGCCAGCCTATTCCGGTGGTGCCGGCGGCGCACTACACCTGCGGCGGCGTGGTCACTGATCTGGACGGTCGCACCGACCTGCCGGGCCTGTACGCCGTGGGCGAGACCACGTACACCGGCCTGCACGGCGCCAACCGGCTGGCCAGCAATTCGCTGCTGGAATGTGTGGTGCTGGGGCGAAGCTGCGCCATTGCGATCGAGCAGCAGCCCGCGCAGTTGGCAACAGACCTGCCGCCCTGGGACGAAAGCCAGGTCGAAGACGCCGACGAGCAGGTGGTCATCTCGCACAACTGGGACGAGCTTCGCCTGCTGATGTGGAACTACGTGGGCATCGTGCGCACCACCAAGCGGCTGGAACGGGCCTTGCACCGCATCAAGCTGCTGCACAGCGAAACGCTGGAGTACTACAGCAACTTTCGCGTCAGCCGCGACCTGCTGGAGTTGCGCAACCTGGTGATGTGCGCCGAGCTCATCGTGCGCAGCGCGCTGCGCCGCCACGAAAGCCGTGGCCTGCACTACAGCCGCGACTTCCCCCATGCGCTGCCGGTGAGTTTTCCGACCGTGCTGACGCGGCCGGCCAAAAGCCGCAGCGGCAAGTCCTGATCGCGTTTGGCACTTTCAGCTGATCATCAGCTGAAGGTGCCGAAGCCCGTGCGCGGCGCCTGTTCGATGCGCGCCCGGCCGTGGTTCTTGGCCGCGTACAGGGCGCGGTCGGCACGTGACAGCAGTTGCTCCAGCGTGCTGCCGTGGCGCGGAAACAGCGCGATGCCGGCAGAGAAAGACGCGTTGGGTGTGCGCCTGCGACCCGGCTCGGGCGGCAGCGACTGGAAGGCTTCCAGCAGGCGCAACAGCATGGCCTGCGCGCCGTCGCCGTCCAGGTCGGGCATGACAGCCACGAACTCTTCGCCGCCATGGCGGCAGACCACGTCGCTGCGCCTGAGCATCTGGCGCAGAAGCGCCGCAAAACGCTGCAGCACCAGGTCGCCCGCCTGGTGGCCATAGGTGTCGTTCAGCAGCTTGAAGTGGTCCAGGTCGATCAGCACCACGCACAGCGTCTTGCTCTGGCGGCGCGACAGGTCCAGCAGGCCAGGCGCCACCTCGAACAGGTAGCGGCGGTTGTGCAGGCCGGTGAGCGGGTCGTTGAGCGCCTGTTCGCGCAGCTTCGTGTGCAGCATCTCGGTTTCTGCGATCTGCGCTTGCAATGCCGTATTCAGCCCGGCCAGGCGGTGGCGGTCGTCCTCGGCCGACCGGCGCGAGTCCACCGCCACGTCGCGTTCGCGCTGAGCCGCGGCCAGTTGGTGGCTGACGTCCAACGCGATGTAGCGCGCGCGGGCGCTGCGGCCCACCAGTTGTTCGTAGCGTGCATGCACCTCGCGCATGCAGGCCAGCGCGGCGCGCGTGTCGCCCGTCTGTTCGCAGGCGTCGGCCAGCACCTTGTGCAGTTCCATCAGCTCGTAGGGCTGGTCGTTGAGCGCCCGCTTGCGGCGCTGGTGCAGCGTTTGTTCGGCCACCCGCCGCGCGCCGGCTGCGTCGCCGCGGGCCAGCAGGCAGCGTGCCTTCAGCCAGGCCCACATGACCATGCCGTCGCCGTCGCCCACGGCCGTCACCGGGCCGGCGGCCAGCAGCTGCAGCGCCGCGTCCACTTCGCCCATGGCCAGGTGGCCCAGTGCCAGCGGCAGGGCATAGCGCTGCAAGGCGCCGGGGACCAGTTCGTCCTCGTGCGTCCGCAGGAACTCGACCATGGCGCGCGCTTGCGAAGGTTCGCCGCCGGCGTTGTAGATGATGATGAGGTTGGTGGCCGCGGTGGTCAGCGCCGGCGCGGCGCGTGCTTCGCGTGCCGCGGCCAGGGCCTGTTCACTGAGCCGGCGTGCGTCTTCCAGGTTGTACAAATCGTGGTGGTAGCCGCCCAGGTTGCTGAGCGCCGTGATGCGCGGGCCGACCATGCCGCTGTGGCCTGCAGCGTCGCTGGCGGCGTAAAAATGGCGCAGCGCCTGGTCGGTGTCGCCCAGCAGCTTGGCGGTAATGGCGCGCGAGTTGTGGGCCACGAAGCGCAACAAGGGCAACAAGGGCAACGGCGCATCGGGCGGAAGGCCGGGGCGCTGCTGGTCGATGTCGCTGTGCAGCCGGGCCGACCCGGCGTAGTCGCCGCTGCGCCGCAGCGCGATGGCCTGCACCTCGTCGCACCAGCGCATGCCCATGGGGTCTTGGCGCGGCTCGAAACCGCGGCGTGCCTGTTCAAGCGCCTGCAAGGCCACGGCGGCGTCGCCCAGCCGCACCTCGGCCAATGCCACGTGCAGGAAGCCCCAGGCGGCATGCGGTTCGCCAAAGTGCGTGACGCGCTGTCCCAGCGCGCGCGCGGCCAGCGGGTCCAGGTAACACTGTTGCCAGGCCTGCTCGATCAGCGACTCGACGCCGGCTTCGGGCAAGTGGTCTCCAGTCACGGCGCGATCAGTCACTGCGCGATCAGTGACTGCGCGATCAGCCACGTGCCCGCATCGCCGTGCGCGCCTGCACAAAACCGAAGGCATATTCCACCGAGTCCTGCAGCTGCCTTTCGCTGTCGCCGCGTTCGCGTTCGCTCAGGTAAAAAACAAAGTCCACCTCGTGGCGGATGTAACGCGGCGGCAGGCGGTTCAGCGCCACGCAGGCCACGTCGGCCAGCAGTTCGGGGTTGTGGTCCAGGCCCGGGTACTGGGTGGCCTGGCGCAGCACGGCGTCGTACACGGCACGTTCGTTGTGGTTGCGGACGGAGGTGAAGTCTGCGCTCATGGTCGTCTCTCACCCCACCGTGGGGCTACAGCCGGTTATCGGCGGCAGAGCAGCAGTCCTGAAGCAGGCCCGCGCCGTGGTTCAGGCCGCGCCGACGTTGGGCACAAAACCACGTTGGGGCTGCGCCAGGCTGGCCGGGTTTCGTTTGACGAAGTCCAGCATGCGGTCGATGCAGCCCAGCGCCTGGCTGCGTATGGGTTCGGGCACGTGGATCTCGCCGCGGCCCGTTTCCAGGCAGGCCACCACACCCTGCAGCGCGTTCATGGCCATCCAGGGGCAGTGCGCGCAGCTCTTGCATGTGGCGCTGTTGCCGGCCGTGGGGGCTTCGATCAGTGTCTTGCCCGGCGCCAGTTGGCGCATGCGGTGCAGGATGCCGTTGTCGGTGGCCACGATGTAGGTCTGTGCCTGGCCTTGCACCACGGCGTTGAGCAGTTGCGTGGTGCTGCCCACCACATCGGCCTGTTCGACCACGCTTTTGGGGGACTCGGGGTGCACCAGCACCTGCGCGCCCGGGTGTTCGCGCTTCAGCAGGTCCAGTTCCAGGCCCTTGAATTCGTCGTGCACGATGCAGGCGCCGTTCCACAGCAGCATGTCGGCGCCGGTGTTTTCCTGGATGTAGCGGCCCAGGTGGCGGTCGGGCGCCCACAGGATCTTGTGGCCCTGGTCCTTGAGATGGCTGACGATGGCCAGCGCGCAGGAGCTGGTCACCATCCAGTCGGCGCGGGCCTTCACGGCGGCGCTGGTGTTGGCGTACACCACCACCTGGCGGTCGGGGTGGGCGTCGCAGAAGGCGGAGAACTCGTCGGCCGGGCAGCCCAGGTCCAGACTGCAGGTGGCTTCCAGGTCGGGCATCAGCACCCGCTTGTCGGGCGACAGGATCTTGGCACTTTCGCCCATGAAACGCACACCGGCCACGACCAGGGTCTGCGCCGGGTGGTCGCGGCCGAAACGTGCCATCTCCAACGAATCGGCCACACAGCCGCCGGTTTCGTGCGCCAGGTCCTGCAGGTCGCCGTCGACGTAGTAGTGCGCCACCAGCACCGCCTGGTGCTGCTTCAGCAGCGCCGCCGCGCGCGCTTTGGCGGCCACACGTTCGGTGGGTGACAGGGCCTGCGGCACCTGGGCCCAGGCCTGCGAGGTGCAGCTGGCGCCGCTGCGGTCCTGCCGCGTGAAGTCGTAGAGGATCTGGCTCACTGGGGGTCCTTCGTGCTGCGCCGTCCGGTGGACGCCTATCGGGCGGCCGGGCAGGCTCATGAACGCGATGGTAGTGGTGCCGCGCGGCTGCCGAAGAACTGCCCCGGCGGTGCCCCCACCGAGCGCCGCACCATCGCCGTGAAAGCGCTGGCGCTGGCGTAGCCCAGTTCGGCAGCGATCACGCCCATCGGCTTGCCTCGTGCCGCCAGCGTCAGCGCACGCGCCAGCAGCACCTGCCGGCGCCAGGGACCGAAGCTGCTGCCCAGTTCCTGGCGGAACAAACGTGCCACCGTGCGCGCGCTGGCCCCGGCCTCGGCGGCCCAGGCGTCCAGGGTGGTGTGACGGGTGGGGTCGGCAATCACGGCCTGGCACAGGCCACGCAGGCGCTTGTCCTGCGGCAGATCGATGCCCAGGCGCACGGGTGCGGCGCGGCACAGTTCGTCCAGCGCCAGGTCACCCAGGCGGCGTTCGCGGGCCAGCAGCTCGGCGCCCGGGCTGGCCGCGCCGTCCATCTCGATGTCCATCTGCAGCACCACCTCACGCAGCAAGGCGCTGACTTCCAGCACCCGGCACGTGCCCCAGGCCTGGCGCCACGCTGTGCGGTCGCCTCGCAGTGTGCCGGGGCCCGGCAGATCGGGGTCCTGATGCACGTACAGCGTGCGCAGTTCACCCGCTTCGACAACCGCGACCGTGTGTTCGATGTTGGGTGGGATCCAGACCGCACGCCAGGCCGGCACGAGATAGGTGCTGAGGCCCGCGGTGATGTGCGCCGCGCCAGAAATGGCGATGGCCACCTGCGCCCAGACGTGGCTGTGCGGCTGGATTTCGGTGTCGGGCGCCATGTGGCGCGACTTGGCACGCACCGGGCGTGAGGGCGTGGGCTCGAAGCGGCGCGGCTCTTGCGGCGGCAGCAGGGTGCGTGCGGCGGACCGTGCGGACTGGCGTTTGTTGAGGGCCATGTTGGAAGGCAGGTGAGGTGGCACGGTCAGTGGCGTTCGCGGCGCCGGTCGGCCCAGGCGTCCGATGGCGTGATCTCGATAGAAGTTGACAGACTATCGCAACTTGGCCGCTTGGCCCCAGCCTACAGTGAAGGCATGTCCACATTGACAGCCCCAACACCTGCACCCCGGCCGCTGCGCCAGGACGCCAAGATCATCGGACTGGTGGGCCTGGGCCACGGCGTCAGCCACTTCAGCCAGTTGCTGCTGGCGCCGCTGTTTCCCTGGCTCAAGGATGCTTTTGCCGTCAGCTACACCGAGCTGGGTTTCCTGCTCACCATCTTTTTTGTCGTGTCCTGTGTGGTGCAGACGCTGTCGGGGTTCTGGGTCGACCGTTACGGCCCGCGGCCCATCCTGTTTGCAGGCCTGCTGCTGCTGGGCGTGGCCGCGCTGGGTTACGCGGCCAGCACCGGCTACTGGATGCTGGCGACGTTTTCGGTCGTGGCCGGCATCGGCAACGGTGTCTTCCACCCGGTGAACTACACGCTGATCAACCGCCGGGTCAGCAAGTCGCGTCTGGGCCATGCCTACAGCGTGCACGGTGTCACCGGCAGCCTGGGCTGGGCCCTGGCGCCGGCGATGCTGGTGCCGCTGACGCTGGCCTATTCCTGGCGCGTGGCGCTGGCGTGTGCCGCGAGCCTGGCCTTTGTCGTGCTGGTGGTGTTGTGGATCAAGCGCGATGAACTGGTGCTGCCGCCGCTGCCGGCAGCGGCCAAGTCATCCGCTGCGGCAGAAGGCTCTGTCGACTTTCTGCGCATCCCGGCCGTGTGGATGTGCTTTGGCTTTTTCTTCTTCTACGCGGGTTCGCTGTCCATCGTGCAGACCTTCGGTCCCGAAGCGGCGCGCCAGCTGCACGCCGTGCCCACGCACCTGGTGGCACTGTGCGTGACCGTCTACATGCTGTTCAGCGCCGGCGGCATGTTGCTGGGCGGTTTTCTGGTGGCCGACGCGCAGCGCTGCGAGCGCATCGTCGGCACCGCCTTCGCACTGGCCGCCACACTGGCACTGATGGTGGCACTGGCACCGATGCCACCGCTGGCGGTGCCCGTGATCTTTGCTGCGACAGGCCTGCTGGCCGGCATCGCCGGGCCCTCGCGTGACCTGCTGGTCAAACAAGCCTCACCGGACAACGCCACGGGCCGTGTCTATGGCGTGGTCTATTCGGGCCTGGACATCGGCCAGGCACTGGTGCCATTGGTCATCGGCCGGCTCATGGACCACCAGGCCTGGTCGGCGGTGTGGCTGTCGCTGGCAGCGCTGCAGGCGGTGCTGATCGTCAGTGCGCTGAACGTGCGCCGGGTGCGCCGCACACGGATGGCGCCAGCTTGAGCCCAGCCGGCGGCTGCCGGCTCAGACGCAGCGGCGGTGGCGCTCGATGCAGGTGTCCAGCACCTGGCCGCCGTCTTGCCGCCACCAGTTGCCGCGCGAGAAGATTTCCACCTCGCTGTAGCCGGCAAAACCCTGGGCTTCCACCAGCGCGCGGATGTGCGGGATGTCGATGACACCGTCGCCCATCATGCCGCGGTCTTCCAGCAGGTGGGTGGTGGGCGTGAGCCAGTCGCAGACGTGGAAGGCCAGCAGGCGCGAGCCGTCGCCGTTGGCGTCAGGGCCCGCGCGTTGGATCTGCACTGCCAAGGTCGGGTCCCACCAGACGTGGTACAGGTCCACCGCCAGGCCCAGCGCGCCGGTGCGGCCGGGGTCGAGTGCGTCGCACACGTCCAGCGCCTGCGCCAGGGTGTTGATGCAGGCGCGGTCAGCCGCGTACATGGGGTGCAGCGGCTCGATGGCCAGCGGCATCTGGCGCTCGCGGGCATCGTCCAGCAGCGCGGCAATGCCTTCGTTGACCTGTTCACGCGCACCGGCGATGTCGCGGTGCGCGGCGTGGCCGGCCAGCGCGCCGGGCAGACCGCCCACCACCAGCACCAGGCAGGGCGCGTGCAGCGTGCAGGCTTCGTCCAGCGCGCGGCGGTTGTCGTCGCGGCTGGCCTGGCGGCTGGCCGCGTCGGTGTAGGTGAACATGCCACCGCGGCAATAGCCCGAAAGTTCGATGCCGTGTTCTTGCAGCTTGTTCGCCGTGGCCTGCAAGCCGGCTGCAGCGACCTGGTCGCGCCAGGGCGAGACGGCGCGGATGCCACGTTGGCCGCAGGCGTCCAGGATGTCGAGCAGCGGCCAGTCCTGCCCGCGCTGCTGGCGCACGGTGGCGGTGTTGATGGAGAGCCAGCGGTGGTCGGTGCTGAAGTCGCGCATGGGGTGGTATTCAGGAGGCGCGTTCGCGCCGGATCTGCCGGATGACGGCTGCATTGTCGAGTTCGCCGTCGCCTGCGGCCACGGCAGCGCGCAGCAGCCCGGCATGCGTGGCCGACAGCGGCAGTTGCTGGCCTGCGGCCGCTGCCTGCTGGAGCATCAGCTCCACGTCCTTGAGGTGCTGGCGGATGCGTGACTGCGGCGTGAAGTTGCCGCTGACCATCATCGGCCCCTTGAGTGCTGCAGCATCGCTGCGCGCGGGCGTGGCGAGCACCAGTTCAAGAAAGCGTTCGGGCTTGATGCCCAGGGCTTCGGCGAACACCAGGCCCTCGGCCAGCGCGGTGCGGTTCAGGCCCAGCACCAGGTTGGTGGCGAGCTTGGCGCGCGCCCCCATGCCGGCGCCTCCGATGGTGATGCGCGTGCTGGCCAGCGCCTGCAGCAGGTCGGTGTGGCGCCGGAGCGCCGAAGGCTCCGCGCCGAGCAGCATCGTGGCCTGGCCGGCAGCGATCTGCTGGCTGGAGCCCGACAGCGGGGCCTCGATGAAGTCGATGCCCTTCGCTGCCATGCGGCCGGCCAGGGCTTGCAAGACGTCGGGGTCGCCGGTGGAGCAGTCGATCAGGGCTCGGGGGCTGCCGCCTGTGAGCAGGCCATGCGGTCCTTCGATCACCTGAAGCACGCCTGCCGTGTCGAACACCGCCAGCACAACGCGTTCGCACTGCTCCGCCAGCGCGGCCGGCGAGGCGGCTGAGCGCCGGCCCGCCGCAGCCCACACTTCACGCGCAGCCGGCAGCAGATCAAAGCCGACAAGATCGAAGCCAGCCGCCGACAGCCGCGCGGCCAGCGCCTGGCCCACCAGCCCGAGCCCGACGAGGCCGACCGTGCGGCCGGCGTGCTTCACTGGGGCCGCCGCGCAGCAGCGCCCTGAAGCGCCCCGCCACGGAACCGGCTTCGCCGGGCCGTTGGCGCGCCGCCCCCTTGAGGGGTAGCGAGCGCGAGCGGGCTTGTGGGCTGCATCACTCCACGCTGATCTTCTTGTCCGCGATGACCTTGCCCGAAGCGGCCATGTCATCGGCCTGGAACTTTGCAAAGTCCGCCGGGCTGCCGCCGCCGGGCACCAGACCGTCGGCGACCAGCTTGTCGGCCATGTCGGCCGCCAGCGCCTTGTTCACCGCGGCGTTGAGCTTGCCGACGATGTCGGCCGAAGTCCTGGCCGGCGCCCACAGGCCGTACCAGCTGGCGCAGGTGAAGCCGTCGATCGTCTCCGAAGCCGTGGCCACGTCGGGCAGGTTGGGCAGGCGCTTGTTCGAGGTGACGGCGGCCACGCGCAGCTGGTTGCCGCGGTGGAACTGCACCGAGCCCAGCACCGGGTCGATGAAACCTTCGATCTGGCCGCCGATCAGGTCCTGGAAGGCCGGTGCCGTGCCCTTGTACGGCACGATCGACAGGCTGATGCCGGCGGCCTGCTCGAGCCGCACCGTGCACAGGTGACCTGCCGAGCCGATCGAGCCGACCGCAAAATTCAGCTTGCCCGGCTGCGTTTTGGCCGCTGCGACCAGGCCCTTGAGGTCGCTCACGCCCAGCTTGTTGCCGATGGCGATCGACAGCGGCGCCTGCGCCACCAGGCTGATCGGCACGAAGTCGGTCTGCACCTTGTAAGGCACCGACTTCATCGTCATCGGCGCAGTGACGAAGGTGCTGGCGTTGAACAGCAGCGTGTAGCCATCGGCCTGCGCCTTGGCCACTGCGTCGCCACCGATCACGCCGTTGCCGCCGGGTTTGTTCTCGACCACGAAGGTCTGGCCGAACTGCTCCTGCAGGCGCTGCGCGAGCATGCGGCCCACCTTGTCCAGCGTGCCGCCGGGCGGGAAGGGGATCACCATGCGCACCGGTTTGTCGGGCCAGGCCGCCTGAGCCCAGGCGAGCGTAGGGGCGGTTAGCGCGGTCGCGATCAATGTCCTGCGGTTCATCGTGTCTCCTGTTGTCGTCGGGGCTACTCGACGCCGTGCAGCGCCAGCAGCGTTTTCATGCGGGCCAAAGCCCGGTCGGGTTGCTGAATGAGCCCGGCCGCATCCGCCAGCCGGAAAAGTTCGGCCAGGTGCAGCAGCAATCGGGTGCTCTGCTGCCCGCCCACCATGGTGAAGTGGCTCTGATGGCCATTCAGCCAGGCCATGCAGCAGAGCGTCGCTGTGCTGGTGCGTGGCTGCGCTGCCCACGCCGTCGCCGGCAATCAGTTCAGCGTAGCCCATGGCTTCGGCCACGCCCAGGCCCATGTGCCACAGTCGCTGACGGACCGCAATCGTGGCGTTCCAGCCCAGGACTGGCCGACTTCGCTGGAACTCATCCGGCGCAGCAGCAGCTATGGCTGTGGTCGGCGCCTGGCCTGACGAACGAATGCATCAATTTCATTTGTAATCTCATTGACGGAACGGACTACTAGATGTTCAGCGCAGGCACGTCGACCCAGCGTCGTTCTTTCGAGCTCTGCAGCGCAGCCTCCACCAGCTGCACGCCTTTGGCACCTTCGGGCAGCGTCCAGCGGTAGGGCGCGTCAGCCCGGTCGTCGTCCACCACGTGGCGGATGAAAGCCTCCCACTGCAGCTTGAAGCCGTTGTCGTAAACCTGCGTGTCGGGCACCTCTTGCCACTGTTCGAAGAAGTTCATGTGCTGCTTCACGTCGGGGTTCCACACCGGGCGCGGTGTGTTGACGCGGCTCTGTACGCGGCAGTCCTGCAGCCCGGCCACGGCTGACCCGTGCGTGCCATCGACATGGAAGGTGACCAGGTCGTCGCGTCGCACCCGCGTGGCCCAGCTCATGGTCATCTGAGCCACCACGGGTTCGCCGTTGTGGCCCTTCAACTGCGCGGTAGCGTAGGCGGCGTCGTCGGCGGTGCAGGCGTAGGGCTTGCCTGTTTCGTCCCAGCGTTTGCCGATGTGTGTGGAGGCCAGGCAAGTGATGGACTGCACCTCGCCGAACAGGTGGTCCAGCACATAGCGCCAGTGGCACATCATGTCCAGGATCATGCCGCCGCCGTCTTCGGCGCGGTAGTTCCAGCTGGGGCGCTGGATGGGCTGCAGGTCACCTTCAAAAACCCAGTAGCCGAAGTCGATGCGCACGTTGAGCATGCGGCCGAAGAAACCGGCGCGGCGCAGCATGTCCAGCTTGCGCAGGCCGGGCAGGAACAGCTTGTCCTGCACCGCACCATGTTTCAGGCCCGAGGCCTGGGCCTGCTGGCAGATCTGCACGGCCTCGGCCAGGTTGGTGGCGATGGGCTTTTCGCAGTAGACGTGTTTGCCCGCGCGCAGCGCCTTGGCCAGCAATGTGGGGCGCATCTGCGTGGTGCCGGCGTCGAAGAACACGGTATCGGCGCGGTTCTCCAGCGCCGCGTCGAGGTTGGTGCCGAAGCGTGCAATGCCCTGTTCGCGCGCCAGCGCTTCGATCTTCTCGGCATCGCGGCCGATCAGCACCGGGTCGGGCATCACCTTGTCGCCATTGGACAGCGTGACGCCGCCCTGGTTGCGGATGGCAACGATGGACCGGATCAGGTGCTGGTTCAGGCCCATGCGTCCGGTGACGCCGTGCATGATGAGACCGAGGCTGCGCGAGGCCATGCTTAGCGCCTCACTGCGTGGGCGCCAGGCCAGCGGCCTTCACCAGCGCGGCGTTGCTGACCACTTCGGTCTTGATGTAGGCGTCGAACTGTTCGGGGCTCATGGTCCAGGGGTCGGCTCCCAACTGCACAAAGCGTTCTTTCACCTCGGGCAGGGCCAGGGCCTTGACCACCTCGGCGTTGAGCCGGTTGACGATTTCGCGCGGAGTCTTGGCCGGCACCATCATGCCGATCCAGAAGTTGAATTCGCTGCCCGGCACGCCGGCTTCTGCGGTTGTAGGCACGTCAGGCAACGCTGTGGCGCGGCGCGCCGAACCCACGGCCAAGGGCAGCAGCCCGCCACTCCTGATTTGGCCGATGACCGGCGCGATGGGGGAAAAGTAATAGTCCACACGTCCGGCAAGCACCTCACTCACGGCCTCGGCCGAGCCCTTGAAGGGGATGTTGGTGGCGTTGATGCCGGCGGCCATCTTGAACTTTTCTGCGTTCAGGTGCGTGGCACTGCCTTGGCCAGCAGAAGCGAAGTTCAGCCCGGCGGCGTTGATTTTGGCCGCGGCCACGAGTTCCTTCACCGACTTGATGTTCTTGGCTGGGGAGATGACCAGAACATTGGGCGTCGAAGAGATCGGCGTCACGCCGGCAAAGGCCGTCAGCGTGTCGAAGGGCAGCTTGGCAAAGGTGCTCGGGCTGACCGTATGCGACGATGAGTGCACCATGATCGTGTAGCCGTCGGGCTCGGCGCCCGCCACCAGGCCTTGGCCGATGGTGCCGCTGGCACCGCCCTTGTTTTCCACCACCAACTGCTGGCCCAGGCTGGCCGACAGCTTGTCGCTGATGGCGCGCGCAATGATGTCGGTGGTGCTGCCGGCAGCGAAGGGCACGATCACGCGAATGGGCTTGTTGGGCCACGCACCTTGTGCGGCCACAGGGCTGACATGGGCGGCGAGCAGGGCGCCCAGGCTCAGGGCGCCGGCTTGGGCCAGCAAGCCGCGGCGCGTGGTGGGGGTCTTCATGGTGTGCTTCACGAGGTCTCCTTGTGTGCGGTGATCAGGGCAGGGAAATCAGGTCCCCAGATAGTGAATACGGGGCCATCGGCAAGTTCACTGCGCAGCACCCTGTCGTGCAAGATGGCCCGCGGCGTGCGATCGCCAGCGCTGGTGCGCCGGGGCGCCGGGCCAAAACATTGACATGGGCTTTGAGCGTGGCGGGGCTGGATGCAGCTGGCATGCCGTCATAATTCACCAGTTGGGGAATAATTGGCTCTGGGACTTACCCTGAAAGCGTCCGGCCGGGCGACGGCGAGGCCTGGGCTCCGGGTGGCGCCCTAGGGGGGGCTTTGTCTTTACAAGCCCAGGGCCCACACCTAGCATGAGATGGTGCATGTGACCCCGCTGCCGTGTTCCACCGCCCGCCCTTGAACCCCGATGCGCCGCCCCGGCGCCCGTGGCTGGTGGCGCCCATGCGGGTGCACCCGGTGGGCCCATGAAGACGATCAAGGACTGCGAGTTCACCGCCTTCATCAGCTATGCACACGCCGACGACGAGGCGTGGTTCAACTGGGTCACCCAATTCCGCAATGAACTTGAGCGCAGCCTGGCGGCGCTGCTGCGTGGCGTGCGCCTGCCGCGCATGCACCTGTCGGGTGAAAACGGTCCGGTGGCCGGTGCGCTGAGCGACGAGCTGAAAAAGCGTGTCGCGGCTTCGTTCGCGATGATCATCGTCGTGCACGACAACTACGCCCAGAGCACCTGGTGCCTGCGCGAACTGGAGTACTTCAAGACGCTGTTTGGCGAGCAGGGTTTTCGGGATCGCCTCTACATCGTGGCGCTGTCTGAGAACGCGATGCTGGGGGTCAGCGGCGGCAGTGCCTGGAAACAGCTGCTGCCCGACGATGACCAGGTCTGGATGCCCTTTTTCGAGCCGTCAGACCGCCAGCGGCCGCTGGATATCTACATGGGCCCGGGCCTTGTCTCTCCAGCATTTCGCGGCCCGTTCGAACGCCTGCGGGGTGACCTGGCGGCGAAGTTGAAGGTGGCGGTGGCCGATGCGGCCAGGGCTGCGCCGCCGCGTCCCGATGGCCCGGAATTTTTTCCCGCCGCGACGCCAGCAACAGAAAAGCCGCCAGAGCCGCAACCGGCCGGTCAAGATGATGTGGCGTTCCTGCTGTCGCTGCCGCAGCAAGCCGCAGCAGGCCCGGCGCCGGCTGCCCCGGCCCATGCGGGGCCGCCAGCCGGCACAGCTGCCTTCGGCTTTTGCCCACCGGCGCAGGCGGCCGATGTGGCCTTGCTGGCACAGCGCCTGGCGCAACGTGGGCAGCCTTCGCGGGTCTTGACGCAGGATGCGGTGTTCGATGAGTTTCGTGCGCTGGATGACGCTTCCGACCTGGTGCTGGCCTTTGACGAAACACCGCTGATGCTGGGATCGTTGGCGGCTGGCGGTCACCTGCAATTGCAACGCGAAGCCTGGTTGAAGCGCGGCAAGCCTGCCGAGCGCCTGCACTGGCTGGATTTGCGCGACAACGCCGGGCCCCCTTCCGCCTGGCAGGGCGCCGCGGCCTTTGTGCACACGCTGCAGGAGCGGGTTCACACCTTGCAGGGCCTGCTGGACCACCTGCGACCCGTCGTGGCGCCCCCCGCGTCGCCGCAATCCGTGCGCATCTACATCGAGAGCAACCAACACGAACGCAATCTGTGGGAGCCGCTGGGCGAGCAGATCCGCCTCAAGTGGGACGAAGTCTGCCAGCGCCTGGCCCCGGGCCGCACGCCGGCGCTGCACCTGCGCACGCGGGGGCTACCGGTGGACCAGATCGACAGCTTTCCCAGCCTGGACGATGCCGATGGCGTGGTTCTGCTGTGGGGCCGCAAGACATCCGACGCGCTGGTCGCGCAGATCAACAAGGTCGAGAACAAGTTGTCCCCGGGGCGCGACGTGGCGCCGGGCATCGTGGCTTACCTGATGCCCCCGCAGGCGTCGACCGAACCCATTCCCGCCTGGGGCTGGCAGGTGCTGCGCTTCGACGTGCACGACACCAGCAAGGTGGACGTGGTGGATGCAGAGCGCGATGAGCTGGACCGCTTCCTGTGCAAGGTGTTCGAACGCCGCCAGCAGCGCGACAAGGGCCTGACATGAACGAGCCCGCCCTCGACGCCCGCGCCCGGCTGCCGCGCGAGCCGTATCCCGGCCTGCGACCCTTCCTGGACTTCGAGGCCGCGCTGCTGTTTGGGCGCGAACGGCAGGTGCGCGAGGTGATTGAGCACCTCAAGCAGACCCAGTTCGTGGCCGTGCTGGGGGGCTCGGGGTCCGGCAAAAGCAGCCTCATCCATGCCGGCGTGGTGCCTGAACTTAGAAGTTATGGCATTCCTGGTGCGGGTGACCTGTGGCTGCCCATGACCTGCACACCCGGCACCAACGTCTCGGCTCAGGACCGCGTGGCGCGGCGGCACTCGCCCATCACACGGCTGGCGCGGCGTTTTGGCGGCCTGCTGCGAAGCCGTGGCAGCGAGGCTGCCGACCTGCAGCGGGAGCAGGAGATCGCCCAGGTCTTCCGGCAAGAGGCCGGCTTCGCGCGTCTGCTCGACACCTATGGCGGCGAGTTGGCGCTGCCGCCGGGCCCCGACCCGGCCGATGCACGGGTGTTGTTTGTGCTGGACCAGTTCGAAGAGCTGTTTCACCCCACCAACCGCGAAGCGGCTGACGTGCCCTTGCTGGTGGAACGGGTGCTGGACCACTTCTTCAACCCGCACGAACGGTGCTACGTGGTGCTGACGATGCGCAGCGAGCACCTCAACGACTGCGCCACTTACCTGGAGTTGCCCGACGCCATCAACAAGTCGTCCTACCTCGTCCGGCGCCTGGATGCGGACGAACTGCGCGGCGCCATCACCGGCCCTGCGCAGCGCTTCCTGCGCCTGATGGCCCGCAGCGCGACGCCCGATCAGGTGCTGCCGGCGCAGGTGGTGTTTGACGAAGACGTGGTGCAGCGCCTGCTGCGCGACGTGCAGTCCATCACCCACGATCCCGACCACCTGCCGCTGTTGCAGCACCTGCTGGCACGTTTGTGGGAAGCGGCGCTGGAGCGGCAGGAGATGGACGTGTCGGTGCCCGATCGCATCACACGCGCCGACCTGGCGCGAGCGGTGCAGGCTGGCGCGCGAGGCCATGACCGACCGCTGGACGACGGCGTCAACACGCTGCGCGCCTGCGTCGAAAACTGGCCCGAGACCCTGTACCAGTGGCACGACCCGGCCAAGCGGGAGCAGTTCGACGACCTGTTCCGCCACCTCGCGTTCAAGGACCCGAACACGGGCCTGTATTCGCAGCAGCGCATCGATGTCGATGTCGGCGCGCGCTGGCTGGGCCCGGACAAGACCCGAGCCGACCTGCGGGCGCTCATCTCCGAAGGTTTTCTGGGCTCGGTGGACTACCTGTTCTGGGACGATGAAGACCCGGCGCGTGTGACGCTGAAGGTGTCGCACGAGTCCTTCATCCGTGGCTGGCCGCGCTTTCGCGCGCTCATCGACACCGAGTCTGCGCACTTCGATGAATTCCTGGGCGTGCTGCGCAAATGCGCCGATTGGTCGGCTGGCCGTCGGAGCGACGACTACCTGCTGGAGGCCGGTGAATTGCGCCGCCTGGGCGGCGCTGGTTTTGCGTCGCGCGTGAAGCAAGCCGACAAGCGCGACACCTGGCGCCGATTCCTGGCGCTGGACCGCGATGGTGCCCGGCTGGCACGACATGAACCCGAACTGGACGCCTTCTTCGATGCCTCCACCCGGCGCCAGGCCGAACGGGTGGCGCGCGAGACGCGGGCCAAACGCAGCGCACGCTGGCTGGTGCTGGTCACCGTGGTTTTTGCGTTGCTGCCCACGGCTGTGTTTTCCGTGCTGGTTCAGGGCCCGACGATGCGCCGTGCGGAGCTGCTGTTTGACGCCGGCAACCGTGCCAACCGCGCCACGCTCAGCACCAGCCAGGCCAAAGTGGGCGACGCCTCGGGCACTTTGGACTCGTTGTTGCGTGCGGCCGAGCTGGTCGAGGCGGCACGGCAGGGCGAAGGTTCCTGGCGCACGGTGACTTCGCGCAGTGCGCTGCAACTCCTGGGCAACTGGCCACCCTTTGGCGAACAGCGTGACTTTCTGGCCAGCATCTTTACGCAGGCCGAGCCGCCGGTGAACGGCACGCTGCGACAGATCCTCACGGGATCGATATGGCGTGCACCGCCGCCGTCCACCCTGAGCGACCCTGTGCCGATGCCCGATGTCCTGGTCGACGCGCCCTGCGCCGCCGCGGGCACACTGGGCATCAGCGGCCCGGATGCGCCGGGTGCCGAACAGGCCACACCGCGCGGCCGGCTCTTTGTGTCGGCACGCCGCGCGGCCAGCGACGGCCGGCCCCTGCGTGCCTTGTTCGTGCCGAAACGGCCTGGCTTCGACCGCACGCTGGAGGTCTTCAGCGCCAGCGTCGACCCCGTCAGCGGCCTGTGCCTGCTGGGCGCCGTGGTGCTGTCCAGCCCCGAGGTGCTGGATTCGAGCCTGGTCTTCGATGCCGGCATGCGCTACTTCTATTACACCGTGCTGGACATCAGCCGGGCGGCCGGTACGGTGATCGTGCAAGAGGTGGACTGGGAACGCAGCCGCGACGGCCAGGTGCGCGCCTTGCAGCGGCAAACGCTGGCGACCATCTCCGATCCGCAAGCCGTGAGCGCCGTGCAGACCGCGGCCGGCGAGGCGCGTGTCGCCGTGGTGCCCACCTGGCGGCTGTCAGGCGGGCGCCAGGTGCAGGTGGCCGAACGCTCCTGGCGCATCGTGTCGGCGCAAGCCTTGCGTGTGGAACTCGACACCAGCATGGGCCAGCCCCTTCCCCTGATGCCTTCACCGCCGGACTCGGCCTGCCTGCAGTTGGCGGCCAGCTTTGCCGCCATGCCTGGCTTCCAGATGTCGCACCACGAAAGCGCCAGCCACTGTTTCATGGTGGCGCGGGGCTGGCCTGCCTCGGGCCCGGCACTGGACCCCACGCGGCCAGCGCGTGACGAGATCCGCGTGGCCGTGCACGAAAGACCCGTCGGCGCCGTGCTTCGCCAGGCCGCACAAAGCCCGCCGGCCCCGGTGGCGGGGCTGGTGCCTTTTGCGCGTGTGGCCGCCGAAGAAGGAGACGCTGCAAGCGGTGGTCGCTGGTTCGTGGTGGAGTCGGGGCCGCATGCGGGCTGGTTGCTCTTGAAGTCACGCGACCGCAGCGGCGCCGAGCGCTTCATCGGCCTGCCCTGGAGCACCTGCGCGCTGTGGCGTCAGGGGCGGGAACTGCAAGCCCTGAACCCGGCGCCTGGCAAGGCGCAGGCGGGTGCTTCGCTGGCCTGCGGCGGGCCCTGATGCGCTGACGGGCCCGGCCCTGGTCTGTGCAGCGGCTACAGTGCCGGCATGAGCACAGACACCGCACACACCGCCCCTGCAGCCGGCGCTTCCAGGCCGGCTGGCCATGCCCTGGTGCAAGCCCTCATCGCACAAGGTGTGCACACCTGCTTTGGCGTGCCAGGCGAAAGTTACCTGGCGGTGCTGGACGGTTTTTACGAACACCGCGACCGCATCCGTTTCATCGCCTGCCGACAAGAAGGTGGCGCTGCTTTCATGGCCGACGCGCAGGGCAAGCTGACGGGCCGCCCCGGCGTGTGCTTCGTCACCCGCGGCCCCGGCGCCACCAACGCCAGCATCGGCGTGCACACGGCCTTCCAGGACAGCACGCCGATGGTCTTGTTCATCGGCCAGGTGGCCAGCGACCAGCGCGATCGCGAAGCTTTTCAGGAAATCGACTACCGCCAGATGTTCAGCCCCGGCACGCTGGGCCTGGCCAAATGGGTGGCCGAGATACAAAGCGCAGACCGGGTGCCCGAATACGTCGCACGCGCCTTCCACACCGCCATGCAAGGGCGGCCGGGGCCTGTGGTGCTGTCCTTGCCCGAAGACATGCTGACCACGCTGACGGCAGCCCCGGTGCTGCCGCGTGTCGAGCCCGTGCACGCCTGGCCCGCGCCCGGCGGCCTGCGTGACCTGCGGGCCCTGCTGCTGGCTGCGCAGCGCCCCATCGTGCTGGCGGGTGGCTCGGGCTGGGACGCCGAAGCGGCCAAGGCGCTGCAGCGGTTTGCCGAGAACTGGCAGCTGCCCGTGGCCTGCGCCTGGCGCTTCCAGGACACCTTCGACAACCGGCATCCGCTGTACGCCGGCGACGTGGGCATCGGCACCAACCCCCGCCTGGTGGCGCGTGTGAAGGACGCCGACCTGGTCATCGCTCTGGGTGTGCGCCTGGGTGAGATGACGACCCAGGGCTACACCTACTTGCAGGCGCCGCGGCCGACGCAGAAGCTGGTGCACATCCACGCCGGGGCCGAAGAGCTGGGTCGGGTCTACCAGGCCGACCTGATGCTGCAGGCCTCGATGGCCTGCGCCGCCAAGGCGCTGGAATCGCTGGCCGCGCCGACGCAGGTGCCCTGGGCCGCCCACGCTGCTTCAGCGCGTGCCGACTACGAAGCCAATCTCGTGGCGCCGGCTGTCGAGCCGATGGACATGGCGGTGCTCATCAAGGCCCTGCAACGCCTGCTGCCCGAGAGCACGGTCTACACCAATGGCGCTGGCAACTTCAGCGGCTGGCTGCACCGGTACTGCAGCTACCCGGGCCTGCAGCACCACGGCCGCACGCAGCTGGCGCCGACGTCCGGCGCCATGGGCTACGGCCTGCCGGCTGCCGTGGGCGCGGCGCTGCTGCAGCCCGAACGCTGGGTGGTCAACATCGCGGGCGACGGCGACTTCTTGATGAACGGGCAGGAACTGGCCACCGCCACGGGCTACGGCGCCAAAAAGCTGATCAGCGTGGTGGTGGACAACGGCACCTACGGCACCATCCGCATGCACCAGGAACGTGATTACCCGGCCCGTGTGAGCGGCAGCGACCTCTTCAACCCCGACTTCGCTGCATTGGCACGGGCCTACGGCTGGCGCGGTGAATTCATCGATGCCACGGCGGCCATCGAGCCGGCGCTGGTGCGCGCCATCGAGGCCGGTGTGCCGACGCTGCTGCACGTGAAGCTGGACGCCAATGTCAGCACCAGCCGCACCACGCTGGCGGCGATACGCCAGGCGGCGGCAGGCGGCTGAACACTGCCAACCAGCGAGACACGCAGCACAAGGCCGATGGGCGGATCGACGCAGGCGCAACTGGACAACACGGCTGTGGGCGCACCTTGCAGCAAGTTCTTTGGCAAGGGCGGCTGAAGTCACCATCAGCAGAGCACTGCCGAGCATCTGCCGAGCAACTGCCCCCCTGCGTGCTGAACCACCACCCGGAGGAGACGCAGATTCGCGAGGTGCAAATTTGACTGCAAAAAGTCTAATGGGCGCCTGATTTCTCAGGCGCCCATCTTTCAATCGGGCACTCAGTCAACCCATCCGGCGACCGCCGGTTGCCTAGTCAGGCCAAGTTCAACGAGCCGCAGCGCGGCGACGCGACAGTCCGAGAGCCAAGGCACCGAGGCCGACCAAGGCCAGGGAACCAGGTTCCGGAACGGTACCGCCGTCAACAATGCCGCCGTCAACAATTCTGCCGTCGCGAAGGCCGATCGAGATCGTTTCGGTGACGCCAGAGACGGTAGTACGGGTTTCGAACACCGTGAAAGCGGCGGCGAAGGACGTGAAACGGTTGTGGGTCGGGAAGCCGTTGATGTTCGACACGCCACCAGCGTCGCAGTCAATGCCGATTGCCACACCAGCCGCAGTGCATACAAAGCCGGAGGAGCCTCCAATCGACGCGCCCGCAGCAGCAGCACCCGCCGGCAGGAAGTTGTAGTAGGTGGCCAGGTCAGCGCTGCTGTTACCCCAGATGTCGCCACCCGCATTGAACCAGGTCGCGATTTCCGGAGCGAAAGCATTCAGGGCGGCAGAGTCGGCATCGGTCAGCGCACAACCGCCGCAATCGACGTTTGATGCAACCACCATGACATCAATATCCGACAGGAAGGTCGCGAAAGCAGCGGCAGACACCGTGCTCGGGTCGAGCTGCGTGACGCCACCAGCCCACAGAGGCGCACCCTCAAGGACGCCGCCGACGAAACCAATACCCGTCGAACGGATCACCCCGACCCTGTAGCTGGCTGCCGCGATTGCGGTTCCCGTACCGGCGCCGCGCAGGTAATCCAGGATCACGACGTCGAAGCCGTTTTGGCCATCGTGAAGGTCGACATCGTGGCCGGTCAGAAAGACAGAGCCAGCGTTCGCGCCGGATGCCATGCCCAGCGCAAGCAACGCTGCGGTGGTCAGAGTCTTGAAGTTCAGTTTCATGGGTGCCCTCGTTCGTAGTGGAGTGATCATCCAAACACGAGCATGGTGTATGCCAGTTGGGAAATGTCAATATTTTTCAATCAGTTGTCGTCGGCATCGAGCCATCGGCCCGCCAGCGGATCACTCTCTTGTCAAGGATTTCGACACTCTCAGTCTGGCAACCACTCCGTAGCAGCAGCCGGCCGGCGCCGTTACCGCGTGGCCGATCCTTGCACAGCCGATTCGGCCTGGGCGCATTCGTGCTCGGCTATCAGCAGCAGCTCTTGGGCACGGCTCCAGACGCCCTGTTCGCTGCGCTGGATGTACTCATGGACAAAGTAGATCTGGAGCCGCGCCAACCGGCTCTGCGCACCGGCTCTTGGCTCCCATGAACGGCACAGGTAGCGGGCATACAGCGCCCGATGTGCCTTGGGCACTTCGTCAAAAGCCAGGCGCATCAGGTACTTGCGCCAGCGGTAGTTGGGGAATTCATCGGCCAGCGAGCGTGGCCTGTCGAAGTCCACGTCGCCCAGTCTGTCGTGCAGGACATCGACTATCCCGCCCTGTTCAGTCTGACCCCGCACCACGAACCAGCCCTCGTGCACGGAAGGTGCAGGCGCAAACATGTTCCATTTCTGCGTCAGCAGCGATGACCGGACGAAGTAGTTCAGCGTACTGGGCAGCGGGATGCCAGCCGAAGGCAGGGAAGCGAGGTTGGACCACATCACGACGATGGCCAGCCCCGCCACCACGAGGTTGGCGCCCCGGGACGCGTCGACTTGCAGCGTGCGGTAGGGCAGCGTCACCGCGCTGACACGGCCCAGCGCCGCCCGGTGATCGGCCACGAACTGGTAGATGCGGTCGCCAAGGGGCGCCAGCGCGCGGGCACCCAACAGCCGCCCGAAGAAGCCGAAAACAGGAGACCGTCGAATCACCAGTGCCACGGCGGCCCACCGAACGCTGCGCGATCCGTCGTGGTCCACGACGACCCAACTGTTGTGTTGAAGCATGTCGAGGTGGATGTCCGCGGTGTCCTGCGCTTTCAGGACCGGCACCGGCCCCAGCAACAGCAGCGTGCGCAGCAACAGGCAAGTCTTGAGGCAGAACTCGCAGCCGCCGTCGTAGTGCATTGCCAAGCCACGGCGTTTGGGGTCCTGCAGCTTCGCCTCCAGCCAGTCCCATACCGATCCCGGTGTGAAAGCTGACAAGGACGCGATGCTGACGAAAGGGAAGAGCCCGATCGCCAGACTCATGAAGAAGCCGACATGCATGGTGATGAACATCCACTGCAGCCCCAGGCGCAGCCAAGGTTGCACAAGCGGCACGAACATCAGCACAGGCCCCAGCAACTCCAGCCACCAGACGTAGTGTGTCAAGGCCGTCATCGGCGCTTCAAACTGTCGAAACCACACCGCAACGGGCGTGGCCAGGTGGTCGATGTTCAGAGCGTGCGCCACGGCCGTGCCGTCGGACACCCAGGATGGCCCCGACTTCAGCAGCGCGCTGAAGAAGTAGACCGACATCACCTGCAGCAGCAGAGCCACCGTGGCCGCCGAGAAGTGAAGATTCGGTGCCGGCACGGCCGATCGATCGAGCGCAGTGTCGACAGAAAATCGCGCGCCCAGCGGCAGGAACATGCCCCAGAAGAGCAGCATGGCCAGCAGGTTGTCTCCGCCTTGCACCAGTGTCGGGTTGCGGGTGATGAGCGACACCAGCAGCAGCCAGGACACCACGGTTGCCGTCCGCGTCCGGTAGCCCACCAACAGGGCCAGAGCGACAAGTGCTGCCAAGCCCATCAGGGTGCCCTGCCAGATGGCGGAACCGCTCAAGACGTGCAACGACATCGGCCAGCTGCCGTTCATCTGCAGCAGCGCCGAGCGCGGCAGGACACCATCGTCCGAGTAGTGCGCGGTCAGGTCGCGCAGGCGACTGGCAAGATCGGCAATGACCATGGCCGCCACCAGCACCCGAAACAGCGCCAGCGTTCGCAGATCAATGCCGAATGCAAACCGGATCCGACTCATACCTGCGCCCCAGGCCTCCGCACGCAGACGGCCACCCACTCGGCCGCCTGGCTACAAGGACTTCAACAAGGCGGACACTTCCGCCTGCCCGGCGAACTTGTCGCCTAGTTTCGCCAAGGCATCGAGTTCCTCGCGGGCCTGTGCCTTTTCGCCTTGTTTCATGTACAGCTTGGCCAGCCTCAGGCTGAGCGCTCCATCCCTGGGCCGCAGCGACCGCGCACGCTTTTGCGCGTCCACGGCCTGAGGCAACTGATTGTTGGCCTCCAGGGCTGTGGACAAGGTATCCAGAAACTCCGGGCGGTTCGGGCGCAAGTTGTTGGCCCGCTCCGCAAAGGGCACCGCCCCAGGTTTGCCCTGCTGCACCAGCAGCCAGGCCACGTTGTTCATCGCCAGTGCATTGTCGGGCTGCACTTCAAGCACGGCGCGGTAGCGCGATTCGGCCAGCGCGTAATCGCGCTGAGTCAGGGCCATGTCGCCCAGGTAGTAGAGGAAAGCGGGCTCATTCGGCCGTACTTTGGCCCAGTCGGTCGCCAGCCGTTCGGCCTCGGCGCCCTGGCTGCCGGCCATCAGCGCCGCGTGCTGTTTGATGACGAGCTCAGTCGACTTTTCGCGTTTCAGCGCCGCCCGATAGGCGACCACAGCGGCGGTCCAGTTCTTGAGCTGGGCCTCGACGTCGCCTTCCAGTGCAAAGCCCGCGGCGCTGGTCGGGCTGCGCTTCTGCACCGCGCGGGCGACCGCCAGCGCGTCCTGCGGGCGTTTGTCCTGCAGTGCCAGCATCGCCAGATGGCGCTGGGCCACGATCAGATCGGGTTGCAATGCCACGGCACGGCGCAACGATCGGTCGGCCGCCTTGCGGTCTTGGACCGTCATGTAGGCGTCGGCCAGCCGCATCTCGTGCACCGGATTGTTGGGCTGCAGTGCCGTCAGCTTCTTGAAGGTGGAGATCGCGCGTTGGCTATCGCCGGCGGCCATTTCAGCCCGGCCCAGGGCATCCAGGACTTCCAGGTTGTTGGGCAGAGTCGCAGAGGCTTCCTGAGAGGCCAGCAACCCACCTTTGGCGTCACCGGACGCGATCAGCGCATTGACCAGTGCCAAGTGGGGGCCGGGTTCACCCGCCGCCAACTTGACGGCCTCGCGCAGCAATTCGATCGTCCGGGAAGCCGGCGCACCCGTGCGTGTAGCCAACTCGGCCAGCGCAAGCTTGGCCTGGAAGTTCTTGGGATAGGCCTTGAGATGGTTCTCAAAACGTTCTCGCGCGGCATCGGGCTTGCCTGCTGCCAGGTCGCTGGCAGCCAGGCTGGCCACCGCAGGGAAAAACCCCGGTTCGCGGGCCAGTGCCGTTTCGAAGCTCTTGACAGCGGCAGCATGGTTGTTCTGCATCAACTGCACGCGTCCACGCAGCAGATGGGGCAAGGCCCGGTCGGGCGCTTTTTTCTCCAGCGCGTCAAGTGCCTGCAGCGCGCCAGGCAGGTCGCCATCGCGAATGCGCACGCTCACGAGGGCCAGGTCGGCGCCGGGTCCGGTGTCGGAACGGGAAACCGACTCCAGTTCGGCAATGGCGCGGCTGCTGTTGCCGCCCCCAAGCAAGGCCAATGCGGCCGCTGTGCGAATGGAAGGGTCGCTTGGCGCCACCTTGGTCGCTTTCTGGAATGCATCGCTCGATCGCTTGGCGTCCCCCAGCTGCAAGTGGGCTTGTCCCGCCAGAGTCAGCGTCGCGCCGTCGACCTTGTTGGACTCCAGCACCGGCCGCAGCACTTCCAGCGTCTTCTCAGGCTGGCCGGACTGCAGAAAGCTCTGCGCCAGCAGCAGCCGCGTGAGGGGATCCTTTGGCGAAAGCTTGAGTGAGCGGGACAGGAAGGACTCGGCCAGCAGATGGGATTGCATGCGGAGTTCAGCCGCACCGGCCAACTGCAGGGCCGCCTGGTCGTTGGGCCGGGCCTTGACGATGCGCTCCATGATCGACCGTACCAACTTGTAGTTCTTGTCGCCAAACGCCAGCCGCGCTTCAAGAAAGAGCGTGTCGGGGTGGTTCGGCGACTCCTTCTTCATCTTCTCGAACTCGGCTTTGGCCTCGGCCACCTTGCCCTGGTTGAACAGCAGGATGGCAACCGTGGCGCGGGTAGAGACCGACTTGGGGTTGGCATCCAAGGCCTGCTGGAACGACGCCAGTGCGGTCTCGGGTTTGGCCTTGATCAGCAGCTGGATCTCGCCCTTCAGGTTGCCGGCCTCGTTGTTGCCGGCATCCGCAACCAGCACTTGTTCAAGCAGCTTCAGGGCGGCGTCGAAATCGCGCTCGTTGATGTTCAGCCGCGCTTGCACGATCAGGGCCGGCGCATAACCCGGGCGCAAGCTCAACGCTTCGGCGGCCGATCTTTCGGCATTTTCCTTGTTGGAAGTCTTTGCGAATGCCGTTGCAAGGCTGGTTTTCAGATCTGCCGCAGCAGCAGCGTCATTGAGCTTTTCGGCGCTGAACCGGAGGATGAGCGCCGCGTCCTGTCCCAGCAAGAGCATTGCCCTGGCCACCTCGGGGATGATCAGCGTCTCGGCGCCGCCGAACTCCAGCGATTTCTGCAGTTCGGTCATGCCACCGGCCACGTCACCGCCCTCGATCAAGGCCTTGCCGAGCAGGTAACGGGCCTCGGCCGACCGGTCATTCTTCTGCAGGATGCTCTTCAGCGTGATGAAAGCGGCCTTGCGGTCATTCTTGGCCAGGTACTCCTTGGCAGAGGCAATCTGCGTCGCCTCGGACCCGCCATCGTCACAGCCCTGGAGCGTCCCACCTAAAGCTGTCAGAACGGCCAGCAGTGCAGCGAAGTGAATCGGGTTCCTCATGGCCTGGCTCCTCTGATGCTGTCGGACTGAATTGTGGACGCACGATAGCGCGCTGGCCACCAGCTACTGCCGCCGCCACCGCTCGGCCGCCCGCTCTGTGTGCGAATCTTCGCTGACAGCAGCTGACAGCAGCTGACAGCAGCTGATAGACGCTGGCAGGCTGGCGGCGTGGCGGGCAGCTGGGCTTCCAGATCAGCCCAACCCCGGTACCCGCGTGAAACTGGCCTTCAAGCTGTTCTGTTTCTCATGGGGCATTTGGTGGGGCATTTGGTGGGGCAGTCGGTGGGGCAGTCGGTGGGGCAGTCGGCACCCCCCGGCTACAATGACGCCATCGGGGTGTAGCGCAGCCTGGTAGCGCAACTGGTTTGGGACCAGTGGGTCGAAGGTTCGAATCCTTTCACCCCGACCAACATCCCACAAGACGGACGATCCAGGTCAAAACACCGGTCGTCCGCTTTGCTTTTTGGCGCCATCCAACAGGGCTCAGGCGGCTCCGCGCAAGGGTGCTGTCGCCGTCGCGGCCGCCACCCGTCGCACCAGGGCGGGGTCGTGCGGCTCCACCGCTTCTTTGTTCGGCGGCGTGCGACGCACGCCGGCCACGCTGTCGTCCATCTCTGCTGCCAACTTCACGGCCAGCGCGTGGGCCGTGGCAATGAGCCATGAGCCGGTGTCCTGGTCTTCGCGTGAATCCTGATCCAGGAAGTGATCGGCGGCCTTGGCCGCGGCGTGCAGCTGGTGGGCGCGCACGCGCAATGGCGACAGGCGGGCCAGCAGGGCAGCATCGGACTGGCGTTCCTTGATGGCACGCGCCAGGCTGTCCAGATCGGCGGCCAGGTCAGCGGCCAAGCCCACGGTGCTGGACATGAGCCAGGACCCGGTGTCGCGGTCGGCGGCCTGGTCTTGTGCGTTGTAGTGGTCGGCGGCACGGGTGGCCGCGCGCAGCTGGTGTGCACGCGCGCCCAACTGGCGCAGCAGATGTGCGGCATCAGGCCCATCGGCGCTGGATGGCGGCGCTGAGGCGGCTGCGGTGGACGCGATCGGAGAAGGGCGGGTGTCTGCCATGGCGGCCTCGCTGAGATGGTGCGGGTGCGGGTGCGGGTGCGGGAGATCAGCTGCGATTCTGCCCACGAACGGCTGGCGCAGGGGCCATCGATCCCGGGTGGTGCTGCCAACCCTCACGCAGCAAAGCTGCCAGGTCCAGCAGCGGCTCGGTCGGACCGGCTTCAGTGGCCGGTTCTGCAGCAGCCTGCGGCGCCACTTGTTCGAAGTGCGGCAACAGATCGGCCGGGATGAAGCGCGAGCGCAGCGCGTACAGGTGCCTGCCGCCCAGCGCTCGCTGCTGCGTGACGTGAAAGCGCTGCGGCATCCACAGGCTGAGCTCATCGCGAGCACGTGTCATGCCCACGTACAGCAGCCGGCGCTCTTCTTCGATCTCGGCCGCGCTGCCGGTGGCCATGTCGGCCGGCATGCAGCCGTCCACCACGTTCAGGATGTGCACCGCGTTCCACTCCTGCCCCTTGGCCGAGTGCAGCGTGGACAGGATCAGATAGTCCTCGTCACGCAAGGGCACGCCCGACTCGTCGCTGCTGGCTTCGGGTGGGTCCAGCGTGAGCTCGGTGACAAACCGCTCGCGGCTGCGGTGCCCGGCCGCCACCTGCAGCAACTGGCCCAGGTCGGCCAGGCGCACACGGGCGTCGTCGTGCAGTCGCTCCAGATGTGGCTGGTACCAGTCGACCACCCGCTGCAAGTCGTCGGGCCACTGCGCGGCCGGGCTGCGCAGGTGCTGCATCAGATACAGCAGTGCCTGCCAGGGCAGGGCAGCAGCAGGCGGCGGCTTGAAGCTGGCCAGCGGCCCTTCGTGGTCCAGCAGCCGCCGCACGCTGGCCGGGCCCAGGCCGGGCACCAGGCGCGCCACGCGCATGGCCGGCAAACGTGCCGGCGGGTTGTCGGCCCAGCGCAGCACCGACAGCACGTCTTTCACGTGCGCCGCTTCCATGAACTTGAGCCCGCCGTACTTGACGAATGGGACCCCGCGCCGCGTGAGTTCCAGCTCCAGTGGCGCACTGTGTGTGCCGGTGCGGAACAGCACCGCCTGGCGCTTGAGCACCAGGCCGGCTTCGCGCTGCGCCAGCACCGCGTCGGCCACGCCGCGGGCTTGGGCGGCTTCGTCTTCCACCGTCATCAGGCGTGGCTTGCAGCCTGCTGCGCGCTGGCTCCACAGCTGTTTGGGAAAACGTTGCGCGGCCAGCGCCATCACGGCGTTGGACGCGTCCAGGATCTGCGGTGTGCACCGGTAGTTCTGCGTCAGCGTGACCACCCTCGCCGGTGGATCGAAACGCTGCGGAAAGTGAAGAATGTGCTGCACCTCGGCGCCGCGAAAGGCGTAGATGGATTGCGCGTCGTCGCCCACGGCGGTGAGCCCCTGGCCGTCGGGTTTCAGGGCCAGCAGGATGTCGGCTTGCAGGCGGTTGATGTCCTGCACCTCGTCCACCAGCACGTGGTCGAACCTGCCGCCGATGCGGTCGGCCATGGCGGGTGTCTGCATCAGATGCCACCAGGCCAGCAACAGGTCATCGAAGTCCAGCGATTGCTGCTGCAGCTTGGCTTCACCGAAGCCCGTGAACAGTCGCACCAGATCGGCTTCATGGCCCAGGCACCAGGGGAAGGTGCTCTTGACCACCTCGGACACCGGCTGCCGGGTGTTGATGCAGCGCGAATGGATGGCCAGGCAGGTGGGCGCCAGCGGCAACCGATGTTCGCTGTCGGCCAGGCCCAGTGCCTGGCGTGTGTGCGCCATCAGGTCTTGGGCGTCGCTGCGGTCCAGCACGGTGAAGCCCGTGTTCAGGCCGATGCGCGAGGCCTCTTCGCGCAGCAGCCGCGCGGCCACGCTGTGGAAGGTGCCGCACCAGGGCAAGCTGGGTGGCGCGGTGTTGGACGGCAGGCGCAAGGACTGGTGCAGCAGGCGCGCCGCGCGCCGGGCCATTTCGCCGGCCGCGCGGCGTGAAAAGGTCATCAGCAGCACCCGTTGCGGGTCGGCGCCTTGCAGCACCAGGTGCGCCAGCCGCGAGGCCAGGGTCAGCGTCTTGCCAGTGCCTGCACCTGCAATGACGAGCAGCGGGCCACCGCCTGGCGGATGCCTGACGGCCAGTTCCTGTTCGGGGTTGAGGGGGGCTAGGGCCTGCACGGCAGCAATCGGCAAGTGGGTGTGCCGTACTGTATGCGCATCCAGATGGCGGCCCGGCAGGGACCGGACGCCTGCCGATAATCCTCACAAGTGCTTCAGACCGGTGGCAACGTCTGCGGTCTGCGCTCCTGCCTTGTGTGCGCTGCCTCGACTGGCCGCGACAGTTCTCCTCGGCGCTGGCGTGGCGGCGGGTTTGGCGTCCAGCTATCGGGTGTCGGAGTTCCCTGCTGTGCGGCTGCCCGAGGCGTTGGGCCGCCGTTTGAGCCGCCTGACGGGACCGCGGGAACTTCTACTGGCATGGGAAACCGACAACGCGGCACACTCGGAGGATGAGTGCGCCTGAGTTGACTGCCTTGCCAGGGCCGCCGCCGGCCCAGTGTGAACCGGGGGCCGATGCCGTGGTGCGCGCGCTGCTGCTTACCGATGTGGTCGACAGCACCCGGCTCGCACAGACCATCGGCGACTTGCGCATGGCCGCGCTGTGGCAGGCCCACGACCGCTTGGCGCGCGACCTGCTGCGCCTGCACGGTGGCCGTGAGATCGACAAGACCGACGGCATGCTGCTGCTGTTCGAGCACCCTGTCGACGCGCTCGCCTACGCCGCGGCCTACCACGCCGGACTGGCCGCCGTCGGCGCCTACAGCGGCTTGGCCCTGGCCGCACGCGCTGGGCTTCACGTGGGGCCGGTGATGCTGCGCACCAACAGCGCCGACGACATCACCCGCGGCGCCAAGCCGCTCGAGGTCGAGGGCCTGGCCAAACCGACAGCGGCGCGCGTGATGAGCCTGGCCCGGGGCGGACAGACGCTGCTGAGCGAGGACGCTGCCCGCGCCCTTGCTGCCGCAGGGCAGGCCGTCAAGGTCGTCTCCATCGGGGCCTGGCGGCTGAAGGGCGTGACCGAGCCGATGGAGCTGTTCGAGCCAGCCCTTGCCGCGCTGGGGGCACCACCCGACGGCGACAAGGCCTACCGCGTCGTACGGTTCGGCTCTCGCTGGCTGCCGGTGCGCGAGGTGCCGAACAACCTGCCGCAGCCGGGCACGCCCTTTGTCGGCCGCGAGCGCGAGGTCGACGAGATCAAGGACCTGTTGCCGCGCACCCGGCTGGTCACGCTGCTGGGCATGGGCGGACTGGGCAAGACGCGGCTGTCGCTTCAGGTGGCCGCCGAGACGCGCGCCGACTTCCCCGACGGCACCTGGTTCCTCGATCTGTCGCCGCTGCGCGATCCGGCGCTGGTGGCCGTCGAGGCGGCGCGGCTGCTGCAGGTGCAAGAGGAGCCGGGCCGGCCGCTGCTGCAAGCCATCGCCGCGGCCATGAAGGACCGGCGACTGCTGCTCGTGGTCGACAACTGCGAGCACCTCGTTGACGCCGCTGCAGCGCTGGCCCAGGCGCTGCTGCGCCAGGCGCCCGATGTGCGCATCGTGGCCTCCAGCCGCATCGCGCTGCAGGTGGCCGGTGAGCAGACCTATCCGGTGCAGCCACTGGCGGTGCCGCGCCTGGCGCCGGGCCAGCCCATCGACACCGCCGCGCTCGGTTCGATGCCCTCGGTGCAGCTGTTCGTGCAGCGCGCGCAGGCCCAGCGTGCCGGCTTCCAGCTCGATGCGGCGCAGGCCGCGGCGGTGGCCGAACTGGTGGCGCGGCTCGAAGGCATTCCGCTGGCGCTGGAGCTGGCGGCGGCGCGCGTGCGCTCGATGTCGGTGGCCGACATCAACGCCCGGCTGAAGGACCGCTACCGGCTGCTCACCGGTGGCAGCCGCGTGGCGCAGCAGCGGCAGCAGACGCTGCGCTCGCTGGTCGACTGGTCCCACGAGCTGCTCGCGCCGGCCGAGCAGACGCTGTTCGCGCGCCTGGCGGTGTTCGTGGGCGGCTTCGACCTCGCCGGCGCCGAGGCCGTTTGCGGCACCGAGCCGCTCGACCCGCTGGACCTCGCCGACCTGCTCGACCGCCTGGTCGGCCACTCGCTCGTCTCGATGGCCGACCAGGCCGACGGCGGCGTGCGCTACTCGATGCTGGAGACCCTGCGCGAGTACGCGGTCGAGAAGCTGCGCGAGCTCCCGGATGCCGAGCCGACGATGGCGCGCCACGCCGAGCAGATGTTCGGCATCGCCAAGCAGGCGCGCGACGGGATGAAGGGTGCAAAGCAGGCGCTGTGGGTGGCGCGGCTGGAGGACGAACTCGACAACCTGCGCGCCGCGATGGCCACCGCACGTGCCGGCATCGTCGACCCGCTGCTGGCGGCCAAGATCCCGGTGGCGCTGCAGAACTTCTTCATCACCCGCGGCTATCTGTCGGAAGGCCGCGAGCTGATGCGCGCCGCGCTGGCGCTACCGGCCGTGCTGGCCAGCGACCTGGCGCGTGCCCACGCGCTGTACGCCGCCGCAGCCCTTGCGGTGGCGCACGGCGACCCGCGCGAGGCGCGGGCGCAGCTCAGCACCTGCCTGGCCTTGCGCCGCGCTGCCGACGACCGCGTGGGCACCGCACAGACGCTGTCGACGCTGGCGATGGCCCAGCTCGCGGCCGGCGACGCGTCGGCGGCGTTGCAGTCCGAGCTCGAAGCGCTCGGTCTCTTTCGCGCGCTGGGCCACCGCGTTTCCGAGGCCATCGTGATGCAGCACTTGGGCCATGTCTGCATCGGCCTGGAGCGCTGGCGCGAGGCCGTGGCGCACCTGGGCGACAGCCTGGCGCTGGCGGCCGAACTGGGCAATCACGAGATCGAGAGCGAGTGTGAGTGGTTGCTGGGCCGCTGCGCGCAGAACGCCGGCGACCTGCCGGCGGCGCGACACCACCTCGACCGCGCTCTGGCCAGGGCGCGCCAGGCCGCCGACCGGCGCGGCGAAGCCCGCGCCGGTGCCGCGCTGGGTCGGCTGGCGCTGCAGCAGGGCGCGCTGATGGACGCGCAGGTCGCCATGCAGCAGGCGCTTTCGACCTTTCAGCACCACGAAATGCGTGCGGAGCTGCTGGCCTCGCTTGAAGACATGGCGGCGCTGGCCCACGCACTGGGCGAGTTCAGCCAGGCCGGCGTGCTGCTGGGCGTGGCCTCGAGGGCCCGTCAGGCCTCGGGCCTGGCGCGCGAGCCGCTGGCCGCCGTGATGGCGCACGTGCTGGAGGAGTCGCTGCGCGAGCTGCTGGGCGACTGGCACTGGACCCAGGTGCTCACCGCCTCCGAGGCCACGACCCTGGCTGACGCCGTCCAGGCCGCGCTGGCCCTGGCGCCGCGGCGCGCTGAGGCAGCGCCAACGCCGGGCTGAGCCTCGAACTTCTCAGCGCCGCCGGCGCCGCGCCGATGTCGCCAGCAGGCCCACCAGGCCGACCAGCGCCAGGGTGCCGCTGCCGGGCGCCGATACGCCTGTCGGGTCGGCGAACTGGGTGATCACCAGCTTGGCTGGCGGACCGTTGCGGCCACCGGTCGGGTTCCCGATCTCCTCGCGCCACATCAGGACCGCAAAGGTTCCGTCCCTGAGAATGTCGATTTCCAGACCGAACGAGGCTTGGTCGCCTCCGGGAACCGTGACACCCAACGCACTGGTGCTCAGCACCCAGCCCAATGAGTCGAGCGCAAAGCCTTCAACCAGGCCGGCGTTGACGACGATGCGCTCCACGGCCACCAGCGTGTCGAAGTTCAGCGCCTCCACGGTGGTGAGGCCTGTGTCTGCAAGGTCGTAAAACTCGACCTTGGCATTGACCACTGACATCAGCGGGCAGAGCGCCCCGTCGTTGACCACCGTGCCCGTCAGCACCAGGCAGGCCGTGGGCACGAAGATGGTCGTGGTGCCGCGCCAGCCGAGGTCGGGGAAGGGTGGGCCGAATGGGGGATCCCAGTCACCCTGCACGAAGGTGGCGTGAGCCGGCAGGGCCGCGGTCAGGACCAGGGCTGCCGCCGCCAGCAGTCTCGGCAGAGTCCAGCGGTTGAGGGTGGTGAGATGGCTGGTAAACATGGGTCACGTACTTTTTTTCACAAATGCGCAGACTCTAGCTGCGGCCGGCCGGCCGTGCATGCGAGACCAGGGGCTTGTCGGCCCCCTCGACTGCGGGGGGTGCCTGGATCGGCGTAGCAGTCGGGCACGTTGATCAGCCGGCGGCTGGCGGCGCAGCTGCCCACCAGGCCCGCCCCCAGCGGCACGCGCACGAGCTGCAAATCGCTGGAGACCTCGATGAACAGTTTGCGCCTGTGCTGCGTCCAGCAGCCAGACTGACGCACGCCCGGCCTGCAGCACACTGCGCACTGCCGCGGCCACCTCGGCCAGCATGTCGTGCAACTCGAAGGGCGCGGTCAGCGCACTGGTCACAGCCAAGAGGGCCTGCATGGCCGGAACGCACAACGCCGGTGGGTCGAGGGTCGGGGTCAAGGCGTGCTGGATCAGCAGGGGGCGAATCGCAAGCCACCAAGTGATTGATTCACATGGCGGCTTGAGTCTTCGTGCGTCTAAATCTGAAAACCTGCTTTGGCCTGCCCGGCAGGACTCGAACCTGCGACCCCCAGCTTAGAAGGCTGGTGCTCTATCCAGTTGAGCTACGGGCAGAGACTGGCCTGCGATTCTAGGCGGCGTGCCGTGGGCCTCGCGCGGCCCTC
>JBBRCN010000043.1:0-33995 GCA_038204775.1 Burkholderiales bacterium | reverse complement strand
GCGCAGCACGCGGTGGCGTGCCAGCACCGGCATCAGCGGTGTGAAGGTGTTGGAACTGCCGCCCAGGCCGTGCACGCACACAACGGCGTCGCCTTCGCCTTCGTCTTCCACCACCATGCGATCAAAACTGTGCAGGGCCATGGCGCGGCTCAGTGAAACCGGTTCTCGATGGCGCCCAGGCCATCGATCTCGACCTTGACAACATCACCCGCCTTCAACCAGCGCGGCGGCGTGAAGCCCATGCCCACGCCGGCCGGCGTGCCGGTGGCGATGACATCACCGGGGTGCAGCCTGATGCCGCGCGAGCAGGTTTCGATGAGCGTGGCGATGTCGAAGATCATGTCGCGTGTGCGCCCGTCCTGGCGCAGTTCCGGACTGCCGCCGGCCGGCGTGACCCACCCGCGCACCCGCGTGTCGCGGCCGTCCACCTCGTCGGCTGTCGTGATCCACGGGCCCATGGGGCAGAAGGTGTCGAAGCTCTTGCCCAGGTCCCATTGCTGGTGGCGCACCTGCACGTCGCGCGCCGAGACGTCGTTGACCACCGTGTAGCCGCAGACATGATCCATGGCGCGCGAACGCGGGATGTCGATGCCGCCACGGCCGATGACCACGGCCAGTTCGCTTTCGTAGTCGATCTGCACCGAGGCCTGGCGAGCGGGCATCTTCACGCCATCGAAAGGGCCCACCACACAGTCGGCGAACTTGGTGAAGACGATGGGCCAGGTGTCCTCTTTGGGCAAGCTGTCGCGGAAGACGGTACCCGCCAGCTCGGCGGCATGCGATCGGTAGTTGCGGCCCACACAGAACAGGCTGCGAAGCGGGCGCGGCAGGGGCGCACACAGCGCCACCGCGTCAATGGGCAGGCGCGGGCCCACGGCACGAGGCAGAGGATCACCTCGAGCCAGCAACTGGATCAGGCGCAGAACCCCCCGCTCGGGCTGCGGCACGGCCAGCGGCGTGACCTCGCGGCCGCACGGAGATACCGTGCCCGCGTGGTGGGTGCCGCCCCAGCGCCAGCTGGCCATTCGCATGTGTGCCTGTCTCCTTGGGCACGCGGATCGTGGGGTGCCTGAGGGCGCCAACGTCCGCGTTGTCGTTTACCCCAATCTTTTGAGACTTGTGTCTCAAATCGGGATGGTTGCATCATAGAGTCCGGGTCGCCCCGCTTACAAGAAGGACTCCGGCTCCAGGGCCTCAGGACATACCCGCATGCCCCGCCTCAAGCACAAGATCACCGAAGCGCCGCCGCCGCCTGCGCGCGGCGTCAAGGCCTCGACCTTCAAGCTGCTGCTGGACACGGCGATGCGGCTGATCCAGGCCAAGGGCCACATCCCTTCGGTGGCCGAAGTGGCGGTGCAGTCGGCGGTGTCGCGTGCCACCGCCTACCGCTACTTTCCGACCCGCAGCGCACTCATCACCGCGGTCATCGATGCTTCGCTGGGCCCGGTGCGCACCATTGCGTCCGACAAGGCCAACGGGCGTGAACGTGTGCGTGAGCTCTTCATGCGCACCTTCCCGCGCTTCACCGAATTTGAGCCCCAGTTGCGCGCCGCCGCCCAGCTGTCGCTGGAGCAAGGCGCACTGGAAAGGGCGGGCCTGCTGGAAGAAGAACCGTACCGTCGCGGCCATCGCATCCGCATCCTGGAGCACGCCATTGCGCCGCTGGCGCCGCAGATGCCACCGGCCGTGCGCGACCGACTGCACCGCGCCTTGTCGGTCGTCTACGGCATCGAGCCCTACATCATCCTGAAGGACATCTGGGGCCTGCCCGATCGCGAGGTGGAACGCATCGCACTGTGGATGGCCGACGCGCTGATCGATGCTGCGCTGCGCGAGGGCAAGGCCAGCCGCAAAGCCAAAGCCTGAATGCGCTAGAGACAGCCCCGAAGCCAAACCCATGAACCGACCCCACAGCCCCGCCTGGCACGATCAGCAGTACGACGCCCGTTCGGGCATCCCCGAGCAGGCGGCAATACGCCAAGGCTGGGTCGAACGCTCGGCCCACACCCGTGCCACGGTGCCCTGCCAGCTGGATGTGCCCTATGGCAGCCATGCCAGCGAAAAGCTGGACATCTTTGCCTCGCCGGCATCGAACAAGGCGCCAGTGCTGGTGTACATCCACGGCGGCTACTGGCGCGCGCTGGACAAGCAGGATCAGTCCTTCGTGGCCGCACCATTTGTGTTGGCGGGCGCGTTGGTGGTGGTGCCCAACTACGCGCTGGCGCCGGCGGTGACCGTGCGCCACATCGTGTGGCAAATGGTGCACGCGGTGGCCTGGGTGCACCGCCACATTCACCGCCATGGGGGTGACCCGCAACGCATCGTGGTGGCCGGGCATTCGGCGGGTGGGCACCTTGCGGCCATGATGCTGGCCTGCCGCTGGGCCGAGGTCGGTGCTGACCTGCCAGCACAGCTGGTGCATGCTGCACTGGCGCTGTCCGGCGTGTTTGACGTGGAGCCGCTGCGACACGCGCCCTTCCTGGCGCCTGACCTGAAGCTCAGCGCGGCCGAGGCGCGCGCGCTGAGCCCGGCACTGATGCCAGCGCCGAAACACGGGCAACTGGTGGCGCTGGTGGGCGGCGACGAAACCGCAGAATTCCAACGCCAGAACCGGCTCATCCAGCAGGCCTGGGGGCCGCAACGGGTGCCCGTGTGCGAAGTTGTGCCGGGCCGTCACCACATGAACGTGCTGCACACGCTGGCCGAGCCGGATTCACGGCCGCACAGCCTGGCCCTGGGCTTGCTGGGCTTGCTGGGCTTGCATGCGGCAGCTGATGGGGCTTGAGTGGCTTAGCCGATGCTTTCGACCTGCCGGCTTTGCTGGTACGCCTTGCCAAAGCGGTTGGCCAGGAAGGCCGGCAGCGCAACCTGCTCCTGCCGCAAGAACCCCTTCTGCGGCAGTTGCCCTTCACGGAACAGGTCCACCGCCGCGCACACACCCGCGGCCGTGGTGATCTGAATCGCCGACAGCGGCGCAGCTTCGTTGCGGTCGGCAAAGATCTTGCGCGCAAAGACCTCCTGCACCAGGTTGCCGTCACGCAGGCCACTGACGGTCACGAAAACCAGCACCACGTCCTGCATGGTGCTGGGGATGCTCTTCCTCATGATGGACTTCAGCGTCTCGGTGTCCTGGTTCAGCTGCAGATCTTCCAGCAGCAGCTTCATCAGGTCGCGGTGGCCCGGGTAGCGCACGCTTTTGTAGTCCAGCGACTGCACGCGGCCGGCCAGGGTTTCGCACAGCGTGCCCAGGCCGCCGCTGGTGTTGAAGGCTTCGTACTCGGTGCCGTCAAGGCTGAAGTGTTCCAGGCCCTCCAGCGCCAGCACCTCGATGTTGCGGCCGCCACGTATGGCTTCGCAGGGGTGGCAGTACTCGTTGATGAGGCCGTCCACGCTCCACGTCAGGTTGTACTTCAGGCTGTTGGTGGGGAAGGCCGGCAAGGCGCCCACCCGCATCTTCACTTCCTGCAGCGTGTCGAAACTTTTCGCCAGGTGGTGCGCCACGATGCCGATGAAACCCGGCGCCAGCCCGCACTGCGGCATGAAGGCGGTGGGTGCACCATCGGCCAGGGCTTTGATGGTTCGTGTGGCGGCCACGTCTTCGGTGAGGTCGAAATAGTGCACGCCGGCTTCGCGCGCGGCGGTGGCGGCGCTGGTGGCCAGGTGGTAGGGCAGCGCGTTAATCACCGCCTGCTGGCCCTTCAAGACCGTCAGCAATGCGCCCGGGTCGGCGGTTTCGGCCACCCGCGTGGCCACCGGTTCGCCGGCCAGTTTGTCCAGCGCCGCGGCGCTGCGGTCAACCACCGTCACCTGGTAGTCGCCGCTGTGGCCGAGCAGGCGGGCGATGGTCTGGCCGATGTGGCCGGCGCCAAGAAGGGTGATGCGCATGAGGTTCTTTCCAAGAAGGGTGGCTTGCCCGCAGTCTAGGCAAAACCCACGTCGAAAAAAACTATCAATACGTCACAACAAATCTAACTTTAGTCAAAATGACCAAATTATTCGTCAAAACCTATGCAGACGCCGCTGCCTTCAGTTCTTTTTTGTGCGCCCGGGCCTGTGCCCGCTTGTCGCGCGTGGTGGCAGTTTCGTAGGCCTCGACTGCCTCGGCGCGCATGACCACGGCGCGGGCCAGAGCGGCCTTGAAACGGGCCACGGTATAGGTGTTCTCGGTGCCGATGTAGATGCTGCGCCGCTGCGGTTTTTCACCGAAGCGCGGGATCAGCACCGCCAGGCTGCAGTCGCGCAGCACGCTGCCTCTGCGCTGGCGCACGATGGGCCCGCTGATGCCCACTGGCAGGTTGTTGCTCTTGTTGGCGCTGGGCCCACGCTGAAGCAGCGAAGGCGCCGGCATCGACGCGATGCGCTTGAGCAGTTCTTTGGTGGCCAGGCGCAGCGACTCGGCGGCGCCGCTGCCGTCGTTGCTGTGGTCTGAGTACAGCTTGGTGCCGCCGTACCGCAGTTGCCAACCGTGGGTGGCGCGGTGATCGATGCGTTGCACGCTTTGCGGCACTTCAAAGACATGGCCGCTGAAGATGGTGACTGTTCGGAATTTCATGCGTCGCCTCAGGTGTGTCGGACGTCGCTCCCTTCAAAGCCCCAGCTCTGCGGCCCGGTGACTTGCTGCTTACTGCCGACGTGACTGTATTCCAATCACGATGGGTCCAGTTTGGCCCAATACAGAGCGCCTGCCTATCTGCCTGCCAATCTGCCTGCCAATCGACTGCAGCGCTCGCAGAGAATGCGGGCATGTTGCTGGACGAACTGGACCGCCGACTGATCGCGCTGCTGCAGTCTGATGCACGCACCAGCGCCGCCGACCTGGCGCGTCAGTTGAGCGTGGCTCGCACCACCGTGCTGGCGCGCATCAACCGCCTGGAACGGCAGGCCGTGATCGTGGGCTACACGGTGCGCCTGGGCGTGGACGAAGGCGAACGTGGCGTTGAGGCCTATGTGGGCATCACCACCGAACCCAAGGCCGCCCGCCTGGTGACCGCCCGCCTGGCCACGCTGCCCGAACTGCGCCAGCTGTGTTCTGTCAGCGGCGAGTTCGACTATCTTGCGCTGCTGCACGCCGAATCGCCGGCGCGCCTGGATGCGCTGCTGGACGAGATCGGCGCTTTTGAAGGGGTGCTCAAGACCACCACCAGCGTGGTGTTGGCCAGGCGCATCGACCGCCGCAGCTGACCCCTGAATTCAGTGAGCTGAAGCCACGAAGTTGCGCAAGTCATCAAGGCGATGACTCCAGAACACCACCATGGGCGTCTGTTGGGCCTCGGCTACGTAGCGCGCATTGAAAACACCTTGCAGCGCAACCGCGGGCACTACCTGATCCGCACCAAAGCCTAGCAGCCAGGCCCTGGCGTTTTGCACCGCTTCTTTGTTCAACCGTTTGCGGCTGTTGATTTCGCTATTCGAACCTTTGCACTCGACGGCCAGCAGGCGGCCGTCATCCAGCCGCACGATCACGTCCGCGTTGTCCGTACCCAGATTGGTTTGCGTCAGGAAGGTCCGTTGCGCGGGCGCATCTGTCAACAGCTTGAGGATGCCACCCGGGCGGCGCGAAGCCGCAAGCTGCCAGCCCATGCCCACCGGCAGGCCTTTGACCGCGCCTTCAACGGCCGCCTTTTCGTCGCCGCGTCGCAAGGTCTGCACCCGCTGCGAAGCCATGAGCGTGGTGGTGGCCAGCGTCGCGGCGGCTCTCTCTGATGCACTTGCTGGCCGCTTTCCAGCAATCCAAGGAAATCGCCGAGGATCAACGATGGTTCGCATCACAGCCAACAGGGCCTCGCCAAACTGAGCGTCTGAACCTGCCGATGCAGGCGCCAGTCGGCACTCGGCCAAGGTCTGCAGGTCATCGTCCGAGATAGGTGGGGCCCCAAGGTACCGAAAGGCTGCGCGCCCCGTCTCGCTGGACCAGAGCTTGCGCAGTTCGGTCTCTGCCACCGGCCCGCCGGCCAACACACGTTCCAGAACACGGGTCAGCCTGTCCACCTCGGGCTGGGCGAGGTCGAATGCGCTCAGGTACCGCTGCAGCGGCTCACCCAGGCGCCGGCTTCTGAAATCCTTCCTCGCCAAGGCCACGTCCAGTTCGATCTGGTCCAGTTCCCACCTGCAGGCATGAGGAAAAAAAAGGGCGCTCATGCCACGGGATCCAAGACGACAGGCGGCACACGCAAGCGCTTGATGTCGCTGGGCTCGAACTTGGCCATGCCACCGCCGTACATCCGGCCATCCCGCATTTGGATGTTCGTGTTCAGGAAGTCCAGGACACGTCGCAATGTGTCAGCCGCCAGGGGCTCCCTGGCGTACAAACCGTGCGCGATGTTCAAGTAGCTCACGCCATGCGGATTGGACCTGAACACAGGTGGCCTTCGGCCCATGTAGCTGACCATGGCAAGCGGAGGCTCGCGCAGGTCCAGTGCATGCCAGGAACGGCGCTGCTGGGCCACATAGCCCGCAGCCGCACCCTTGGCATGCGCCAGCGTCAAGAAATTGTCGGCTTTAGCCCGCAGTGCTGTCGGCAAGGTCGCCAGATCGGTGGGCAGATTCGCAACCCGCCTCAGCCGGACCAAGGCATCTGCAGCTTCAACGGTCCCGTCAATGATCTCGCGCGCCCGGGTCACGGCGGGCAGGGTCAAAGTCGGCGGAAGGGCCAATGAGCCAACAGGCAACACCCAGGCTTCGTTCATGCCCGTGACCTGGCCACGGGTGACCCTGAACAGCTCACCCAGCTCTATGCCCGTGGCTGGCACGGTCAGATCGGTCTGGCACAGGCCAGTCCAGCGGTCTTGGAGCGCCAGCACCGGCGCAGCCAGGGTCCGTGCCAGATGCAGACCGCCTTTGCGCAATGCGCCAAGTTCGACGTCATGCAAGCCCGGCCCAGCGCTGGCTTCAAACACCACGGCCGATACCAAGGCGTCAGGGAACACAGCCTCGTGCGCATCGGCCACCCACAAACTGCTCAAGTGCAAGGGGCCCGCCGGGCTGCTGAGCAAGGCACGCCAGGCCGATCCGTAACCGTTGTCCAGCCACTCCGCCGACGTGACAAAACACAGATGATCGCCGGCACGGGCCAGCTGGGTCACGCGCGCCAGAAAGTGCAGGTGCAGTCCGGCCAGCTGCGACGCCGCTTGCCCAAAACGCGCCATCGCCGCGGCGTACCAGTGTTTCCAGTGCGGCTCGATGTCATGGTGGCGAACAAATGGTGGGTTGCCCACGAAGACACAACGGCCTTGCAGTGCGACCGGCACCTCCCTGAAGTCACCGGCCAGCACCGTCACGCGGTCGGCAAGCCCCTCTACGGCCAGGTTGCGCCGCAGGACATCCAGCATTTCGGGGTCGCGTTCGATGGCCAGCATGCGAAGCTTGGGAAACTTTCGAGCTGCCGCGATGCAGAAGCGTCCGGTTCCAGCGCCGGGATCCACCAATGTGTCGAAGGAGCCCGCGGCTGCCACGCGACACAGCATCATTTCGACCAAGGGCTGCGGCGTGAGCGTGATGCCCTGCTTGCGACGCCAGGTGGGCTCCATGCCCAGGCAGGCTGCAGCCCCCCTTGCATCGTAGCCTTGCCATGGCGGCACGTCAGCCAAACCAGCCCCGAACAGGCCTGGTTGCACAGGGTCCAGGACGCCCATGGAATCAACCCAACTCGCGCCGCATCGCGTCGATGACACCCTTGTAGTCGCTCTGCCCGAAGATGGCGCTGCCGGCCACGAAGGTGTCGGCGCCGGCGTCTGCCACGCGGCGGATGTTGTCGACCTTGATGCCGCCGTCCACTTCAAGCCGGATGTCGCATCCGCTGGCTTCGATGATCTTGCGGGCTTGCTCGACCTTGCGCAGCGTGCTGTCGATGAAGCTCTGTCCGCCAAAGCCGGGGTTGACGCTCATGATGAGGATCAGGTCCAGCTTGTCGATGACCCACTCCAGCACGTCCAGCGGTTGTGCGGGGTTGAACACCAGGCCGGCCTGCTTGCCTTCGCCCTTGATGACTTGCAGGGTGCGGTCCACGTGCGCGCTGGCGTCGGGATGGAAACTCACCAGGTCGGCGCCGGCCTTGCAGAAGGCCTGGGCCAGGGCGTCCACCGGTTGCACCATCAGGTGCACGTCGATGGGCACCGTGCTGTGCGAGCGCAGCGATTGGCACACCATGGGCCCGAAGGTGAGGTTGGGCACGTAGTGGTTGTCCATCACGTCGAAATGGATCCAGTCGGCGCCGGCTTCGATGACGCTCCTGACTTCATCGCCCAGGCGGGCAAAGTCGGCCGACAGGATGCTGGGGGCGATGCGGTAGGTGCTCATGCGGTCGATTCTAGGAGCCGTGCCTAGAATCGCCCGCATGGCCAAACCCCAGTTCACCTGCGAGGTCCGTGTGCAGTACCTGCCAGACCAGTCGCAACCCCCCGAAGGCCCTTTTGCCTTTGCCTACACCGTGCTCATCCGCAACACGGGCGACATCACGGCGCAGCTGGTGGCCAGGCACTGGATCGTCACCAACGCCCAAGGCGACCACGAAGACGTGCGCGGCCTGGCGGTGGTGGGCCACCAACCGCTGCTCAAGCCAGGTGAGCAGTTCGAATACAACAGCTGGACACGCATCGACACCCCCATGGGCCAGATGGAAGGTACCTTCTTCTGCATGACCGAAGAGGCCTACCCATTTGAGGCCCAGGTGCCGGCTTTTGCCTTGCGCTATCCAGGCGCCCTGCACTGACCGATGTCCGGCGCCTGGGATCTGACCGCGCTGGTCAACGCGGCTGACCCCAAGGCCAGCCAGGCCGAACGGCACCTGTGGATGGTGCGGCTCATGGAGTGGCTGCGTCACGCGCCCAGGTCCCTTGCATCGGCAGCCACACCGGTCGCAACCCCGGACCCCGCATCGGCGACAGCCGCCAAGGCGGCACCAGCAGCCGGGGACACCCGCACGCCGCTGCCGGCGCTGCGCCTTCGCCACCTGCTCAACCAGATCGAGCGCCACGAGCCGCTGCGCCAGCGGGTGCAGGGCCTGGCGCGGGCCTTCTGGGCCGACATCGACGCGGCTTCCTTGTATGCCGACCTGGGCTTCAACTCACGCCTGTCCTTTGGCAGCGAGCTGCTGTCGCGGGTGCAGAAGCGGCTGCTGCCGGGCACACCCGAAACACGCGATCTGGCGGCGCTCTTTCGCCTGCTTTTTGAGCCGGGCGATGAAATCTGGTTGCAGGCCCTGGACGGCGACACGCTGGTGCGAACGGCGGCCTTGCTGGGGCCGGGTGCCGCCGCCACGCGGGCGACGCTGCTGGACGCGATCACCATCCTGGTCAGCGCCGTTCACGCCGCCGGCTACACCCCGGCGCTGCGCCAGCGCATGGACACCACGCTGCTACAGGCCGAACCCTTCCGCCAGATCACACCCGCCGCAGCGGCGCTGCGCGGGGCGCTGCTGGAAGGCCGGCAAGGCGACGCGCTGCGCGAGGCGGCCTACCTGCGTGCGCTGCTGGACGCCTGCCGCCGCGCCGCTGCCAGCGTGATGCCGCACCTGGAGTCTTACGGCGTGTCGGTGGACATCGTGTTCGACCTTGACCAGTTGCAGGGCCGCACCCTGCGCATCGAAGCCTTGGTGGACTGTGTGCTGGCCCCCGACCCGCTGGCCGAAGGCCACCGCCTGCTGCTGAACCTGGTGCGGCGGCTGCGCCAGTTGCGCAGCGTGCGTGCGCTGTTTGCGCGCCACTATTCGCTGCTGGCCCGCCAGGTGGCCGAGCGCAGCGCCGAAACCGGCTCGAACTACATCACCCGCAATGCCCTGGAGTACCGCGACATGCTGCGCCGCGCCTGCGGCGGCGGCGCGGTGATTGCCGGCACCACTTTCGTCAAGTTCGCGCTGGTGGCGTTGGGGCTGGGGGCCTTCTGGGGCGGCTTGTGGGCCGGCATCAACTACGCCATCAGCTTTCTGATCGTGATGCTGCTGCACTGGACGGTGGCCACCAAGCAGCCCGCGATGACGGCGCCCGCGCTGGCGGCCACGCTGCCCAGGGGCCGGTCCAGCAGCGATGAAGAGGTGGAAGCCTTGGTCGACCGCGTGGCGCAGCTCATCCGGTCGCAGGTGGCGGGCATCGTCGGCAACCTGGTGGTGTGCGCACCCCTGGTGTTGGCGGTTCAGTTGCTGGCCATACTAATCCTGGGCGCGCCGCTGGTGGGCACCCGGGACGCCGAGTACGTGCTGGGCAGCATCACGCTGCTGGGTCCGACGGTGTTTTTTGCGGCCTTCACCGGCGTGCTGCTGTTTGCCAGCAGCCTGATTGCCGGATGGGCGGAAAACTGGTTTGTCTTTCACCGGCTGGACAGTGCCATTGCCTGGAACCCGCGCATCGTGGCGCGGCTGGGCGCCAACCGCGCGCAGCGCTGGTCGGCCTGGTGGCGCGCCAACATCTCGGGCGTGGCGGCCAATGTGTCGCTGGGCCTGCTGCTGGGTCTGGTGCCCGTGGTGGCGCAGTTCTTCGGCCTGCCCCTGGATGTGCGGCACGTGACTCTGGCCGCAGGCCAACTCGGGGCGGCCCTGGGTGCGCTGGGCTTTGGCCTGTTGTCCCAGCCGGCCTTCTGGTGGTGTGTGGCCGGTATCGCCGGCACGGGAGTCATGAACCTGGGCGTCAGCTTCGGCCTGGCTTTCAAGGTAGCGCTGCGTTCACGTGGCGTGCGGGTGCAGGACCGTGTGCGCATCAGCCAGGCCATCCGCCGGCGCCTTCGGACGCAGCCCATGAGCTTCTTGCGGCCGCCGCGCGTGTAGTCCGCGCGCTGGGCTCGCCCGCTCCGTTCACCCGTTCACGGTGGATCGTTGTCGCGGTCCTTGCGCCGGCCCGAGAACATCGTCCACCAGACGATGAAAACCAGCAGTCCGCCAGCGGCCAGCGCTTCCAGGATCAAGAGCCACATGAAATTGACGTCCCGTGCATGCTTGTGATCAGGCCGCCACGACGACGCGGTCGTAACCCTGAGACTTGGCTTCCTGCAGCGCGCGCTCGGCACGCGCCAGCGTCTGCGCCACGGTTTCGCCCGCGTGGTGTTCGGCCATGCCGCCCGACAAGGTGATGCCCACGGCTGCCGTGCCGTGCAGGATGCGCAAGGCGCCCACCTTCTGGTGCAGGCGTTCCAGGCCACCTCGGGCCAACGCGGCACGGGTGTCGCTCAACATCAGCACAAACTCTTCGCCGCCCCAGCGGCTGAGCGTGTCGGACACCCGCACATGGCGCAGCGCTTCTTGCGCCACCGCGCGCAGCACGGCGTCGCCCACGGTGTAGCCGTGCGCTTCGTTGACGGGCTTGAAACGGTCGATGTCCAGCACCGCCAGGCAAAAACTCTGACCGCTGCGGATGCAACGCTGGTGCTCCTGCTCCATCAGCTCTTGCATGTGGCGTTTGTTGATCAAGCCGGTGAGTTCGTCGCGCGTGGTGTGTTCACGCAAACGCGCCAGCGCCTGCGCCAGTTCGGCCCGCTGCAGCCGCGCGCGGTGGCGCATGCGCGACAGGCGCGCGGCCAGCATCGACATGGCCGGCATCATGGTGGCCACCAGCAGGAAGTGGCCCACCTCGATGACCACCGGGTAGCCGCTGGGGTTGATCGCCGCCATCGCCGCCATCACCACGCCATACAGCAGCACGGCGTAGACGCTGAGCCAGCGCATCTGGCGCGGCGAGACGACGAACATGCCGAACATCAGCACCACCATCACCACCGGAAACACCGCACCACGACCGGCACCCAGCAGCGCGTAGGCCACCGCGCCGCTGGTCAGCGCAAACAGCATCTGCGGCACAGTCAGCGAGGGCTCGGCCCAGCGCCGCGACCAGCCACCCCGGATGAGCGCATAAAACCCCGCCATGCCGGCCAGCGTGAGCAGCGACCACCACAACACAGGGCCTTGCGCCGCCACGCCCACCCACACGAAGTAGTGCATGGCGATCACGCCCGCCGTCATCACCACCATGGCCAGCCCGGCCTGGGCCAGGCGCACACGTTGCGCCGGGTCGGTGGTCAGCAACAGGTCAAGCAGGCGACTCATCGTGCCGGCAGGCGGGAGCGAAGGAAACAGGCGGACACAAGTGGTGAGGGTAGCGCAAGCAGGCGCGGCCAGCGCGGGCCAGCTCCTGTCAGCCGCTTCAAGCCTTGCGCCCCAGGTGGTTCAGCGGCAACACGCCGCCGGCCTTGACCTCGCCGAGCGAAAAGCTGGTGTGCAGGTCTTTCACATTGGGAAGCTTGAAGAGCACGTCCATGGCCAGGCGTGAAAAGGCATCCAGGTCGGTGGCCACCACGTGAAGTTCAAAAGTGCCGGTGCCGCTGATGTAGTGGCAGGCCACGACTTCGGGCCGCGCGCGGATGGCTTCTTCCAGTGCCCGTGTGCTGTCGCTGTTGTTGCGTTCGGCGTCCAGGCGCACAAAGGCCAGCACGCCCAGACCGATCTTGCGGCGGTCCAGTTCGGCCCGGTAGCCGGTGATGTAGCCCTGCTGTTCGAGCCACTTCACACGGCGCCAGGTGGGTGCCGCGCTCAGCCCGATGCGCGACGCGAGTTCGGCATTGGACAGGCGGGCATCAGCCTGCAATTCCCGCAACAACGCCAGGTCATAGCGGTCCAGCGCCTGGCCGCTGGCCGGCGCCGCCTCTTCAGGCTCGTGCGTCGGCCCGGGGTTCAAGGCAGCAGATTTCCCTGACGGAGGCTTTTTGAGCGCCATTTGTTCAGATTATCGACATCGTGAGCAAGATCATTGCGCAGAGCATGCCTCAAAGGGCATAAAAAGAAAAGACATGATGCGCATGTTTGCCTAAACTGCCGCGCAGCCCATCCCCCCGACGCGCCGGCGATGTTCGCCAGGAGTAGCCCGCATGAACGCCCCACTGCCCGAGTCCATCCGCAAGGCCCTGGAAACCGCCACCCTGGACGACAAATACAGCCTGGGCGCCGGCCGCGCTTTCATGAGCGGCGTGCAGGCCCTCGTGCGCCTGCCCATGCTGCAGCGCCAGCGCGACGTGCTGGCAGGCCTGAACACCGGCGGCTTCATCAGCGGTTACCGCGGCAGCCCCTTGGGCGGCTATGACCAGGCCCTGTGGGCGGCCAAAAAACACCTGGCCGAGAACCACATCGTCTTCCAGCCCGGTGTCAACGAAGAACTGGGTGCCACCGCCGTATGGGGCACGCAGCAGCTGGACCTGTACCCGCAATCGAAGAAGTACGACGGCGTCTTCGGCATCTGGTACGGCAAGGGCCCGGGTGTGGACCGCTGCAGCGATGTCTTCAAACACGCCAACATGGCGGGCACCAGCCAACACGGCGGCGTGATCGCCATTGCCGGTGACGACCACGTCAGCAAGAGCAGCACCGCGGCGCACCAAAGCGACCACATCTTCAAGGCCTGCGGCCTGCCGGTGTTCTTCCCCAGCAATGTGCAGGACATCCTGGACATGGGCCTGCACGCCTTTGCCATGAGCCGCTTCAGCGGCGTGTGGAGCGGCATGAAGACGATCCAGGAGGTGGTGGAGTCGTCAGCGTCGGTGAGCATCGACCCCGACCGCGTGAAGATCATCCTGCCCGAAGATTTCATGATGCCGCCCGGCGGTCTGCACATCCGCTGGCCCGACCAGCCGCTGGAGCAGGAAGCGCGGCTGATGGACTACAAGTGGTACGCGGCCCTGGCCTACGTGCGCGCCAACAAGCTCAACCACAACGTCATTGCCACCGCGCAAGACCGCTTCGGCATCATCGCCAGCGGCAAGGCTTTCAATGACACGCGCCAGGCACTGAATGACCTGGGCCTGGACGATGACACCTGCCGCACGCTGGGCATCCGCCTGCACAAGGTCAACGTGGTGTGGCCGCTGGAAGCCACCATCACACGCGACTTTGCGCAGGGGCTGCAGGAGATTCTGGTGGTGGAAGAAAAGCGCCAGGTCATCGAGTACCAGTTGAAGGAAGAGCTCTACAACTGGCGTGCCGACGTGCGGCCCAATGTGCTGGGCAAGTTCGACGAGCCCGAAGGTGATTTTTCGGGCGGTGAGTGGGCCATGCCCAACCCCGGCGACAACTGGCTGCTGCGCGCCAAGGCCGACCTGACGCCGGCCATCATCGCCAAGGCCATCGCCAAGCGGCTGAAGAAGCTGGGCGTGCCGCAAGAAGTCGTCAGTCGCATGGACCAGCGCCTGGCCGTGCTGGCCGCGCGTGAACAACAGCTGATCGAGCTGAAGACCGACACCGGCGAACGTGCGCCCTGGTTCTGCAGCGGCTGCCCGCACAACACCAGCACGCGTGTGCCCGAAGGCAGCCGCGCGCTGGCCGGCATCGGCTGCCACTACATGGCGGTGTGGATGGACCGCAGCACCACCACCTTCAGCCAGATGGGCGGTGAAGGTGTGGCCTGGGTCGGCCAGGCGCCGTTCACCACCGACACACACGTCTTCGCCAACCTGGGCGACGGCACCTACTTCCACAGCGGCATCCTGGCCATCCGCCAGAGCATCGCGGCCGGCGTGAACATCACCTACAAGGTGCTCTACAACGACGCGGTGGCGATGACCGGTGGCCAGCAGGTGGGCGAGCGCCCCGAAGGCCACAGCGTGATCCAGATCCACAAGAGCCTGCTGGCCGAAGGTGTGGCCAAGTTGATCATCGTGACCGACGAGCCCGAGAAGTACCAGGGCCCGGGTTTGAAAGGACAGTTGGAGGCCGGTGTCACCGTGCACCACCGCGACGAGCTGGACACGCTGCAGCGCCAGTTTCGCGAAATCAAGGGCACCACGGTCATCATCTACGATCAGACCTGCGCCACGGAAAAGCGCCGCCGCCGCAAGCGCGGCAAGATGGTGGACCCCGAAAAGCGAGTCATCATCAACGAGCTGGTTTGCGAAGGCTGCGGCGACTGCAGCGTGCAGAGCAACTGCCTGAGCGTGGAGCCGGTGGAAACCGAGTTCGGCCGCAAGCGGCGCATCAACCAGAACAGCTGCAACAAGGACTACAGCTGCCTGAAGGGCTTCTGCCCCAGCTTCGTCACCGTGGAAGGTGGCCAGCTGAAGAAGCCCAAGAAGACAGCCAAGGGTGATGCGACCGGCCTGCCGGCCATCCCCGAACCCACGCTGCCGCTGGCAGAAAAGGCCTGGGGCATCGTGGTCGGTGGCGTGGGCGGCACCGGCGTCATCACCATCGGCCAGCTGCTGGGCATGGCCGCGCACCTGGAAGGCAAGGGCGTGGTCACGCAAGATGCCGGCGGCCTGGCGCAAAAGGGTGGCGCCACCTGGAGCCACATCCAGATTGCCAACCGGCCCGAGGCCATCCACACGACCAAGGTCGACACCGCGCAGGCCGACCTGGTGATTGCTTGCGACAGCATCGTCGGCGCGGCCAAGTACACGCTCACCGTCATGCAGCAGGGCCGCACCTTCGTGGCCTTGAACACCCACGGCACGCCCACGGCGGCCTTCGTCAAGAACCCGGACTGGAAGTCGCCGGGTGGCAACTGCGAGAGCGCCATCCGCGCCAGCGTGGGCGACGCACTGGTGGGCGCCTTCGACGCAGAACAGGTGGCCGTGCAGATGCTGGGCGACAGCATCTACACCAACCCGCTGATGATGGGTTATGCGTGGCAAAAGGGTCGCATCCCCCTCAGCCTGGCCGCCATCACGCGCGCCATCGAACTGAACGGCGTGCAGATCGACAACAACAAGGCCGCCTTCGACTGGGGTCGGCGCTGCGCACACGACCTGGCCGCGGTGCAGGCGCTGTTCAAGACGCAGACGGTGATCCAGTTCGTGAAAAAGCCCGCGCTGACCGAGATGGTGGCCACACGCGTGGACTTCCTCACCGGCTACCAGGACGTGGCCTACGCGGCCCGCTACAAGGCTTTTGTCGACAAGGTGCAGGCGGCTGAAACGCAGTCCTTGGGCGACAAGGGCGGCACGTCGCTCAGCGAGGCCGTGGCGCGTTACCTGTTCAAGCTGATGGCCTACAAGGACGAGTACGAGGTTGCGCGCCTGCACACCGACCCGGCCTTCACAGCCAGGATCGCCGGCATGTTTGAAGGGGACTACAAACTGGTGCACCACCTGGCACCGCCGCTGACGGCCAAGAAAAACGACAAGGGCGAACTCATCAAGCAGCCCTTCGGACCCTGGATGCGCAGCGTGTTCGGTGTGCTGGCCAAAATGAAGGGCCTGCGCGGCACGGCGCTTGATCTGTTCGGCCGCAGCGAAGAACGCACGACCGAGCGTGCGTTGATCGCCGAATACCAAGGCTGCATCGACGAGATGCTGCAGACGCTGGACGCCGACAACCGCGCGCTGGCGGCCGAGATCGCACGCATCCCCGAAGACATCCGCGGCTACGGCCACGTCAAGGCACGGCACCTGGCGGCCGCACGACCGAAGTGGGACGCGCTGATGCAGCGCTGGCGCGCAGGGGCGCTGAAACAGGCGGCCTGATCTGGTCGACTGCAAGGCTTGCTGGCGGCCATTCGCCCGCGATGATGGGGGCGATCAAATGCCCTGAATGCGAAGCCAGGGGCAGGCCTTGATTCTGCGGTGCAACAGGACTGCCGCCGCCACGCCCCTGTCTCCCGCCGCGAAGTACCACCCGGTCAGCATCGCTGTGCACTGACTGCTGGCGCTGATGATCCTGGCTTCGCTGGGTGTGGGTCTGTACATGACGGGCCTGCCGTTTTCGCCAACGCGACTGAAGCTGTACAACTGGCACAAGTGGGCCGGTGTGCTGATCCTGGCGCTGTCGGCTGCAAGGCTGCTGCGGCGGCTGACCCACCGCCCACCGGCCGACTTGCCCATGCCGGCCTGGCAAAACCGCGCCGCGCATGCCGCTCACCTGGCGCTGCATGGGCTGTTCTTTGCCGTGCCGTTGGCGGGCTGGGCCTACAGCTCGGCGGCCGGGTTCCCCATCGTGCTGTTTGCTGTTCTGCCGTTGCCCGACTGGGTGCCCGTGAACCGCGAGTTGTCCGAGAGCTTGAAGGCGCTTCATCACTGGCTGGCCTACGCGCTGGGCGCGGTGATCACGCTGCATGTGGTGGGCGCCCTGAACACCATTTCATCGACCGCTCGCCCGCACCGTGCGCTTCGACGGTGATGACGTGGCCGAGGTGCGTGGTGAGTTCACGGTGCGTGGCATCAACCAGCCGCTGTCTTTGTATGCGCGGCAGTTTGGTTGTCGCCAGGATGGCCAGACCGACGTCTGCGGCGGCGACTTCGAAGGCGAGCTGCTGCGCAGCAGCTTCGGCGCCACCTTCGGCCTGCCGCTCGTCAGCGACCGCGTGCGGCTGGAGGTGCAGGTTGAAGGCCGTCGACAGCGCTGAGCGCATCCGCCATCGGTGTGAGCTGCCGCAAGTGCTTTACAAGTGACACAGGCAGGGCCGGCCGCCGGGCGTGTGCCCCGGCAGACGGTCTGACCGGACGGCCCGGCGCTTCAGCCGGCGAACGAACGCCCGAAGGCAAACACCGAGTTCGGCGCAGTGGTGCGCACCGGGCGCACCGCCGGCTGCGGTGCGATGGCCCGGCGTGCCGGACGTGCTTCGACGCTGATGCCCTTGTCCAGCTGTTCCTGCACCAGGCTGGCCAGCGAGATGGTGGACATGTGTTCCAGCATCACCGTGTTCAGGCGCTGCCACAGGGCCTTGGACATGCCCAGGCTGCGTTCAGCCTCGCCCCCATCGTCCACCGGCTCGTCCACCGCGCTCACGATGTCGGCCACCGTGATCTTGTCGGCGGCGCGGCCCAGCGTGTAGCCGCCGCCGGGGCCACGGGTGCTCTCGACCATGCCTTCGCGGCGCAACCGGCTGAACAGCTGCTCGAGGTAGGACAGAGAAATCTGCTGCCGCTGGCTGATGGAGGCCAGTGCCACCGGACCTGTGGGCTCACGCAGCGCCAGGTCGATCAGGGCATTGACGGCAAAACGGCCTTTGGTGCTCATGCGCATGACGATCTCCTTGCAATGGAAAGATATAAGGGAACACTCAATGTAGGGTTTCAAACACTTCGCGTAAATGCGATAATCAAACAAAATTACTTCGTAAAATGCGAACTATCAGCCGCTGAACCACTGAAAAAGGCCCCCATGAATTTCAAGCACTTGCACTATTTCTGGGTGGCCGCCAAGGCTGGCGGGGTGGTGAAGGCTGGCGAGCAGCTACACACCACGCCGCAGACGCTGTCGGCACAGATCAAGCTATTGGAAGACCGCCTGGGGCGCAACTTGTTCCGCAAGGCCGGAAGAAAGCTTGAACTTACCGACGACGGACGCGTGGCGCTGCGCTACGCCGACGAGATCTTTGCGCTGAGTGGCGAGCTTGAAGCCGCACTGCGCGAGAGGCGCGGCGGCGGCCAACAGGTGCTTGAATTTCGTGTCGGCGTGGAAGACGCGGTGGCCAAGTCGGTGGCCTACCGGTTGCTGGAACCTGCCCTGTCGCTGCCCGAGCCCGTGCGGCTGATCTGCGTGGAAGGGCAGTTCACCGACCTGATGGCGCAGCTGGCGCTGCACCGCATGGACCTGGTGATTTCCGATGAGCCGTTGACCAGCCGCTTCAGCGTCAAGGCCTTCAATCACAAGCTGGGCAGTTCGCCGATGTCCTTCTTTGCCGCGCCGACCCTGGCCGCAAGCCTGGAAGGCCCGTTTCCGCAGTGTCTGAACGGGGCGCCGATGCTGGTACCGGGCGGCAGCTCCTCCGTGAGGCCGCAGTTCGACGCCTGGGTGGCCCATCACGGGCTGCACCCGCGCGTGGTGGGCGAGTTCGACGACGGCGCGCTGATGAAAGCCTTTGGCCGTCACGGCGACGGTATCTTCCTGTCGCCCAGCGTCGTGGAAGGGGAGACCGCCACACAGTACGCCGTGCAGATCATCGGCCGCAGCGACGAGTTGGTGGAGGATTTCTACGCCATCTCGGTGGAGCGGCGCATCACCCACCCCGGCGTGGCCGCCATCACGCAGGTCGCGCGCGACGCGCTGTTCAGCGCCCGGCGAGACTGACACCACCCTGCCGGACCTCAGACTGGGCGGCTGCCGCCACCTCGAAGGCCAGCGTGACAAAGCCGCTGTCCCAGCGTGACGCGTCGTCTTCAGCCAGGCGCAGCCAGGTGCCGCGCAGCAGCCAACGCCCCGGCGGCAAGGTCGGCAGCGCGATGCGGCCGGCATTGTCGGTGCGCCGCCAGATGCCCAGCGAGCCCGACTCGCCGATCAGTTCCATGGCCTGGTGCGGCAAAGGCCGGCCTTCACGCAACACCTGGAAGGTCCAGCCACCGGCCGCACCGGGCTGGCGCACGATGTCCATCGCCATGGGCAGGCGCACTGACGAAGCTGCGAGCGAGGGCGCAATCGAAGGCGAAACAGCAGGTGCAAGGGAACGCGCAAGCGCCGGCACAGACGCCGCCGCCGCATCTCCACCAGCAGGCTGCAAATCGACCCGTGCGTGTTTGGTGTAGCGCTCGCGCCAGGGCCAACCACGCGCCTGCATCTGCTGCCAGGCCGCGCGCACCTCGGCCGGGGCCTGCACCTCCTGCAGGTACACGGCCACCAGCGCGGCAGTGAGCTCGATGTCCAGCGGCGCCAGCTGGGCCCAGCAGTGCGCGGCTTTTGGCGGGGTGCGCAGCACCAGCGCGTGCTCGTCGTTGCGCAAGGGCTCCATCCATTGTTCGACAGCGTCAGGGCCCGCCGCGCGGCAACCTTGACGCTCCAGGTACTCGGCGCCCACGCCGGTCTCTTGCACCGGGTAGCGGTTGCCGGTGCCCAGGGCCAGATCCACCGATTGCGCTGAAGTCACAGGCGCCAACGCGGACGCAGGCAACAGCGGTCGGAACCAGGTGTCGTGGGCCTGTGCGGACAGACTGGCCATCAGCGCTCCCGTGGCGACGGTGGCAATGAAGGTGGGCTTGCAGTTCATGCTGGACCCCTACGCCGGCTCGCAAGAAACGGATGCAATCCCGCCTTCACCGCAGCAGGGTCAAGGTTGTGCTTGCTGGGCACCGAGGCCCGGCTGCGGGTCAGCAGCGGCCGTGAGTCTCCAGCGCGCAGGCCGCGCCTGTCAGTGCCACCAGCGTATCGGTGATCAAGGTCGTGGGAATGTCGCGCAGGTAGCTGTGGAAACGGCCCTTGGCCTCAAAACGTGGCCTGAAGTCGGAAGCAAAAAAGCGCTCACCCAGCCGGGGCACGATGCCGCCGCCGATATAAACGCCGCCGCGCGCGCCCAGCGTCAGGGCCACATTGCCGGCAAAGCTGCCCAGCAGCGCACAAAAGGTGTCCAAGGTGCGCGAACACACCTCGTCCTGCCGCGCCAGGCCACGTTCGACGATTTCTTCGGCCAGCAGCGTCTGTGGCGCCTGGCCCAGCACCGCCGCCACCGCGCGATGCAGCACGGGCAGCCCGATGCCCGAAAGCAGCCGCTCGGCCGACACATGGACAAACTCGCGGCGCCCGGCGGTGAGCACGGCACTTTCAAAGTCATCGGCGGGCGCCAAGGTGGCATGCCCACCTTCACCCGGCACGGCCAGCCAGCCCCGCGCGGTGGGCATGATGCCGGCCACGCCCAAGCCCGTGCCGGGGCCGATGACGGCCATGGTGCCCGGGGTGCCGGGCGCCGCCGTGTTGCCGATGGGTCGCACCTGCTCTGCTGCCAGATGCGGCAGGGACAACGCCAGCGCTTCAAAGTCGTTCAGCAGCAGCAGCTCGTCCAGCGCCAGTTCGTCGCGGGTGGCGCTGCGCAAGAAGTGCCAGCCGCTGTTGGTGAGGCTGATGTCGTCGCCACCCACTGCGGTGGCCACGGCAAAGGCGCCGGCACGCGGTGGTCGGTAGGCGCTGCCCAATTGCGCCGCCAGTTGCGCCAGGTAAGCCTGCGCCGCCGCGCCTGGCCCTGCATGGCTCGCCGTGGGCAGCGTTTGCACATGTTCAACACTTGAGGAGCCGTCCGCCAGCCAACCGAAACGGGCGTTGGTGCCCCCGATGTCGGCCACCAGCCAAGGTCGCGGCAAACGGCCCTGGGTCGCCGTGGCGGCAGACTCTGCGCTCGGTAGGCGCGCCGGCAGGGGCAGTTGGCTCGAATCGTTCATTGCAACCGGCCTCGGCGGGGGTGATCGTCTTTCATCGGGTGACCTTGCGTGACCTGTTTCAGGTCTGATCCTGCAACGCGCCGCACCCTGGCACTGGCCGCGGGCGTTCTCAAACCCGCACCATAACAACAAAGCAAGGGAGTCGAGAACAAAGCCAAGTCCGAGCATCTCGCTTCGATCGCGCTAGACACCCGCTGGACGGGCGGGACGAAGACAACACCGCGCCGTCGCCGGCTGCGGCCAAACCGGCAGGATTGCGCATCGGCGCGGCGGGGGCGCTGGCGCGGCTGGTATTGCACAGCCGCTAGAATTTGACCCTTCCCCGAGGAGCGTTGCGACAGGCGGCATCACAAGCCGGTCTGCCAGGCTCGGGGGGCCACGTCGATCTTGACGCGGCTGGCAACGGCGCTCAGTCCCCCTGCTGGAGCTGAGCCATGACCGCCGCCAATCTTCCTGTGCAACCCATGCGCCTGTCGGGCCTGGAACCCGTGCTCATCGAGCCCGGTTCGCTGTTTGTCAACATCGGCGAGCGCACCAACGTCACGGGCAGCAAGGCCTTCGCGCGCATGATCCTGGAAGGGCGCTTTGAAGACGCCCTGGTTGTGGCCCGCCAGCAGGTGGAAAACGGCGCCCAGGTGATCGACATCAACATGGACGAGGCGATGCTCGACAGCGCCGCAGCGATGGAGCGCTTTCTGAAGCTGATCGCCGGCGAGCCCGAGATCGCCCGGGTGCCGATCATGGTCGATTCATCCAAGTGGAGCGTGATCGAGACCGGCCTGAAGTGCCTGCAGGGCAAGGGCATCGTCAACTCGATCTCATTGAAAGAAGGCGAGCCTGAGTTCCGGCGCCAGGCCACACTGCTGCGGCGCTATGGCGCGGCCACCGTGGTGATGGCCTTCGACGAACAGGGCCAGGCCGACACCTATGCCCGCAAGATCGAGATCTGCGAACGCGCCTACCGGCTGCTGGTCGACGAGATCGGCCTGCCGCCCGAGGACATCATCTTCGACCCCAACATCTTCGCCATTGCCACCGGCATCGAAGAACACGCCAACTACGCGGTCGACTTCATCAACGCCACGCGCTGGATCAAGGCCAACCTGCCGGGTGCCAAGGTGAGCGGCGGCGTCAGCAACGTGAGCTTCAGCTTCCGCGGCAACGAGCCGGTGCGCGAGGCCATCCACACCGTGTTTCTGTACCACGCGATCCAGGCGGGCATGGACATGGGCATCGTCAATGCCGGCATGGTGGGCGTCTTCGACGACCTCGACGCCGACCTGCGCGAGCGGGTGGAAGACGTGGTGCTCAACAGGACGCCCGTCTACAAGCCGGGCGAGCCGCCGCTCAATCCGACCGAGCGCCTGCTGGAGGTGGCCGAAAACGTGAAGGGCGCGGCCAAGGACGACACCTTGCGCCTGGCCTGGCGCAACCAGGGCGTGGACGAGCGCCTCAGCCACGCGCTGGTGCACGGCATCACCGACTTCATCACCGACGACACCGAGGCCTGCTGGCAGCGCATCAGCGCCACCGGTGGCCGGCCGCTGCATGTGATCGAAGGCCCGCTGATGGCCGGCATGAACGTGGTGGGTGATCTGTTCGGCCAGGGCAAGATGTTCCTGCCGCAGGTGGTGAAGAGCGCCCGCGTGATGAAGCAGGCGGTGGCCCATCTGCTGCCCTACATCGAGGCCGAGAAGAAACTGCTGCAGGACGCCGGCGGCGATGTCAAGGCCAAGGGCAAGATCGTCATCGCCACGGTGAAGGGCGACGTGCACGACATCGGCAAGAACATCGTCACCGTGGTCTTGCAGTGCAACAACTTCGAGGTCGTGAACATGGGCGTGATGGTGCCCTGCCAGGACATCCTGGCCAAGGCGCGCGTCGAAGGCGCCGACATCATCGGCCTGAGCGGCCTGATCACGCCCAGCCTGGAAGAGATGCAGCACGTGGCCGCCGAGATGCAGCGCGACGACTGGTTCCGCATGAGGAAGATCCCGCTGCTGATCGGCGGCGCCACCTGCAGCCGGGTGCACACCGCCGTGAAGATCGCGCCCCACTATGAAGGCCCGGTGGTCTACGTGCCTGACGCCAGCCGCAGTGTGGGCGTGTGCAGTGACCTGCTGAGCGACGAGCGCGCGGCGAAGTTCATCGCCGACCTGAACACCGACTACGACAAGGTGCGCGCGCTGCATGCCAGCAAGAAGGCCACGCCGCTGGTGACGCTGGCCGCCGCCCGGGCCAACAAGACGCCGATCGACTGGGCGGCCTACATGCCGCCCGAGCCCAAGTTCATCGGCCGCCGGGTGTTCAAGAACTTCGACCTGGCCGAGCTGGCGGGCTGCATCGACTGGGCGCCGTTCTTCCAGACCTGGGACCTGGCGGGCAAGTTTCCCGACATCCTGAAGGACGAGATCGTCGGCGCCGAGGCGGTGCGGGTGTTCAGTGACGGCAAGCGGCTGCTGCAGCGCGCCATCGACGGCCGCTGGCTGCAGGCCAATGGCGTGGTGGGGTTCTGGCCGGCCAACACGGTGGACGACGACACCATTGCCATCTACACCGACGAGAGCCGCAGCCAGGTGCTGATGCACTGGCGCCCGCTGCGGCTGCAGACCGAGCGGCCGGTGATCGACGGCGAGAACGGCCAGAAGATCAAGCGTGCCAACCGCAGCCTGGCCGACTTCATCGCCCCGCGCGCCGATGCGGGCGGCAAGCCTGACTACATCGGCCTGTTCGCCGTCACCGCCGGGCTGGGCATCGAGAAAAAGGTGGCCCAGTTCGAGGCCGACCTCGACGACTACCAGGCCATCATGCTCAAGGCCCTGGCTGATCGCCTGGCCGAGGCGTTTGCCGAGCGGCTGCACCAGCGTGTGCGCACCGACCTGTGGGGCTACGCGCCCGATGAAGCGCTGAGCAACCCGCAGCTGATCGCCGAGCAGTACCGCGGCATCCGCCCGGCGCCCGGCTATCCGGCCTGCCCCGACCACAGCGTGAAGCGCGCGATGTTTGCCGCGCTGCAGGCTGGCGAGATCGCCATGGGCCTGACCGAGAGCCTGGCGATGACGCCGGCGGCCAGCGTCAGCGGCTTCTACCTGGCCCACCCCGAGGCCACCTACTTCAACGTGGGCCGCATCGGCAACGACCAGGTGCAGGCCTGGGCCGAAGCCGAGGGCCTGGGCGTGGCCGAGGCCGAGCGCCACCTGGCGCCGCTGTTGTGACAGCCTGGTGCGTGGCCGCGCTGACGTGACAGCGCTAACGTGACAGCGCTGACGTGACAGCGCTGACGTGACAGCGCGGTGCACCAGCGCGCCGACAATGCGCCGATGCAACCGCCTGCCCGCGCCGTCACGCTGCTGCTCAACGTGGCGCATGCGTTCGACCACCTGTTTCTGCTGATCTTCGCCACTGCGGTGGCGGCCATTGCCGCCGACTTCGGCTTCAGCCGCTGGGAAGACCTGATGCCCTATGGCGTGGGTGCCTTCCTGATGTTCGGCCTGGGCTCGTTGCCGGCGGGCAAGCTCGGCGACAGCTGGGGCCGGCGGCCGATGATGCTGGTGTTCTTCTTCGGCATGGGCGCCTCGGCGCTGCTGGCTGCGGCCACGCAGACCGCCTGGCAATTGGCGGCGGCGCTGTCGGTGCTCGGCGCCTTCTCGGCCATCTACCACCCGGTGGGCATCCCGATGCTGGTGCAGGGTGCCAAGAAGCCGGGCGCCGTCATCGGCGTCAACGGCCTGAGCGGCAACCTGGGCATCGCTGCGGCAGCGCTGGCCACCGGCTTCCTGGTGCAGCTGGCCGGCTGGCGCGCGGCGTTCGTGGTGCCGGGGCTGGTGTGCATCGCGCTGGGTGTGCTGTTCGCCTGGCTGGTGCCGGCCGAAGACCAGCCGCCGTCGCGCCGCAAGGCCGCAGGTGCGGTCGCGCTGGCGCCGGGCCAGTTGGCGCGGGTGCTGGTGGTGATGACGGTGGCCTCGGCCACTGCCGGGCTGCTGTTCAACCTCACCACCAACGGCAATGCCCAACTGCTGACCGAGCGCCTGCACGGCGCAGTGAGCGACCCCGCCACCGTCGGCCTGTTGCTGGCGGGTGTGTATGCGCTGGCCAGCGTGTCGCAGCTGGTGGTGGGCCGGCTGCTCGACCGGGTGCCGCTCAAGCGCCTGCAGCTGGGCATCGTGCTGTGCCAGGCGCCGCTGCTGGCCCTGGCCAGCCAGGCCCAGGGCTGGTGGCTGTATGCGGCGCTGCTGGGCGTGATGGTGCTGATCTTCGGCGCCATTCCGTTCACCGACGCGGTGATCGTGCGCTATGTCGACGACAGCATGCGCAGCCGCGTGGCCGGCCTGCGGCTCACGCTGTCGCTGGGTTTCAGCTCGCTGGCGGTGTGGGCTCTCGGGCCGGTGGTCAAGGCGGCCGGCTTCGGCACGTTGTTCCTGTGGATGGCCGGCATCTCGCTGTGCACCGCTGCGGCGTTGCTGGCCATGCCGGCCGAGCCGCGGCGCGCGACGGCCTGACGGGCCGGCCGCGCGCAGTTTCAAGCGCCCGGCAGCGCGCGCCGGTACTGCATCGCCTCGGCCAGGTGCGGCACGCCGATGCGGTCAGTGCCCGCCAGGTCGGCGATGGTGCGTGCCACCTTCATTGCCCGGTGCAGGCCGCGGCCCGACCAGCCCAGCCGGGCGGCGGCCTGCTGCAGGAAGCGGCTGGCCGCATCGTCGAGTGCGGCATGGGTGTCGAGCGCGCCGGCCTGCAGCTGTGCGTTGGCACAGCCCTGGCGGGCGATCTGGCGGGCGTGGGCAGCCGCCACGCGCGCGGCCACCACCGTGCTGGCCTCGCCCGCAGGCTGGGCCAGCATGGCATCGGGCGGCACGGCGGCCACTTCCACCTGCAGGTCGATGCGGTCGAGCAACGGGCCGGACAGCTTGCCCTGGTAGCGCGCCACCTGCTCGGGCGTGCAGCGGCAGCTGCGGCTGGCCACCTGGGCCCCCAACCAACCGCAGGGGCAGGGGTTCATCGCCGCCACCAGCTGAAAGTCGGCCGGGAACTGCGCCGAGCGCGCCGCGCGGGCGATGGTGATGCGGCGTGTCTCCAGCGGCTCGCGCAGTGCTTCCAGCGCCGCGCGCGGGAACTCGGGCAATTCATCGAGGAACAGCAGGCCGCCATGCGCCAGCGAGATCTCGCCCGGCCGCGGCGGTGAGCCGCCGCCCACCAGCGCCACCGCGCTGGCCGAGTGGTGCGGCGCGCGCAGCGGCCGCTGGCGCCACCGGGTGGGGTCGAAGCCACCCGGCGCCAGCCCGGCCAGCGCGGCGCTGGCCAGCGCCTCGTCGTCGCCCATCGGCGGCAGCAGGCCGGCCAGGCGCTGCGCCAGCATGCTCTTGCCACTGCCCGGCGGGCCCACCATCAGCAGGCTGTGCTGACCGGCGGCGGCCACCTCCAGCGCACGCTTGGCGGCGGCCTGGCCGCGCACGTCGCGCAGGTCGGGCGCTGGCGGACCGGGGATGTCGGCCGGCGGCGTCATCGGCACCAGTGGCTCGGCGGCATCGCCGGGCAGCAGGGCGCGCACCACGGTCAGCAGGTCGGATGCACCGCAGACGCGCACTTGCCGCGCCCGTGCCGCCTCCGCTGCACTGGTCTGGGGCAGCACCAGGATGGGCGCCGGGGCGCCGCCGGTGGCCTCGCGCTGCAGCGCCAGGGCCAGCGCCAACGCGCCGCGCACCGGGCGCAGTTCGCCAGCCAGGCCCAGTTCACCGGCAAATTCGCAGGCGGCCACGCGCGCCATGTCGAGCTGGCCATCGGCCGCCAGGATGCCCAGCGCGATCGGCAGGTCGAACCGGCCGCTCTCCTTGGGCAGATCGGCCGGCGCCAGGTTGACGGTGATGCGCTTGTTGTGCGGGAAGGCGAAGCCCGAGTTGGTGAGCGCGGCGCGCACCCGCTCGCGGGACTCCTTCACCTCGGTGTCGGCCAGGCCCACCAGCGTGAAGCTGGGCAGGCCGTTGGCCAGGTGCACTTCCACCTGCACCGGGGGCGCCGCCAGCCCGTCCAGCGCGCGGCTCTTGATCACTGCCAGGGACATTGCGACCATCCTTCCTGGCGGTTGATTGTGCGCGTGCGCCAGAGCATCTTGATTCGCACCAAGGATGTGCATCTCCCGGGGGCGCTTGTGTTTGGTGCGCAATCGCGCCGCGACTTGGTGTGCGCATGGCGGGCCAGTCACCGCCTTGGGGCGATTCCACCGGGAGAACCCACGGGTGGCATGGAAGCTGCAGATGTGGCACCAACAACAGTCCCCATCCCTCCCTGGAGAACCCACACATGAAAAAGACGCTGCTGGTAATCGCTGCCGCCCTGGCTACTTCCGCTGTCCCCACCATCGCATCGGCCCAGCTGGCCTTCAATGTCGCTGGTGTCACGGACTACCGCTACCGCGGCGTGTCGCAGTCGCGTCTGAAGCCGGCTGTGTCAGCCGGTGTCGACTACGCCGCTGGCGCCTTCTACGTGGGCGCCTGGGCCTCGTCGATCAAGTGGGTCAAGGACGGTGGCGGCGACGGCAACATGGAGCTGGACCTCTACGGCGGCTACAAGGGCGAACTGGCCAAGGACGTCGGCTTCGACGTCGGCATCCTGGCCTATGTCTACCCGAGCAATGCTCTGGCCACCAGCGCCAACACCACCGAGCTGTACGGTGCCATCACCTTCGGCCCGGCCACGGTGAAGTACTCGCACAGCGTGACCAACCTGTTCGGCTTTGCTGACAGCAAGAACAGCGGCTACCTGGATCTGTCCGCCACCTTCCCGGTCGGCCCGGTGTCGATCACCCCGCACATTGGGTACCAGAAGGTCAGCGGTTCGGGCAACGACCAGTTCTCCTACACCGATTACTCGTTGACCGTGGGCTACGAAGCCATGCCCGGCCTGACCTTGAGTGCGGCTGTGGTGGGCACCGACAACAAGCTGTATGTCTCTCCTGCCGGCAAGAACCTGGGCAAGTCGGCCCTGGTGCTGGGCATCAAGTACGGTTTCTGACCCTATCGAAACGGAGCTAACCATGAAGATGGTGACCGCGATCGTCAAGCCCTTCAAGCTCGACGAAGTACGTGAAGCCCTCAGCGCCATCGGCGTGCAGGGCATCACGGTGACTGAAGTCAAGGGCTTCGGCCGCCAGAAGGGCCACACGGAGCTGTACCGCGGCGCCGAGTACGTGGTCGACTTCCTGCCCAAGGTGAAGATCGAGGCGGCGGTGGACGACAGCATCGTCGACCGGGTCATCGAAGCCATCGAAGCATCGGCCCGCACCGGCAAGATCGGCGACGGCAAGATCTTCGTCTCCACCCTGGAGCAGGTGGTCCGCATCCGCACCGGCGAGACCGGCAAGGACGCCCTCTGACCTGAACTGCTGCGCTGGCATTCCCCCCGTGCGGCCCCGGCCGCCGGGCGCCCGCGCCCAACCGTGCCCACAAGAATCCGCAAGGAAAGAATTCACCATGAGAAAGCTCCTCGCTTCCCTCGCCCTGGGCCTCGCGGCCCTGGGCTTTGCGGGCGGCGCGATCGCGCAGGACCCTGCCGCGTCCGCTCCCGCTGTCACTGCACCGGCAGTTTCCGAAGCCCCCGCCGCAGCGGCTGCACCGGCCGAGGCAGCATCTGCTGCGGCCGAGGCGGCCCCTGCGGCAGCCCCTGTCGCCAACAAGGGCGACGTGGCCTGGATGCTGGTGGCCACGCTGCTGGTCATCATGATGGTGGTGCCCGGACTGGCGCTGTTCTATGGCGGCCTGGTGCGCAGCAAGAACATCCTGTCGGTGCTGATGCAGGTGATGGTGACCTTCTCGATGATCGTGGTGCTGTGGGCGCTGTACGGCTACAGCCTGGCGTTCACCGAGGGCAATGCCTTCGTCGGCGGGTTTGACCGGTTGTTCCTGAAAGGCTTGTTCGACCCGGCCACCGGCACGTTTGCAATGGGTGCCACGTTCAGCAAGGGCGTCTACATCCCGGAGTTGCTGTTCGCGGCCTTCCAGGCCACCTTCGCCGGCATCACCTGCTGCCTGATCGTCGGCGCCTTCGCCGAACGCATCAAGTTCAGCGCTGTGCTGCTGTTCAGCGCGCTGTGGTTCACCTTCAGCTACGCGCCGATCGCCCACATGGTGTGGTTCTGGATGGGCCCGGATGCCTACGCCAGCAAGGAAGTGGTCGATGCGATGAACGCCAAGGCGGGCCTGATCTGGCAGCACGGCGCGCTGGACTTCGCAGGCGGCACGGTGGTGCACATCAATGCAGCGGTGGCGGGCCTGGTGGGCGCCTACATGATCGGCAAGCGGGTGGGCTACGGCCGTGAGGCCATGGCGCCGCACAGCCTGCCGCTGACCATGGTGGGTGCCGCGCTGCTGTGGGTGGGCTGGTTCGGCTTCAACGCCGGCAGCGCGCTGGAAGCCGGCAACTCCGCCGTGCTGGCCTTCATGAACACCTTCACCGCCACGGCTGCCGCTGTGCTGGCCTGGTGTCTGGGTGAGGCGATGATGCGCGGCAAGGCCAGCATGCTGGGCGCGGCCTCGGGTGCAGTGGCCGGCCTGGTGGCCATCACCCCGGCCTGTGGCAACGTGGGCCTGATGGGCGCCATCGTGATCGGCTTCGTCGCCGGCTTCGCCTGCCTGTGGGGCGTGCAGGGCCTGAAGAAGATGCTGGGTGCAGACGACTCGCTGGACGTGTTCGGCGTGCACGGCGTGGGCGGCATCGTGGGCGCACTGCTCACCGGCGTGTTCAACAACCAGGCCCTGGGCGGCCCCGGCCTGGTCACCGACTGGGTGACGGCCACCGTGGGCAGCAACGGCATCGGCGCGCAGGTGTGGATCCAGCTCAAGGGCGTGTTGCTGACCATCGTCTGGTCGGGCGTGGTTGCGGCGATCGCCTTCAAGATCACCGACCTGGTCGTCGGCCTGCGTGTCTCGGAAGAAGAAGAGCGCGAAGGTCTGGACATCAGTTCCCACGGCGAGACCGCTTACAGCAAGTGACGCGCGGTGGCCGGCAAGTGCCGGCCGGCGTCGAAAGGGCTGCCCTCGGGCAGCCCTTTTTTCTTGGCCGCTTGCCAAACCCTGCAGCGGCACCATCTGCCAGAATCGATCGAACCCCCCAGCATCCAGGCGATTCCCATGGTCCCGCACCTCATCACCGCACTCACCGGCCCGATCAACGAGCTGGAGGCGCGCATCCTCGATTCGATGCCGGCCATCGAGCGCTGGTTCCGGCTGGAGTGGATGGAGCACACGCCGCCGTTCTATTGCTCGGTCGACCTGCGCAACGCCGGCTTCAAGCTGGCGCCGGTGGACACCAACCTGTTCCCGGTCGGCTTCAACAACCTCACGCCCGAGATGCTGCCGCTGGCGGTGCAGGCGGCGATGGCGGCCATCGAGAAGATCTGCCCCGAGGCCAGGAACCTGCTGCTGATCCCCGAGCAGGCGCACTCCAGCAACACCTTCTACCTGAGCAGCGTGCAGCGGCTGATGCGCATCTTCACCCAGGCTGGCCTGAACGTCCGCCTGGGCACGCTGGACGAAGCCGTGAAGGCGCCCACCCCGGTGGCCCTGCCCGACGGCAGCGAGCTGGTGCTGGAGCCGCTGCTGCGCACCCGCGGCCGGCTGGGGCTGAAGGATTTCGACCCCTGCACCATCCTGCTGAACAACGACCTCTCGGCCGGCGTGCCGCGGGTTCTGCAGCATCTGCATGAGCAGTACCTGCTGCCACCGCTGCACGCCGGCCGGGGTGTGCGCCGCATGAGCCGGCACTTCCAGAGCTATGAAGAGGTGGCCAAGAAGTTCGCCAAGCTGCTGGGCATGGACCCGTGGCTGATCAACCCGATGTACGGCCAGTGCGCCGAGGCGGTGCCCGCCGACGCCGCCGGCCTGGACTGCGTGCAGTCCAACGTGGAGGCGCTGCTCGCCAAGGTGCGGCGCAAGTACAAGGAATACGGCATCAACGAGAAGCCGTTCGTGGTGGTCAAGGCCGACAGCGGCAGAGAAGCGCTGGGCCCGATCACCGTGCGCGACGCCAAGGACCTGGGCGAGGCCCATGCCCGCGCCCGCGCCCGCGCGGTCGCCGCTGCTGGCGGCGTGCCGGTGACCGAGGCCGCCCAGGTCATCATCCAGGAAGGCGTGCCCACCTACGAACGGGTGAACGACGCCGTGGCCGAGCCGGTGGTGACGATGATCGACCGCTACGTGGTCGGCGGCTACTACCGCGTGCATGCCGAGCGCGGCGCCGACGAGGCGCTCAACGCCCCCGGCGCGCGCTACGTGCCGCTGGCCTTTGCCGGCAGCCACTACCTGCCGCGCCCGGGCGAGAAGCCCGGCTTCAACGCACCCAACCGCTTCTACATGTACGGCGTGATCGGCCGCCTGGCGATGCTGGCGGCCAGCTACGAGCTGGAGGCCACCGACCCCGACGCCGAAGTCTACGAATGACCGCGCCGCAGCCGGTGCGGCATGCGACCGGCGCGCCTTAGCAACACCAGCCGCTGCCATGATGCGCCGCACGAAAGCAGGCGCAGAATGAGCCGCTTACAGACACGCGGCCCCACCGGCGGGGCCCGGCAATGAGCACGGCCAACGCCCCCAAGACCCCTGCCGCCCTGGCCGCACTGACCCTCGGCGCGCTGGGCGTGGTGTATGGCGACATCGGCACCAGCCCGCTGTACGCGCTCAAGGAGGTGTTCCACGCCGGCCATGTGGCCACGTCGGCGGACAACATCCTGGGCGTCCTGTCGCTGATCTTCTGGACGATGACGATCATCGTCTCGGTCAAGTACGTGCTGCTGATCCTGCGTGCCGACAACAACGGCGAGGGCGGCCTGATCGCCATGCTGGCGCTGGCCACCACGGCGGTGAAAGACAAGCCACAACTGCGCAGCGTGCTGATGACGGTGGGCCTGTTCGGCACGGCCATCTTCTACGGCGACGGTGTCATCACCCCGGCCATCTCGGTGCTGTCGGCAGTCGAAGGCCTGGAGGTGGCCGCGCCCAGCCTGCACGACTGGGTCATCCCGATCACGCTGCTGGTGTTGACCGGGTTGTTTTCGGTGCAGCGCTTCGGCACCGGCGGCATCGGCAAGTTCTTCGGGCCCATCACGCTGGTGTGGTTCATCGTGCTGGTGGCGCTGGGCCTGCCGCACATCCTGGCCAACCCGGCGGTGCTGGTGGCGTTGAACCCGTTGTATGCCGCCAAGTTCTTCATCGCCCAGCCGCTGGTGGCCTTCATCGGCCTGGGCGCGGTGGTGCTGTGCGTCACCGGTGGTGAAGCGCTCTACGCCGACATGGGCCACTTCGGCAAGAAGCCCATCCGCATCGCCTGGTACGGCTTCGTGATGCCGGCACTGGTGGTCAACTACTTCGGCCAGGGCGCGATGCTGCTCAACGACCCGGAGGCGGTCAAGAACCCGTTCTTCCTGATGGCCCCCGAGTGGTCACGCCTGCCGCTGGTGTTCCTGGCCACCGCAGCCACGGTGATCGCCTCGCAGGCGCTGATCTCGGCGGCCTTCTCGGTCACCAAGCAGGCCATCCAGCTGGGCATCCTGCCGCGCATGGCGGTGCGCCACACGTCCGTCAAGGACACCGGCCAGATCTACGTGCCCTTCGTCAACTGGGGGCTGTTCGTCTTCATCGTGCTGGCGGTGGGGCTGTTCAAAACCTCGTCGAACCTGGCCTCGGCCTACGGCATCGCCGTCACGCTGGACATGACCATCACCACGGTGATGACCTTCTACGTCATCCGCTACGGCTGGAAGTACCCGCTGCTGCCCTGCCTGCTGGCCACCGGTTTCTTCTTCGTCATCGACATCACCTTCTTCGCCAGCAACATGCTCAAGCTGGTCGGTGGTGGCTGGTTTCCCATCGTCATCGGCATCGGCATGTTCACGCTGATGCGCACCTGGATGCGGGGCCGCAAGCTGATGGCCGCGCGGCTGCGCGACGATGCCATCGACCTGACCAGCTTCCTGGAGGCGATCTTCGTCAGCCCGCCGCTGCGGGTGCCGGGCACGGCGGTGTTCCTGTCGGCCGACATCGACATGACGCCCAATGCGCTGCTGCACAACCTCAAGCACAACAAGGTGCTGCACGAATACAACCTGTTCGTCACCGTGCGCGCCCATGATGTGCCGTGGATCGGGCTGAACAAGCGCACCGAGATGCAGGCCCTGGGGCACGATTGCTGGCAGGTGGTGCTGCACTTCGGTTTCAAGAACGAGCCCGACGTGCCCGAGGCGTTGAAGCTGCTGGAGGGCCGGGGCATCCCGTTGCCCGACATGGACACCAGCTACTTCCTCAGCCGCGACATCGTGATCCCCACCTTCGGCGACGGCATGGCCATGTGGCGCGAGAAGCTGTTCGCCAGCATGCACCGCAACGCCGCTGGCGCGGCCGACTTTCTCAGCCTGCCCAGCAACCGCATCGTGGAGTTGGGCGCCAAGGTGGAGATCTGACGGGCGGGTTCGGGCTCGTTGCTGTCGTTGGCGTTGTTGAACAGCCGACACTCACAGTTCGGCGCGAGGCCGAGGACGGCGGGTGACTGGCGGACTCCAAGTCAATCCGGGCCGCCGGCCCTCCCTTCGTTACAGACGGCAGCCAGGCACCCGCCGTCCTCGGCCTCGCCCCGAACTGTGAATGTCGGCTGTTCAACAACGGCAACGACCGAAACGAGCCCATCGCGCCATCTCAAGCCCGCAGCTTCTTGCCTTTCAGCACCTGTGCACTGACGCTGGCCACAGACGCTGCCGAGCCCGGCACGTCGAACGTGGCGCGCTGGTTCTCCCGGTGGTGCGGCCAGTAATCGGCCACTGCGCAATGCTGCGCGCTGCGGTTGTCCCTCACCGCGATGCCGCCGGACTCCCACTTGTGGTGCACCATGAATTCCGGCTTCCCTGTGGTGATGGATGCGGCGTGGCGCGAACTGCCCGACACCGTCACCGACGCTGTGCAGGCGTGGTGCTGTGT
>JBBRCN010000042.1:0-34141 GCA_038204775.1 Burkholderiales bacterium | reverse complement strand
CGGGCAGCCCTTGACCCAGTCCTCGAACAGACCGGTGGCATTCAGGTACTCCGCGAAGAAGGGCAACTGCCCCATCGCCGTCGCACCGCCTCGGTCGTCCCAGCGAACGTGAAACACACCCCCCGGCGTGCTCACCCGCATATCCGCATCGTCATCGCAACCAACCGCCTCAACCAGCGCGCGCTCCACAGCCTCGACGAGCGGCTTCAACGCAAATGTCTGCTCACCCATTGGGTGCCTCCACGAGTCGAGCCCAAACCCGCGCCCAGTCTACGTTTTCAGCACTTTCCAGTGGGACAACTGAGGAAAGTAGGGTCAGCGCTGCAGCAGGTGCCCCAACAGCGCCACCAGGGCCGCGTGGCTGGGCTCGTCGATGGCCATGATGCGCACCGTGGCGCCCGGCCGGCGGTTGGGTGAATTGGCGGCGACCAACTGCCACAGGTCTTGCAGCGTGGCCTGCAGGTGCCGCTGGTCGGTGCTGTGGTCCACCAGCAGCAGCACACGGCGCAGGTCTACGGCGTCCAGCAGGCGGCCGATCTCGAAGCGGCAGCCCTGGTTGGTGGGCGAAAAACTGCGCAGGTCCATCAGCACCGCGTCGCTGGCCGATGCCAGGCGCTGCATGCTCATCTGCCAGGTGTCGGCGCGGCAGAAAAGTTCGTCGATGCGGTGGCGGCCGTCTGGCGCCGCGCGCAGGTCCAGCGCCGCCAGCCGGCGCTGCAAGTCGGCCGGGCCGCTGACGAACTGGCGCGCCAGGTCGCCGCTCATGAAGTCCAGAAACTCGTGGGGCTCGATGGTGGAGGTGACCAGGTCCGGCCCGGCGATCATCGCGATCGGCCCCAGCGGCTGCCAGTGCCGGCGCAGGCGGTCGAAAAGCCGCTCGCTGCGTGCGCCCAGAGCAAACACCCGCAACAGCAGCAGACGCTGTGGCGGCGTGGTGGGTGCGCCGCGCAGGCGCCACAGCAGGCTGGCCGTGAGTCGCGCGGCAGCCAGGGCCACCAGGCCGCTGAGCAGCCACCAGGCGCCGGAGAACACCATGCCGATGGACTGCGCGACGGCGAAGATGATGAAGAGGGCATCTACCGACAGCGACAGCTCGCTGAAAGCCAAGGCCTGGTAGCGCCGACCCAACCAGCGCAGCAGCGGCCAGCAGGCCAGGCCGGCCAGCAACATGCCGAGCAGCATGACGCCGTAGAAGGTGCTGGTGCCACCCAGACCCAAGCCGAAGGCCAGACCCGTCACGGCTTGCAGCACGGCTTCGTCGGCGGCCATCCAGCCGATGAGCGCCTGCGAGCCCAGCAACGCCAGCACCATGGTGCTCAGCACCAGCGGGCCCACCGCGCGGATGCGGCGCCACATGAAGGCCGCCAGCAGCACCGTGGCCGGGCCGTTGGTGAGCAGCCAGTACAGCGCCGCGCCCCACAAGCCACCGGTGTCGCCTTCGTGCGGCGCTGCCAGCCAAAGGCTGCCGATGGCCGCGAAGTACAGCAGCAGCAGTGCGGCACGGTGCCAGCGGTCGTAGGCCGCCACCAGCATCACGGCCAAAACGGCCGGCCACAAGTGCACCAGCACCATGACGGCGGTGCGCATGGGCAGCACACCCATGCCGCCGCTCAATTGCAGCGCCAGCGACATCACCATCGCGTAGACCCCACCCGCTACCAGGTAGACCCCGGCTGCCCGCCAAGGCGCCTGTCTCGTGTGGCGCCAGGCCAGGCTGTCCGCAGCGGGTGCCGTGCTCAGCTGTTCCAGTTGCAGCGGTGGTGGTGGGCTGCCGGCCGCGGCGGTCGATGGTGTTGCTGGTGTTTCAGGTGCTGCCTGACTTGCGTGCTGCGACATGCCGCGGACCACCGCGCGCCGGTACAAGTGCAGCAGCGCAGCGCACAGCGGTGCGGAAATCAGCGCCGCCAGCAGGATGGCAAACGGCAGAACCCCAGTCAGCGCTTGTCGTGCATCCATGCGCCCAGTGTGCCGTCAGGCTGGGGCACAAGCTGGCGGCGCCACGGTGGGAAGTTAGGGGGCGCCGATTGCTGCGGCGCACAAGCTCAGCCGGCGGGCTTTTGCATGGCGGCGCAAGGGTCTGGCCGAGGCTGCGGTGCGGTGTGCACCACGCGGTCAAAGGCTGCCGTGGTGTCGCCATTTTCCAGCACGCCGATGGCCACGCTGCGCTGGCGCGTGGCTGCGTCCAGCCAGCGCGGGGCGCCCACGTCGGTGCGCACATGGCCGTTGCCGGCCAGCAGCAGCACGCCGCGCTCGGCGTTGAGGGTGATGACGCGGGCCATGAACTGGTCGCGGGCCACCTGCGCCAGCGCCATCTGCGGCGCCAGGCCCGCGGGCAACATCCCGCAGTGGCTGGCTTCGATGTTGGCGCTCAGGGCCTGCAGCAAGGACGCGGGCACCGCGGGGTCGAAACCCTGAGCCTGCAGGCCGGTGCGCATGACGGCCCGGGCCTCGTCGCGTGACACGTTGGCCGCCACGATGGGCAGGCCGTGTTGCAGCGCGAGTTCAATGAAGGGCTTGTAGTGCGGCCAGTGCCAGCCGCGGCCGCCCTGGCCAGCGGCGATCAGCATGTCGGCGCTGGGTGGTGGCTGCTGGCGCTGTGCCGCGTCGATAGCCGCCTGGTGCTGGCGGTCGAACTGCTCCATCGCCAGCACCGGCCGCGCGCCAGTGGCCAGCCAAGCGCGAAAGGCCTGCAGGCGCAGCGTGTGCTGGGTTGCGTTGTCGTGGACCTCGCCCAGCAGAACCAGCGGGCGGTCGAAGCGCAGGCCCGTAGGTACGCTGGCGCAGGCCGCCAAAAGAAGAGTCGCCGCAATTGCGGCGACGGGGATCAGGACAGCTGGCATGCCGGCATCGTAGCCGGCGTACGGGCGCAGGCTTACTGCGTCTGCTCGATGCCCGCAATGGCCCAGGGTCGGCTGTCGTCGTGCGGCTTGACCAGGTGCCAGACTTCATTGAAGGCCGTGGGCGCGGCGTCCTTTTCTTCCACCACGTCGCCGTGAAAACGCACGCTCACCACCTGGCGGTCACCGTCGTCGGTCACGTCCAGGACGTCGGCTTCGACCTTGACCACGTCGGTGTGCTGGCCGCTGGGGCCCCGTTCTTGGAGGTCCAGGCGCAAGGAAGCAAAGAGCTCGGGTGTGGTGAAGCGGCGCAGGTCGTCCAGGTCGGCCGTGTCGTTGCCCGCTTGCATGCGGATGAAGATCATCTTGGCGGTGCGGGCAAAACCTTCGCTGTCGAAGGCGGCAGGCACGAAGGCGCGTGACACCGCAACTCCTGCGGCGGCAGAGGCTTCGCCTGACAGTGTTTGCCCGGCCGGCGACTCGAAGCTGCTGCGCTGCATGGGCTGCGCAGCCGCTGTCGTTTCATTGACAGCCGGCGCAGGCCAAGCCACTTGCGCGCCACCGGCAGCGCGGTTGCCCGAGCTGGCACCTGCCAGCGCCGGCGTGCGGCCCTGGTTGCCGAAGCGGCGCAGCAGGAACATCACCAGAAACACCGCGGCCACGCCCAGCAAGGCCATCATCAGGAAGTTGCCAAAGGCTTCGCCCAGGCCCAGGTGGCTCATCAGCGCAGCGATGCCCAGGCCGGCGGCCAGGCCGGCGATCGGGCCCATCCACGAACGTTTGGCGGCTGCGGCAGGCGCGGCGCCGGCGGTGGCAGGCGCCGCGCTGTTGGCGTTTTGCGCGGGTGCGCCTTGTTGCGGTGTGGCGGGCTTGGCTGGCACGGCGTCAGGGGCGGTGCGTGCGGGCATGTTGCGTTGCAGGCCGCTGGACTTGCCAGCTCCCAGCCGCTTGGCTTCGGAAATGGAAGGCAGGGTCGCGGTGACCAGGGCCACAACCACGGCGCCGATGAGCCAGTTTTTCATTGTCTTGAGTCCTCAGATCGATTGCTTGCTGGGTGCGCCCACGCTTTCAGGTCAGGATGTCGGGCCAGACTTTCGGACCAGACTTTTGAGCCAGACTTTTGAGCCAGACTTTTGGGCACAGGCGCGAGTTTGATGCATGCACAAGAACAACCGGCCGGGGCACTTGCAAGGCCATGTGCCGCGTGGGTGATCCTGCGCTGCACGCCGTGATGAACGCCGTGATGAACGCCGCTATGCACGCCATCATGCACGCCGAACCGCATCATTGCCGTCATCATCCCTGTCGCAAGGCCCCACGGGCCACGAGAGTTACCCCATGACCGTTGCGCTGCTCTGGATCCTGTGCGTGCTGCTCATCGTGGCCGGCCTGGCCGGCACCGTGCTGCCGGCGCTGCCTGGCACGGCGCTGGTGCTGGCGGGCATCGTGCTGGGCGCCTGGATCGACGACTTCACACGGGTGGGCGCCGGCATGCTGGCGGCCATCGGCGTGCTGGCTGTGCTGGCGTGGGTGATGGACTATGTGGCCGGCCTCCTGGGTGCGCGCAAGGCCGGCGCCAGTCGGCTGGCGCTGCTGGGCGCTGCCGTGGGCACCGTGGTGGGCCTGTTCATGGGCCTGGTGGGTGTGCTGTTCATGCCGCTGGTTGGCGCAACTGTGGGCGAGTTCTGGGCCCGGCGCGGCCAGGCGCAGGCCAGTCAGCAAGCGGTGAAAGTGGGCGTGGCCACCTGGCTGGGCATCATGGCCGGCCTGCTGGCCAAGGTGGTGCTGGCCTGCATGATGGTGGGGCTGTTTGTGGTGGCGCTGATCTTCTAGGCGCCGTTCTGGGTGCGTTGTGGTGGCGTTTCAGGCGCCCATCAGGCGTCCTAACCACTCGTGCAGCACCAGCCTGGTCCCTTCAAAACCGGCAGCTGTTGGCAACCAGTCGGAGGCGCGCAGGCGACCCGAGGGGCTCATGCCCATGGGCGCGGGCACGATGGTGATGTTGCGTCCTTCGGAAGCGCGCTGGAAATTGCGCAGCGCGCGGGGCATGTGGTAGCCGTGGGTCACCAGAACGATCTTGTCGATGCCTTGCGGCTCGAGCAGGGCCACGGTGCGCAGCGCGTTTTCGCGTGTGTCGCGTGACTGGGTTTCGGTCCACTTCAGCGGACGGCCGAACTCGCGTTCGGCCACACGTGCCGCAATCTCGGCTTCGCTGGGGCCGGGCAGGGCGTTGTGGCCGATGCCGCCGCTGAAAGCCATGGGCAGACCCGTCTCGCGCGACAGCCACATACCGTAGCGCAGCCTTTCGATGCTGCGCTCATGCAGGCTGGACACACCGTACTCGGGCGCCAGCAGCCGGCGGCCGCCGCCCAGCACCACGATGGCGGTGCGTGGCGCGCGCTTGAGCTCGGCGATCTGGCTTTCCTGCAGCGGAATCTGCGGCTTCAGCAGCCACTGCGAGAGGCCTTGGCTCAGTGCCGTGGTGCAGCTGAACCAGATGCCCAGCACGCCCACCAGCACCAGCAGCCAGGCCAGCAGTCGGCGTCTGAACATCAGTCGTGCGCCTGCCACCACCAGCACCAGAAAAGGCACTGGCGGCATCAGCAGCGCGCTGAGCGTGGGTTTCCAGGCTTCGATGCCCAGGGTCAGAAAGATCTCGTTCATGGAAGGGGCAGGTGGCGCCCGGATAATGCCTCTGCAGTGTAAGTACTTGGCGGTGGCACCCGACCCCCCAGCTTGCAAGGAGTATGAACATGAGTGTGCAGACCATCACCCTGGGCGGCGGTTGCTTCTGGTGTGTCGAGGCCGTGTTCGAGCTGGTCGACGGTGTCACCGCCGTCGAAAGCGGCTACTGCAACGGCCATGTGCTGCGCCCCAGCTACGAGCAGGTCTGCGGTGGCGACACGGGCCATGTGGAAGTGGTGCGGGTGAGCTTCGACGACACCCGCATCGGCTTGCGCGAGGTTCTGGAGATCTTCTTTCATATGCACGACCCGACCACGCTGAACCGGCAAGGCAACGACGTCGGCACGCAGTACCGCAGCGGCATCTACTTCGAGAGCGCGGCGCACGAAGCGCTGGCGCGTGAGGTGCTGGCCGAGGCGAACGCTGCGCACGGTGGCCGGGTGGTCACCGAAATCAAGGCACTGGCCAACTATTCGCGGGCCGAGGACTACCACCAGCATTATTTTGCCCAACACCCCGGACAGGGCTACTGCGCCTTTGTCGTGGCGCCCAAGGTGGAAAAATTCAAGCGCACCTTCAAAGCGCGGGTGAAGGCGTGAAGCCGATCCGGCGCGGCGGCTAGAACGCCGCAAAGCTGCTGGCCGGCTCCAGATCAGGAAAGATCGAATCCAGGCCGCGGCGCAGCCGCTGGCGTCGCTGGCGCTGTTCTGGCCCGCCACCGGCCAGAGCGGCAAACACAGGGGCGCGCAGCAGCCACAGGTCCACGGGTTCTTCGGCGGCGCGCACCTGGGCGCACAGCCATTCGATCTCGGGTGTGCCTTCCAGCGCATGCAGGAAGGTGAGTTTCAGGTCCACGAAGGCCCGGCGCGCTGCCATGCGGGCGCTGCGGTCACCGGGCAGTCCAGCGCCGGGCAAACCGGCGCCGGGGCTGAAGTGTCGGGGACCGGCGTATGGCGATGTCATGGCTTCGTGGCCCTACAAGGCGCTGAACTGCGAGCGCGGTGCGCGAGCAGGGAAGTGGTGGTTCAGCAGCGTCAGCCGCTGTTCGGCTTCGCTCTGGCTGTGGCCCAGCGACACCACGCGGTAGAGGTCGGCACGCACGTGCCACAGCTCGCGCAGCGAACGCGCTTCCTGCACGCGCCAGCGCACGCGGTCGGCGTCTTCGCTGCAGACGTCGGCCATGGTGGCCAGGAATTCCCTGCGCACGCCAGGCAGCCGGTTCAGCGGCGGTGCCGCGTGTTGCGGCGATGGCGCCATGAGCCAGAACATCAGGCGCTGCCAGGCGGTGCCGCCCGGGGCATGGCGCAGCGACGGCGGTCCGCATTCCACGCGCAGGCTGCTGCCAGCCAACAAGGTGGAACGACGACCCCAGCGGGTCAGGGTGGGCAGCGATCTGGTCATGCAGGGTTTATCGGACGATGGGGGCTTGAACCTGAGGCTTGATCGTCGCGCCCCCGGCACCTGTCAAAGCCCTGAGAAGCGACCGCTTGGGCCGTCAGTTCATCGCCGCGTCATCTGCCGGGCGGCGGGCTCAGCCACGCAAGTCCTTCCGGACTTGCCTGCGCGGGCTCAGACAGCGCCGTACTGCTGCTTGCGCTGGGCCGTGTAGTCCCACCACGGGCGTGCCGCAGTGCCTCGCATGAAGTCGGTGGCGGCCATGAAGGTGTCCAGCACGCAGGGGTCTTGCCGCTTGCCGGTGCTGCGGCACAGGGCCTGGTAGAGATCAAGAGCGTCCAGGCGCACCAGGTCTTGTGGCACGGCCACTCCAAGCAGGCGCAGGTCTGCCGCAATCGAGGGTCCGATGTTGGGCAGCTGTTCAAGATGCTGGCACTCAGCCGCAACGCTTGCTTTGCGCGGCAAAGGTGCCTTGGGTGGGCGCAGAACGGGAGCCATGGCCCAGGCCGCGCTCACATCAGCATGGTGTTGCGGATCAGCCCGACGGCGATACCTTCAAGTTCGAAGTCTTGCGCGTCCAGCGGCACCAGGATGGTCGAGTAGTCGGGGTTCTCGGGGATCAGTTCTATGCCCTTGCTGGTGCGGCGCAGCCGCTTCACCGTGACGTCGTCACCCAGCCGCGCGACCACGATCTGGCCATTCTTGGCGTCCTTGGCCTTCTGAACGGCCAGCAGGTCACCGTCCAGGATGCCGGCGTCGCGCATGCTCATGCCACGCACCTTGAGCAGGTAGTCGGGCCGGCGCGCCCACATGCTGGCTTCCATGAGGTAGCTCTGGTCCACGTGCTCTTGCGCCAGGATGGGGCTGCCCGCAGCCACACGCCCCACCAGCGGCAAGGACAGCTGCGCCAGGCTGGGCAGCGGCAGCATGTACTGCTTGCCAAAGGGTTCGAGCCGCGCCTGGGCCAGCGCACGCAATGTGTCAGACTTCAAACGGATGCCGCGCGAGGTGCCGCCCACCAGTTCGATGACCCCCTTGCGGGCCAGCGCCTGCAGGTGTTCTTCAGCGGCGTTGGCGCTCTTGAAGCCCAGTTCGGCCGCGATCTCGGCACGAGTGGGCGGGGCGCCCGTGCGTTCGATGGCGCTTTGCACCAGTTCCAGGATCTGCTGCTGGCGCGGGGTGAGCTTTGGGCTTTCGGTCATGTGCGGCCTTCCTGCTGAAATGACGGACTGTCTGTTTGTCCAGTGACTGTATTTTCATCCAGAAACCCGATCATGCCAAGCGACCATCGCCATGTCCTCGTCATTGCCCTGGGTGGCACCATCGCCGGCATGGCCGCCAGCGCCTCCGACAACGTGGCCTACCGGTCGGCAGAACTGGGTGTGCAGGCGCTGGTGCATGCCGTGCCGGCCCTGGCCACGGTGCCGCTGCGAACGGTGCAGCTGGCGCAGATCGACAGCAAGGACATGGGCCCTGCGCTTTGGCAGCAACTGGTGCACACGCTGCATGTCGAATTGGCGCAGGACAGCGTGCAGGGCGTGGTCATCACCCACGGCACCGACACGCTGGAAGAAACCGCCTATTTCCTGCACCGGGTGCTGGCGCCCGACAAGCCGGTGGTGCTGACGGCAGCCATGCGCCCGGCCACGTCGCTGCAGGCCGACGGGCCGCAGAACTTGTTGGATGCCGTGACCGTGGCGCAGTCACCGGGTGCACAGGGGGTGCTGGTGGTGCTGGCCGGGCAGGTGCATGCTGCCCACACGCTGCGCAAGGTGGACGCCTACCGGCTGGATGCCTTCAGCAGCGGTGACGCAGGCCTGGTGGCGCGCGTGGAAGAAGGGCTGGTCCAGCCGCTGCGGCCCTGGCCGCTGGCCGCGAACCCTGACAGCCCGGCGCTGCTGGCCGCCGTGTTGGGCAGCGACTGCACCAGCTGGCCGCGCGTGGCGTGGATCACCAGCCATGCCGGCTTCGATGCCGGTCTGGTGGACGCCGCCGTCACCGCCGGCTTCCACGGCCTGGTGCTGGCCGGCACCGGCAACGGCACGCTGCATGCGCAACTGCAAGCCGCCGCCGGCCGCGCCCAGCTGGCCGGTGTGGCGGTGCGCCTGAGCACGCGCTGCGCCAGCGGCCGCGTGGTGGGCCAGGCGCCGCGCGTGCTACCTGTCAGCGAGGCAGCCAGCCCGGCGCAGGCCCGCGTGGCCCTGTTGCTGGAACTGCTGATGCGGCAGTAGGCCTGGCACGTGACCACGGCGCACACCAGCATCGCCGTGCATCGTGTGCTCGCCAAGCCGGCACGGAAGGCCTCGACCGGCGTGACCGGCACCACCGGGTCGCCAACAATGAAGCCGGGCGCGAGTGACAGATCGTTGCCCTCCAGTGCCGCTGACCACGGTGAAGCCGTGGCCTGCACTGTAGCGGCCTGACTTCGGAGGTCTGGACCGAGGCTGTGAGCCAGGAGCGTGGGCGGCACAAGGCGTCGAAGCGAAACGTGCGAAAACCGAGGATCGCTGGGCAGTACCGACAAGCCCAGGGCTTGCCCCCTGGGCGCAGGAGGTGCTGCCCGGCAAGACCGGTTTCTCGCGCGTTGCAGCCGACGTCCTTCTGCCGCCCACGCTCCCAGCACGGCCTCGCGCCCGTCAACGCGCCGCAAGTGGCTGTCAGGCTCGGGCCTGCATCGTTTCCAGTTCGGACTGCAGCAGCAACCAGCGTTCTTCGAGCAGCGCCACCTCGGCGCCGATGTGGTTCAGCCGGCGTCCGGTGTCGGCGATCTCGCCTGCAGGGCGCTTGCCGGCAGCCAGTGCCTGTTCCAGCGCGGCCTTCTCGGCGGCCAGCTTTTCCATGCGCTGGTCGATCTGTTGCAGCTCCATGCGCAGCGGCCGTGTCAGGTTGGCCAGTTGCGACCTGGCCTGTGCGCCTTGTTTGCGGTCGTCGCGACCTTGGCTCGGCGGCTTGGCACCTGCGGGCATGCCTTTGGCCGAAGGAGATTTCGACGTCGGTGCAGGCTTGGGCGCTTCGACGGCGGCCTCCAGGGCAGGCTTGGGAGGGTCCGGCAGCGGCTGGCCCTTGGCGGCCGCACGGCTCACGTCCAGCAGCCACTTCTGGTAGTCGTCCAGATCGCCATCGAAAGGCTGCACCTCGCCACGCGCCACCAGCCAGAACTCGTCGCACACCTCGCGCAGCAGCGCGCGGTCGTGGCTGACCAGCATGACCGTGCCTTCGAATTCGTTCAGCGCCATTGACAGCGCTTCGCGGGTGGTCAGGTCCAGGTGGTTGGTGGGCTCGTCCAACAACAGCAGGTTGGGACGCTGCCACACCAGCATGGCCAGCACCAGCCGAGCCTTTTCGCCGCCACTCAGCGAGCCCACAGCCTGTTGAACCATTTCGCCGGTGAACTTGAAACGACCCAGGAAGTCGCGCAGTTCCTGTTCGCGCCCCGCCGGTCCGACGTCGCGCGCCAGGCGCACCATGTGCATCAGCGGGCCGTCGTCGAGCTGCAGCACGTCCAGTTCCTGCTGTGCAAAGTAGCCGATGACCAGGCCCTTGCCTTCGGTCATGCGGCCGGCCAAGGGCTGCAGCGCCTTGGCGATGGTCTTCACCAGCGTGCTCTTGCCCTGGCCGTTGGCGCCCAGGATGCCGATGCGCTGGCCGGCCAGCACGCTGCGGCTGAAACCCTTGACGATGGCGTTGCTGCCGTACCCACAGGCCAGACCGTCGAAAGACAGCATCGGGTTGGGCAGGCTCTGCGGCTCGCGGAATTCGAACTCGAAGTCGCTGGCCGTCAGGATGGGCGCCAGCCTTTCCATTCGGGCCAGCGCCTTGACCCGGCTCTGCGCCTGCTTGGCCTTGCTGGCCTTGGCCTTGAAACGGTCGATGAACTTCTGCAGGTGCGCGATGCGGTCCTGCTGCTTGGAAAACGCCGCTGCGGCCAGCGTCAGGCGCTCGGCGCGCATCTCTTCAAACGCGCTGTAGTTGCCGCCGTAGCGGGTGAGCGTCTGCTCGTCCAGGTGCACCGTGACGCGGGTGATCGCGTCCAGGAACTCGCGGTCGTGGCTGATGACGATCATCAGGCCGTCGAAGCGCTTGAGCCAGGCTTCCAGCCACACCAGCGCGTCCAGGTCCAGGTGGTTGGTGGGCTCGTCCAGCAGCATCAGCTCGGCCGGGCACATCAGCGCACGTGCCAGTTGCAGCCGCATGCGCCAGCCGCCAGAAAAGCTGTTGACCGGTGCGTCCAGTTCGTGGATCTTGAAGCCCAGGCCCAACAACAACGCTTGCGCACGAGCGGGCGCGTCGAAGGCGCCGGCTTCATCCAGCGACAGGTGGGCGTGGGCCATGGCGTTGCCGTCGCCGCTGGCTTCGGCAGCCGCCAGCTCGGCCTGCGCGGCCATCAGCGCCATGTCGCCCTGCAGTACAAAGTCGGTGGCGCCATCTTCGGTTTCGGGCATTTCTTGCGCGACCTCACCGACGCGCCAGCGCGGCGGGATCTCGACGTCACCGTTGTCGGCATGCAAACGGTTGGTGAGCATGGCAAACAGGCTGGACTTGCCAGCGCCATTGCGGCCGATGAGGCCGACCTTTTCGCCGGGTTGCAGCGTCACGTTGGCGCCTTGCAGCACGACCTTGGTGCCGCGGCGCAGGGTGATGTTTCTGAGGGTAATCATCTGAGGTATCGCGCTTCGATCAGCAGCACATGGTCATCGCCGGCACTGGTGGGCAGGCCCACCACCGGCAGTCGCGGGAAGGCCGCTTCGAAATGTTGACGTTCGTGCCCGATTTCGAGCACCAGCGCGCCGTGGTCCGAGAGGTAGCCGCGCACGTCCTTCATCAGCTGTCGGATGAAGGCCATGCCGTCGGGGCCGCCATTCAGGGCCAGCGCAGGTTCGGCGCGGTATTCGGCCGGCAGCGCGGCCATCGAGCGGGTGTTGACGTAAGGCGGGTTGCACAGGATCAGGTCGTAGCGGCCGGGTGCGGCCGCCAGACCATCACCCTGCAGCAGCGTGATGCGCTCTTGCAGACCATGGCGCTGCACATTGCGCGCGGCCACGGCCAGCGCATCGGCCGACACGTCAGTGGCCTGAACAAAGACGCTGGGCCAGGCCATGGCCGCCAGGATGGCCAGGCTGCCGTTGCCGGTGCACAGGTCCAGCACGCGGTGGGTGTGTTCCGACAGCCAGCTGTCGATGGTGCCTTCGACCAGGGGCTCGGCGATCAGCGAGCGCGGGATGATCACGCGCTCGTCGACGTAGAACGGTACGCCTTGCAACCAGGCTTCACCGGTGAGGTAGGCCGCCGGCTTGCGTGTGCTGATGCGCTGACCGACCAGGGTCTGCGCACGTTGTGCGTCAACCAGGGCCACGGCGTCTTGCGCACGCTCGTCCAGTTCACCCAGCGGCAGCCCCAGTGCCCACAGCACCAGCCAGGCGGCTTCGTCGAAGGCGTTGTCGGTGCCGTGGCCAAAAGCCACGCCCGCAGCTTGCAGGCGTTCGGCTGAACGCTCGACGAGTTCGAACAGGTTCATGCCAGAAACGTTTCCAGCGTCCGCCGGTAGGCGTTTTTCAGTGGCTCGATGGCGGCCACCTCGACCCATTCGTCGATCTTGTGCGCACTCTCGTTGCTGAAGCCGAATTCCATGACTTGCGGGCAGATGCGGGCGATGAAACGGCCGTCGGACGTGCCGCCCGTGGTGCTGAGTTCTGGCGTGATGCCGAGCTCGGCTTCGGCCGCAGCGGCCAGCGCCGCATGCAGAGTGCCGGGCGGCGTGAGGAACGGTTCGCCGCCCAGCGTCCAGATGATGCTGTGTTGCACGCCGTGCCGCCGCAGCACGGCCTCGAACCGGTCTTTCAGGGCATCGGCCGTGCTCTCGGTGCTGAAGCGGAAGTTGCAGTCCACCACCAGCTCACCCGGGATGACGTTGCCCACGCCGGTGCCAGCGTGGATGTTGCTGACCTGCCAGCTGGTGGGAAGGAAAAAGGCATTGCCTTCGTCCCAGCGTGTGGTGCCCAGTTCAGCCAGCGCGGGCGCAAAGTCGTGGATGGGGTTGCGGGCCAGTTGTGGGTAGGCGATGTGGCCCTGGATGCCGTGCACCACCAGCCGCGCGCTCAGCGTGCCGCGGCGGCCGTTCTTGACCATGTCGCCCACACGGTCCACCGATGTGGGCTCGCCGATGAGGCAGGCATCCAGCTGCACATCACGCTGCTTCAGCACCTGCACCGCGTGCAAGGTGCCATGCAACGACGGGCCTTCTTCGTCGCTGGTGATCAGCAGCGCCAAAGTGCCCGCGTGCCCGGGCTGCGCGCGCACAAACTCTTCGGCAGCCACGGCCATGCAGGCCACCGCGGTTTTCATGTCGGCAGCACCCCGCCCATACAGGCGGCCGTTGCGGTGCGTGGGCACGAAGGGGTCGCTGGTCCAGTGTTCAAGCGGGCCTGTGGGCACCACGTCGGTGTGACCGGCCAGGACCAGTGTGGGCCCCGATCTGGTGCCACGGTGCACCGCCCACAGGTTGCTGACCCGGGCGCTGTCGGGGCCGGCGTCGAGTGACTCGCAGGCAAAGCCCAGCGGCGTCAAACGCTGCGCCAGCACGGCCTGGCAACCCGCATCGGCTGGCGTCAGCGAGCGGCAGGCGATCAGGGTTTCGGCAAGGCGCAGCGCGGCCGTCATCTGGCGATCGATCCGTGACTTGCCCTCACCGCTGCTGCGCCCAGGGTGGCGACGACACGCGCGGGTCTTCGGGCTTCACGTCCAGCGACAGCTCGGTGTAGGTGGCGGCTTCGGGCTCTTCCTTCTTGGGCGCGGCGCGTGAGATGGGAGCTTGTTCGTTCTGCAGACGCCACAGCAGGTTGGTCGGCGAATCGGCGTATGACAGGCCTTCATCGCGCGAAACGATGCCTTCGTTGATGAGGCGCGCGATGTCGTGCTCGAAAGTCTGCGAGCCTTCGGCCAGCGACTTTTCCATCGCCTCTTTCACCGACGACAGGTCGCCCTTTTCGATGAGCTCGGAGATCAGCTTGGTGTTGAGCAGCACCTCGACTGCCGGCACACGGCCACCCGCGTTGGCACGCAGCAGCCGCTGCGACACCACGGCGCGCAGGCCGGCGCCCAGGTCGGACAGCAGCGTGGGCCGTGCTTCGGGCGAATAGAAGGACAGGATGCGCCCCATCGCGTGGTAGCTGTTGTTGGCGTGCAGCGTGCTCAGCACCAGGTGGCCCGACAGCGCATACGACAGCGCCGCGCTCATGGTTTCGCGGTCACGGATTTCGCCGATCAGAATGCAGTCCGGCGCCTGGCGCAATGCGTTTTTCAGCGCGATCTGCAGGCTTTGTGTGTCGCGGCCCACCTCGCGCTGGTTGACGATGCTCTTCTTGTTGCTGAACAAAAATTCGATCGGATCCTCGATGGTCAGGATGTGCCCCGTCATCTGCTGGTTGCGCCACTCGATCATCGACGCCAGCGTGGTGCTCTTGCCGGTGCCGGTGGCGCCCACCATCAGGATCAGGCCGCGCTTGTCGGTGATGATCTGGCTCATCAGCGGTGGCATACCCAGCGAGTCCAGCGACGGGATCAGGAAGGGGATGCAGCGGAACACCGCGGCGATGCTGCCGCGCTGCTTGAAGGCGCTGAGACGGAAGCTGCCCACACGCGGGATGCTGATGCCGACGTTGAGCTCGCCCGTTTCCTCCAGCTCTTCCATCTGCTGCGGCGCCAGCAGTTCGGCCAACAGCTGGCGCGTCTGGTTGGTGGTGAGCAGTTGGTCCGACAGCTGCAGGATCTGGCCGTGGATCTTGATCAGGATGGGCGTGTTGGCCGACATGTAGACGTCGGACGCATTTTTTTCCGCCATCAGGCGCAGCACGCGCTCAAGGTTGTTGGCCACTTCAGTTGCTCCCGGGCAATGCAGGCAGTCGGATCAAGTTGCCGCTAGCGGCTCTTTGGGACTTGCATGTCCCAAAGCGCTCGATAGCCGCCGCAAGCGCGCAGGCGCTTGCTCGGTGCGGTCTCGCCCCCCCCTTGCGGGGGAGCGGCGAAGCCGCTTCGGGGGTGGGTGACATCATGCCCTGAGAAGTTCGTTGATGCTGGTCTTGGCGCGGGTCTGTGCGTCGACCTTCTTGACGATCACCGCACAGTACAGGCTGTGGCTGCCGTCTGCGCTGGGCAGGTTGCCCGAAACCACCACGCTGCCGGCGGGGATGCGGCCATAACTCACGGTGCCCGTGGCGCGGTCGTAGATCTTGGTGCTCTGGCCGATGTACACGCCCATGCTGACGACGCTGTTTTCTTCGACGATGACACCTTCGACCACTTCGCTGCGCGCGCCAATGAAGCAGTTGTCTTCGATGATGGTCGGGTTGGCCTGCAGTGGTTCGAGCACACCGCCGATGCCCACGCCACCGCTCAGGTGCACGTTCTTGCCGATCTGCGCGCAGCTGCCCACGGTGGCCCAGGTGTCGACCATGGTGTTTTCATCGACGTAGGCGCCGATGTTCACGTAGCTGGGCATCAGCACCACACCCTTGGCGAGGTAGCTGCCACGCCGGGCCACGGCCGGTGGCACCACGCGCACGCCGCTCTCGCGCATCTGGGCTTCGTCCATGTGCGAAAACTTGGTCTTCACCTTGTCGAAGAAGCCCAGGTCTCCGGCCCGCATGAGCTGGTTGTCGTTCAGGCGAAAGCTCAGCAGCACCGCCTTCTTCACCCACTGGTTGACCTGCCAGTCGCCCACGCCGCGCTTTTCGGCCACACGCAGGCGACCGGCGTTGAGGTCGGCGATCACCTGTTCGACGGCCTCACGCACTTCTGGGGCGTTGACGGCAGAAATCTCGGCGCGGCTGTCCCAGGCCAGGTCGATGATGGATTGCACTTGCGCGAAGCTCATTGGAGGCTCTCTGTGTAGGAAACGATGCGGTGAGCGGCTTCCAGGCATTCGTCCACCGACGCCACCAGGGCCAGGCGGATGCGCCCAGCGCCCGGGTTGTGGCCATGCACTTCGCGGGCCAACAGGCGGCCCGGCAGCACATTGACATTGTATTGAGCGAGCAGCCCGCGGGCGTACTCGACCTCATCGGTGTGCCCCGGGATGGCGGCCCAGAGGTAGAAGGCGGCGTCGGGCAGCGTCACGTCCAGCACCCTCGACAGCACCGGCATCACCTGCGCAAACTTGGTGCGGTACAGCTCGCGGTTGGCCACCACGTGCGCTTCGTCGCCCCAGGCCACGGCGCTGGCCCGCTGCACCATGGGGCTCATGGCGCTGCCATGGTAGGTGCGGTAGAGCAAGAAGGCCTTCATCAGTTCGGCGTCGCCGGCCACGAAGCCCGAGCGCAGGCCGGGCACGTTGCTGCGCTTGCTCAGGCTGGTGAAGGCCACCAGGCGGCGGAAGTCGTCGCGGCCCAGCGCCTTGGCGGCCTGCAAACTGCCGATGGGGGGACCGTGGGGCGGCTGGTCGCGGAAGTAGATCTCGGAATAACACTCGTCGCTGGCGATGACAAACCCGTGGCGGTCGCTCAGCTCGAAAAGCTGCTGCCATTCGGCCAGCGGCATCACGGCGCCCGTGGGGTTGCCCGGCGAACACACGTACAGCAGCTGCGTGCGGGCCCAGGTTGCGTCGTCCACGAGACCCCAGTCGGCAGCGAAGCTGCGCGCCGGCACGCTGGGCACGAAGGCGGTCTGTGCGCCGGCCAGCAGCGCCGCGCCTTCGTAGATCTGGTACATCGGGTTGGGGCAGACCACCGTGGCGCCGGGCCGTGTGGGGTCGATCACCGTTTGCGCAAAGGAAAACAGGGCTTCGCGGGAACCGGTCACCGGCAGCACCTGGCGGGCTGCGTCCAAGGTCACGCCGTAACGGCTTTGTACCCAGCTGCAGATGGCCTCACGCAGCGCCGGTTCACCGGCGGTCGCGGGGTAGGACGACAGGCCGGGGAGGGCCTGCACCAGCGCTTCTTCGATCAGCGCAGGTGTCTTGTGTTTGGGTTCGCCGATGCCCAGGCTGATGGGCCTGAGGTGGGACGGGGGCACGATGTCGCTGGTGATCTCGCGCCAGCGTTCAAAAGGGTAAGGGTGCAGGCGGGCCAACAACGGGTTCATGCTCGGGATTATCCCGGAGGCCCGGTGCTGGTCCGGTGACGGTCCGACGCTGGCCGGGGTGGCTGTCAGGCCAGCGGCTGTTTCGGCCGCTCGGTCAGGCGCCCGGCTTCCATCAGCAACTGCCGCTCGCAACGCGCCGCAATCTCGCGGTCGTGCGTGACCATCACCAGCGTGGTGCCGGCTTCGCGGTTCATGTCGAACATCAGGTCCATCACGGTGGCGCCGGTGGCGAAGTCCAGGCTGCCCGTGGGTTCGTCGGCCAGCAGCAGCGCCGGCTGCATGACAAAGGCGCGTGCCAGCGCCACCCGCTGTTGTTCGCCGCCCGACAGCACCTTGGGGTAGTGGCCCAGGCGCTCGGCCAGGCCCACACGCCGCAGCATTTCAGTCGCGGCGGCTCGGGCGTCGCTTCGGCCCTTCAGCTCCAGCGGCAGCATCACGTTTTCCAGCGCTGTCAGGTTGCCCAGCAGCTGAAAGCTCTGGAAGACAAAGCCCACCTGGCGTGAACGCAACTCGGCGCGCGCGTCTTCGTCCAGCTTGAACAGGTCGGCGCCGGCCAGCATCACCGTGCCGGCGCTGGGTGTGTCCAGCCCCGCCAGGATCGACAGCAGCGTGCTCTTGCCCGAACCCGAAGCACCGACGATGGCCACGGACTCTTTGGGCCGAAGCTCAAAATTGATCTCGTGGAGTATGGTGAGGGTTCCGGTGGCATCGGCCACCTGCTTGGTGACACCCTTGACCGCTATGAGAGGTTCCGACATCGACAATTCTTGTGCTGCGCGGCGCGCGTTTGTTGTGCACTGTAGCCTGCTGGCCGGCGCCTGCGCTGCGGGCTGGAGCACAGCCGCACAGGCCCAGGGGCCGGTGCGCAAGCTGCTGGTGGTGGGCGACAGCTTGTCGGCTGAATACGGCCTGAGCCGCGGCCAGGGCTGGGTGGCGCTGCTGGAAAAGCGACTGGCGCAAGAAAAGCTGCCCTGGCGGGTCATCAATGCCAGCATCAGCGGCGACACCACCTCGGGCGGGCGGTCACGCCTGCCTTCGCTGCTGAAGCTGCACCGGCCGCAGTTGGTGATCATCGAACTGGGTGGCAACGACGCCTTGCGCGGTTTGCCGCTGACCTTGACAGAAGACAACCTCAACGAGATGGCCCGCGCCGCCAAGGCCGCCGGTGCGCAAGTGCTGGTTGCCGGCATGGCCCTGCCGCCCAACTACGGGCGCGCCTACGGAGAAAGTTTCCTGGCCCTGTTCGCTAGCGTGGCCCAGGCGCAGAAGGCCGCGCTGGTGCCCTTTTTGCTGGCCGGCGTGGCCGACGGGCCCGACGCCGACAACATGTTCCAGCCCGACCGCATCCACCCCAAGGCCGAGGCGCAACCGCGCATGCTGGCCAATGTGTGGCCGGTGCTGCGGCCGCTGCTCAAGTAGCTGCTGCGGCGCGGCCGGCAGCGCCTGTCACGCTGCTGCGGCCGGCTCTTATTGCATGTTCTGGCGATCGCGCTGCGGCTGGCGCGGTTCTGGCCCACGCTTGCGATCGTCGTCACCACCCCGGTCAGCACCGCGCTCGGGGCGAGGCTCGGGTGCCGCCCGCGGCGGTGGTGCAGCAGGCGCCACCGTGGCCGGGGCGGGGCGCGCAGGCGCCACGGTCACCGGTGCTGCTGGAGCCACGGGGCCGCGCATCGGCGGCGCAGCGGCGGGTGCCGGCGCGGGTGGGGCAGGTGGGGCTGCAGGTGCGGCTGCAGGTGCTGCAGGTGCGGCTGCAGGTGCTGCGGCGGGGGCTTGGGGGCCACGCTGAGGTGCAGGCATCGGGCGGACCTGGGGCTGGCGCGGCGGCTGCACCTGTGGCTCTGCCTGCGGCTGCGGCTGCGGCTGCGGCGCTGGACGGTCCGGCTGTCCGCGGGTCGGACGTTCCGGACGGTCGTTGCGGTCGTTGCGGTCATCGCGGTCGTTGCGGTCGCCCCTGCCATTGCGCTCGTCCCGGTCATTGCGCGGATCGCGGTCACTGCGGTCGCGGCGGTCGGACGCAGGCTCACGTTCAGGCCTGGCGCCGCCGGGCTCGGGCACCACACGCACCGGCGGTTCGCGCCCCACGCGCACGGGTGTTTCGCGTATTGGCGGCGGCACCACCACCAGGGCCGGCTGCGGGCCGGTGCGCGGACCGCGGAAGTTGTCCACCACCGAGAGGCCCACGGGCTCGCGCCGCACCAGCACGTCGCGCGGAACCACGGTCACGCCGCCGGGCACGCCTTGGTTGCCGTACATCACCGGACCGGTGGGCACCTGCGGACGCGGCTGATGGCCCGGGCGGCGGGGGTTGACCCGTTCCACGTAGATGGGCGTGTGGCGGTAGTGCGGCACGTAACGTTCCCTTGGCGCCAAGGGAACCCAGCCGACGCGGGGCCCACCGATGTTGATGGACACGCCAAAGCCGGGGCCACCGACCCAGGCCACCAGGGCCGGTGCATACACCGGGCGCGCCACATAGTCACCCGGCACCCAGCCCCAACGGCCACGCCAGCTGACCCAGCGGCCGTAGTGGAAAGGCGCAAAGCCCCAGCGCGAGTCGTCCACCCAGGTCCAGCCCCAAGGGCGCACGTAGGTCCAGCGGCCATAGCGGTACGGCGCCCAGTCGGCGCGCACCTCCAGCGGGTACCAGACCGGGCCGTAGTCGGGGTGGCTGTCCCAACGGCCATGGCGGTCGAGTTCTTCGACGCCGGTCATCTCGGGCGACACGTGGCGCGCCGAAGCGCTGCGTTCGTCGCGCTGGTCTTCAGCCGCCACCCACTGCGCAAATGAGTCGTTGGAGGCTTGTAGCCAGCCAAAGCGCAGGCCATTGCCCTGCCGGACGGCGCGCCACAGTTCGACGCGCTGGCCCGTTTCGAGGAGAAAACCCTCCGGGTCGTCGATGCGCAAGGTGCCGCGCCAGGCGCTGGCCTGCGTGGTGTCGTCGACGCGGTCCACGCGGTAGTGGCCGGCACGATCGGGTCGCAACCGCACTTCCTGGGTCACGATGTCCACTTCATCGGCCACTTCGCGTGACCGCACGCGCAGCGCCAGGGTGCCGGCGTGCAGTTGAAAACTCATGCGCTGGTCGTCCAGGCGCAGCACTTCCACTTCGGTACCGCCCGCCAGGCGCAGCACGGTGGAGCCCACACGCAGATCGGCACGGCCTTGAGGGCCTGTGGACAGGCGGGCGCCTGCGGTCAGCGGCCGGTTGCGTTCGGCCTCGGTCCAGATGCCCTGCTCTTCGTCGAACCAGGACACCGGGCCCTGCAGGTCGGCCAGGCGGCCGACTCGGCCCGGCGGGTCTTCTTGCGCCCAGGCCGCTGGCGCCAGCAGCGTCAGCAGCGGCGCCAAGACAAACGCCACACGCCCGAGCCAGGCACGCGTGGACACAGGCGATGGGAGCTTGTTCATGACGTTTCAACGGCCGGCCGGCGGGCAGGGCTGACCCGGGCCGTGTAAAGCCTTGTGTACTTGCTGGCGTGCGGATGCTCAGTCATCGTCGGCCTCCACCAGTTCCGGGAACAGCACGCTGGTGTAACCCAGCTGCGTCAGGTCGGTCATGCGCGTGGGGTACAGGCGCCCGATGAGGTGGTCGCACTCGTGCTGAACCACCACGGCGTGGAAGCCGTCCACCTCACGTTCGATCGGCCGGCCCAGCGGGTCGACGCCCGCGTAGCGGATGCGCGCATGGCGCGGCACCTTGCCGCGCAGGCCGGGCACCGACAAGCAGCCTTCCCAGCCTTCCACCATCTCGTCAGACAGCGGCGTGATCACCGGGTTCAGCAGCACGGTGCTGGGCACCGGCGGCCGGTCGGGGTAGCGGTCGTTGTGCGTGAAGCCGAAGACCACCAACTGCAAATCGACGCCGATCTGCGGCGCCGCCAGGCCCGCGCCACGTGCGGCTTGCATGGTGTCGAACAGGTCAGCGATCAGCGCGTGCAGCTGGGGTGTGTCGAACTCATGCACGGGCTGGGCCACACGCAGCAGGCGCGGGTCGCCCATCTTCAGGATTTCGTGCACGGTCATGGTTGGGTGTCTTCTCGTGGGGTCTGGGGGTTCGTTCTGCCCGCTGCTGCGCGCGGAAGCTGTCGTCGAGCAGGGCGATGCGGGGGACGGTCATGGCCCGCGCTTCACGAGGCAGCCTGAAACAAGGCCCGCAGCCCCTCTTCGTCCAGCAGCGGGATGCCCAGCTCGCGCGCCTTGTCCAGCTTGCTGCCGGCCTCGGCGCCGGCCACGACGTAGTGCGTCTTTTTGCTGACTGAGCCCGACACCTTGCCGCCCGCGGCTTCGATCAGGTCCTTGGCTTCGTCGCGGCTCAGCTGGGGCAGCGTGCCGGTCAGCACAAAGGTCTTGCCGGCCAGGGGCCTGGGTGCCGTGTCTGCGGTGCCGTCGCTCTCTGTCCAGTCGATGCCAGCGGTGCGCAGCTGATCGACCACTTCGCGGTTGTGCGGTTGTGCGAAGAAGGCGTGCACACTCTGCGCGACCACTGGCCCGACATCGTTGACCTGCAAGAGCTGCTCCACGCTGGCCTCCATCAGGCGTTCCATGCCACCGAAGTGACGTGCCAGGTCCTTGGACGTGGTCTCGCCCACGTGGCGGATGCCCAGGGCATACAGAAAGCGCGCCAGTGTGGTGTGCTTGCTCTTGGCCAGGCTGGCCACCAGGTTGGCGGCGCTCTTGTCGGCCATGCGGTCCAGACCGTTGAGCTTGGCGACGTCCAGTGCGTACAGCTCAGGCAGGCTATGGATGAGCCCGCCGTCCACCAACTGGTCCACCAGCTTGTCGCCCAGGCCCTCGACATCCATCGCCCGGCGGCCGGCAAAGTGCAGCAGCGCCTGCTTGCGCTGCGCGGCGCAGAACAGGCCGCCGGTGCAGCGGTGGTCGATGCCGCCCTTTTCGCGCAGCACCGCGCTGCTGCACACGGGGCACAGGCGCGGCATGCGGAAGTTGGGCACATAGGCGCTGCGCTGGCCAGCCACACGGCCCACGACCTCGGGGATGACATCCCCCGCGCGTCGCACGATCACCGTGTCGCCCACACGACAGCCCTTGCGGCGCAGCTCGAACACGTTGTGCAGCGTGGCATTGCTCACCGTGGTGCCGCCCACAAACACCGGCGCCAGCTTGGCCACCGGCGTCAGCTTGCCCGTGCGGCCGACCTGGATGTCGATGCCGTTCAGGCGGGTCATCTGTTCCTGCGCCGGGTACTTGTGCGCCACCGCCCAGCGCGGTTCGCGCGTGACAAAACCCAGCCGGCGCTGCAGTTCCAGGTTGTTGACCTTGTAGACCACGCCGTCGATGTCGAAGGGCAGCGCGTCACGTTTGTCGCCCATGGCGCGGTGGAAGTCGAGCAGCCCGCCCGCACCCTGCGCCACGGCGCGGTCGGCGCACACCGGCAGGCCAAAGGCCAGCAAAGCGTCCAGCGTGGCGCTGTGCGTGGGCGGCTGGTCCCAGCCGGCCACCGCGCCCAGGCCGTAGGCGTAGAAGCTGAGCGGCCTCTGGGCGGCGATGGCCGGGTCCAGCTGCCGCACCGCGCCGGCGGCGGCGTTGCGCGGGTTGACGAAGGTCTTGTCGCCCTTTTCTCGCTGCCTCTCGTTCATGCGCTCGAAGGCATCGCGGCGCATGTAGACCTCGCCGCGCACTTCCAGCAGCGGCGGTGCGTGGCCGTTCAGGCGCAGCGGGATCTGGCCGATGGTGCGGATGTTCTGCGTCACGTCTTCGCCGGTTTCGCCGTCACCGCGGGTGCTGGCCTGCACCAGCACGCCCGCTTCGTAGCGCAGGTTGATGGCCAGGCCGTCGAACTTGAGTTCGGCGCTGTACTCGACAGGTGCCGCATCGCTGCGCAGTTCCAGCTCGCGCCGCACACGATCGTCGAATGCCGTGGCGCCCGTCGCGGTGGTATCGGTTTCCGTGCGGATGCTCAGCATGGGCACGGTGTGCCGCACCGCCACAAAGCCGTCCAGCACCTGGCCGATGACCCGCTGCGTGGGTGAATCGGGCGTGCGCAGCTGCGGCTGCGCCGCTTCCAGCGCCTGCAGTTCCTGGAACAGGCGGTCGTACTCGGCGTCGGGCAGCTCGGGTGCATCGAGCACGTAATAGCGGTGCGCGTGGTGGTGCAGCAACTGGCGCAGTTGCTCGGCACGTGCGCTGTCAGGTTCCGGCTTGGCTTGCGACATGATCGGACGACATTGTGTGGCAGGAGCCGTCCATGACTTTCGACTACGACCTCATCACCCTGGGCGCAGGTTCAGGCGGTGTGGCGGCCTCTCGCCGCGCGGCCTTGCACGGCGCCCGCGTGGCCATCGTCGAGGGCAGCCGGGTGGGCGGCACCTGCGTCATCCGCGGTTGTGTGCCCAAGAAGCTGCTGATGTACGCGGCCCAGTTTGGCGACTCGATGCGTGAAGCGCGCGGCTACGGCTGGGTGCTGCCCGAGCCGCGTTTCGACATGGCCACCTGGGCGGCGGCCAAGGCGGCCGAGACCGACCGGCTCGAAGGCATCTACCGCCAGATGCTGCAAGGTTCAGGCGTCGAGGTGGTGGCGGGATGGGCCCGCCTGGATGGGCCCAACCGCGTGGCCGTGGCCACCGACAGCGGTGACCGGGTGCTGATGGCACGCCACATCCTCATCGCCACCGGTGGCGCGCCCGTGCGCGACAGCATCCCGGGCATCGAGGCCTGCGCCACCAGCGACGACTTGCTGGATCTGCAGCAGCTGCCCGAGCGCGCGGCTGTCATCGGGGGCGGTTACATCGCGCTGGAATTTGCCAGCATCCTGGCGCGGCTGGGTGTGAAGGTGTCGGTCTTCTACCGCGGCGAACTGCCGTTGCGCGGCTTTGACACGATGCTGCGCACGTCTGTCGTGGCCGAGCTCACGGCTGCCGGCGTGCAACTGCACCCCGGCAGCGCGCCCCAGCGGGTGCAGCGCACGTCGGGCGGGTTCCTGCTGAGCCTGGGCGAAGACCGTGTGCTGGAGTTCCCGTGGGTGCTGAACGCCACCGGCCGGCGGCCCAACACGGCGCAGCTCAACCTGGCCAGCGCGGGCCTGGTGCCCGACGCATTCGGTGCCTTGGCCGTGAACGCAGCCTTGCAGACGGGTGCCCTGGACGTTTACGCCATTGGCGACGTCACCAACCGCATCAACCTGACGCCGGTGGCCATTGCCGAAGGCCGTGCGCTGGCTGACAGCCTGTTTGGCGCCGAGCCGCACGCTGTGGACCTGTCGCGCGTGGCCAGCGCCGTGTTCACGCTGCCACCGCTGGCCACCGTAGGCCCCAGCGAAGCGCAGGCCGTGCAAGCCGGCTTGCGCGTGGCGGTCTACGAGGCCGACTTCAGGCCCATGAAACAGGCCTTCATCGGCGGCACCGAACGCACACGCATGAAGTTGCTGGTGGACGCCGACAGCCAGGTGGTGCTGGCCGCGCATATGGTCGGCGCCGACGCGCCCGAGATCGTCCAGAGCCTGGCCGTGGCGCTGAGCGCCGGTGCCACCAAGGCGGACTTCGACCGCACCATCGCCATGCACCCCACGGCGGCCGAAGAATTTGTGCTCATGCGTGAACCGATGCGGGTGCTGCCGGCGGCCTGAAGTGCGGTTCAGAAGTTGACGTTGACGCCGGCAAATGGCCCGCGTACACGCAGACTCAAGTCGGTGCCGGCACCCGCGCTGTCGATGTGGGCCTCGCTTTGTGCGATGCCACCGCGCAACTGCAGCGTGGGGGCCGGGCTCCAGGCCAGCGCCAGTTCGGCACCGACGCGGGTCGAGCTCAAGCCCTGGCGAAATTCGACGGCGCCACTGTAGCGGGCTTCCAGCGCCAGGCCGGGGCCCGTGCGCACGCGGCCGACGGCACCGCCCACCGGCCGGCCCTGGGCTGAGCGGCATGTTGCAGCAAAAGCCCCTGTGCGTCACCTGAAGAGGTGCTCGTCGGGAGGTGCGCATTCAGGGCCGCTCGACGCGGAAGCGCTCGAACACCACACCTTGGTAAGGTGCGCTCACGGTCTGAACGAGTCTGAAGCCGGCGCGACCAAACACCGGGCGGCTGAACGGCGTGACCCAGGCAGCGAACCGTGTTTCGCCGCGGGCCGTTGCCTGTGCCAGCACATGCTGCAGCAGCAGCTGGCCCAGGCCCAGGCGGGTCAGGTGCGGCCGCACGTAGAGCGAGTGCACTTCACCGCCGTGCCCCGCGCCGCAGAAGCCCGCGGGCGGCGCGCCGCCTTCGTCGGCATCCAGTGCCACCCAGCTGTCGGCGTCCATGACGTAGCGACTGAATTCAGCGGTGTCGCGGCCAAAACTTTCCCAAGCCGCCACCTGCGGGGCGGAGTAAACGGCGGGGCCCAGCACGCGCGCACATTCGGCGTAAAGATCAGCCAGCGCAGGCACGTCGCCCAGCTGCACCGGCCGCAACAACCACCGGCTTGCAGGCTGGTTTTGCTGCCCCGCGTGCATCAGCTGAACAGCCGCCGGGCGGCCGGCGATCCGGCGGCCAGGTCCAACTGTTCCAGCCGGCCGTAGAGCTCGTCGATTTCCTTGCCGATGGCATCGAAGGCGTGCAGCGTGATGGGCTCGCCATGGTCGTCCACGGCGGTGGCGTCCAGGTCGTCGGCCAGCTGCTTGCCCATCAGGTGCCAGGCCGGGAATGGCTCCACGTTGGCGGGGGTTTGCGGCACGTCCAGCGACAGCTGGCATTCACGCACGACGGCGCTCTGCGGGTCTTCGGCCAGCGCGGCCTGCGCGTCCACCGACAGCGTCAACATCGGTGGCGCATCCTCTTCGGCTGCGGCCAACACCCAACGGCCTTTCATTGCGCCGGGCACCAGCCCCTGCCGCGTGGCCACCTGCTGCACATAGCCCACCGACCAGGCCACGCTATTGGTGCGCAGCGTGATCGACAGCTGCGCGTCCAGCGGTGCAGCCAGCGCGTCCAGTTCGCGTGCGCGGGCCACCACTTCCAGCATGTCGGGCACGTCGGCGCCAGCGCCGATGGCTTCGGCAAAAGCTTCGATCTTCTGCAGGAATTCGGAGTATTCGATTTCGTTGAGCGCCCCGCTGCGGTTGGCCAGCTGCACACCGGCCTGCAGTTCGCCGTAGCGCCGGCCCGGGGCCAGTGTTTCCCAGGTGCCGGTTTCGGTGTCCAGCCCCTCGACGTAAAAAGGCTTGGTGCCGGCGCGGCGCGAGGCTGGAAGTTGCTGCAGCGCGTGTTCGCCCGAGACCGGCGCTTCCAGTGCCAGGGGCACCAGCGCGTCGATCAGTGCATCCAGCCGGGGCGAGGGCTTGATGTGGCTGCGCAGCGGCGGCGGCTCTTCGGCAGACGTCTGAAGGGCGTCCATTGCCGGCTCGACACGGTCCGGTCCGGGCTGGCTGTGCAACGTCTGCCGTGGTTTGGCCTTGCGTGTGTTCCACCAGGCTTGCGCGACCAGGCCCAGCAGCACCACCGCGCCCAGGATCGCCAGCGCGGTGGTCAGGGTCATGCGGCTTCGGCCATGGACAACGCGGACTGCATGTCCACGGCGACGATGCGCGACACGCCTTGTTCCTGCATCGTCACGCCGATCAACTGCTCGGCCATTTCCATGGCGATCTTGTTGTGGCTGATGAACAGGAACTGGGTGCCCTTGCTCATCTCGGTGACCAGGTTCTTGTAGCGCTCGGTGTTGGCGTCGTCCAGCGGCGCGTCCACTTCGTCCAGCAGGCAGAAGGGCGCGGGGTTGAGCTGGAAGATGGCAAACACCAGCGCAATCGCCGTCAGCGCCTTTTCGCCGCCCGACAGCAGGTGGATGGTGCTGTTTTTCTTGCCCGGCGGTTGCGCCATGACCTGCACGCCGCTGTCCAGAATTTCGTTGCCCGTCATCACCAGACGCGCGTTGCCGCCGCCAAACAGGCTGGGGAACATGCGGCCGAAGTGTTCGTTGACCTGGTTGAAGGTGCTGGCCAGCAGGTCGCGAGTTTCCAGGTCGATCTTGTGGATGGCGTCTTGCAGCGTCGTGATGGCCTCGTTGAGGTCGGCGTACTGCGCGTCCAGGAAGGTCTTGCGTTCGCGCGACGCGGTCAACTCGTCCAGCGCGGCCAGGTTCACCGCGCCCAGGGCGTTGATGTCCTTGTTGATGCGGTCGATCTCGGTCTGCAGGCCCCACAGCTTGACCTGGCCCTCTTCGATGCCCTTGCTCAGCGCTTCGACATCCACCTCGGCCGCGGCCAGCTGTTCGATGAACTGCGCGCCGCCCAGCTGCGCCGCTTGCAGTTCCAGCTGCAGCTTGGTGATTTGCTCACGCAGCGGCTCCAGGCTGCGCTCGAAGCCCATCTTCTGTTCGTCGGCGCGACGCAGCTGTGCGCTCAGGTCGTCGTACTGGCTGCGCGCCAGTCCCAGCGCCTGTTCACGGTCCAGTTTCAGCGTCAGCGCGGCTTGCAGGCCGCTTTGTGCCGCCGCGTCGTCGAAGCCGCCCAGTTCCAGCTGCAGCTGTTCACCGGTTTGCACGTTGGTCTTTATCTGCGCGGCGGCGGTTTCGATGCTGCGCTGCAGCTCACCCTGGCGCGCGGCCAATGCACGGGACTGAAAGCGGGCCTCTTGCGCCTGCCGTTCCAGGCCGCGCTGCTGTTCTCGGGCGTCGGACAGCTGGCGTTCAGCGGCAATCACCGCATCATCGAGTTCAGCGTGCCGCTCTTGCGTGTTGGCCAGTTCGATGTCCAGCTCTTCGAACCGCGCTTCGCCGATGGCCTTGCGCTCTTCCAGTGTTTCCAGCTGCGCGTCGATCTCGGCCAGCTCGTCGGCCAATTGGTCGCGCCGCGTGGTGGCGGCTTCGGCCTGCTGCGTCAGGCGCAGCAGTTCGACGTGCAGGCCGTGTGCGCGGTTCTGCGCCTCCGCGGCTTCGCGACGGGCCGTCAACAGCCGCTGGCTGGCATCGGTGTAGGCGGCTTCCAGGCGCACTGATGCGGTTTTGGTGTCGTCTGCAATCAGGGCCTGGGCGCGCTGCTGGCGGTCGAGGTTTTCGATTTCCTGCGCCCGGGCCAGCATGCCGGCCTGTTCGCTGTCGGGCGCGTAGAAGGCCACGGCAAACTGGCTGACGGCGTGGCCTTCCCGCGTCATGATGACTTCGCCGTGCGTGAGCTTGTCGCGCTGCGCCAGCGCTTCTTCGATGCTGCCGGCGGTGTAGACACCTTCCAGCCAGTCGGCCAGCAGCGCCTTCAGGCCGGCATCGCCCAGGCGCAGCAGCTCGCTCAGGCGGGGCAGCGTCTGGTGGCTGTTGCTGATGGCGCCCGAGGGCAGGGCGTAAAAGGCCAGCTTGGCCGGCGGGGCGTCGCCGGCAAAGGCGCGCACGGTATCAAGCCGGCCCACGCTCAGGGCATTGAGCCTTTCGCGCAGCGCCGATTCCAGCGCGGTTTCCCAGCCGGTTTCGATGTGCACCTGCGTCCACAAACCCTGCAAGCCGCCCAGGCCGTGTTTTTCAAGCCAGGGCTTGAGCTTGCCTTCGGTCTGCACCTTGGCCTGCAGCGAACGCAGCGCTTCCAGCCGCGCGCCGATGTCGCTCAGCTTGCCACCTTCGCGGTTGACGGCCTCTTGCGCGGCGCGGCGTTGTTCGTCGAGTTGCGGCACTTGGTCGCTCAAGTCGTGCAGGCGCGCTTCGGTGACTTCACGCGTTTCTGCGGCGTCGGCATCCTGCAGCTTCAGCGCCTCGATGCGCGCCAGATCGGGCGCCTGCAGCACCTGCTTTTCGCCAGCCAGTCTTTCACGGCGGCCTGTCAACTGCCGCGACTGTTCTTCGATGTTGCGGCTGTCGGCGGCCAGCACCTGGATCTGCTGCTGCACCTGCGCCACTGCGCCGCGCTGCTGGTTGCTGGTGGCTTGCGCCGCGCGCACGGCCTCTTCGGCGTCCGGCAGCGCCAGGCCTTGCTCTTCGGCCTGCGCGTGCAGCAGTTCGGCCTGCTCTTCGGCGCCGACGATCTGCGCTGCGGTGTCTTCCAGCTCGCCCGTGGCCGTGGTCTGGCGTTCAGCCCACTGCGTGCTCTGCGTGTTCAGCTCGGCCAGCCGGGCCTGCGCGCGCGCGCGGCCTTCGACGACGTAGCGGATGCGTTCTTCCAGCCGGCTGACTTCAAGCGCCGCTTCGCCCAGCAGGCCCTGCTTGCCGTGCAGCACGTCGTTGGCCTCGTAGTGCGCCTGGCGCACCTGCTCGAGTTGCGCTTCGACGTGGCGCAGTTCGGCAACGCGCGACTCCAGCGCGTTGGTGGCTTCGGCCGCGGCCGTGCTCACACGCGCTTCTTCGTTGGCCGCATCGCGGTGTTTCAGAAACCACAGCTGGTGCAGCTTGAGGGTGCCTTGGTCCTGAAGTGAGCGGTACTGGCTGGCCACCTCGGCCTGCTTTTCCAGCTTGTCCAGGTTGCTGTTCAGTTCACGCAGGATGTCGTCGACGCGGGTCAGGTTCTCGCGTGTGTCCTTGAGCCTGGTTTCGGTCTCGCGGCGGCGTTCCTTGTATTTGCTGACACCGGCGGCTTCTTCCAGGAACAGGCGCAACTCTTCGGGCCGGCTTTCGATGATGCGGCTGATGGTGCCCTGGCCGATGATGGCGTAGGCCCGTGGCCCCAGGCCCGTGCCCAGGAACACGTCCTGCACGTCGCGGCGGCGCACCGGCTGGTTGTTGATGTAGTAGCTGCTGGTGCCGTCGCGTGTGAGCGTGCGCTTGACGGCAATCTCGGCGAAGGCGTTCCACTGGCCGCCGGCACGCGCCAGCGTGTTGTCGAACACCAGCTCCACGCTGGCGCGGCTGGCGGGCTTGCGCTGACCGCTGCCGTTGAAGATGACGTCCTGCATGGACTCTCCGCGCAGTTCGCTCGCTTTGCTTTCGCCGAGCACCCAACGCACCGCGTCCATGATGTTGCTCTTGCCGCAGCCATTGGGCCCCACCACGCCCACCAGCTGGCCGGGCAGCTGGAAGGTGGTGGGTTCGGCGAAGGACTTGAAGCCCGAAAGCTTGATCTGGGTAAGGCGCATCGTCGGCTCTGAAGAATTTGCGCGCACCGGGGGTCGGTGCGGGCACTCGTCCTAAGTGCTTGATTTTAAAAGAAAATTGTGCCCATTCATGGGGCGCAAAGCGGGCGCGATGATAGCATCGCGCGCTGTTGCCAATGCCCATCCCTCAGGTCCATCCGAGCATGCGCCACAAAGCCCAACCTCTCCAGGCCCTCGAGATGTTTGTCGTGGGCGCGGGATGAACGACGCCAGCCTGGGAAGGCCCGCGTACCAGAAGTTTGCTGTCGATGTGAAGCCGAGTGCCATTGACGGACAGGGCGCCTTTGCGGCGCAGGCCATACCGCAGCGACTGAAGATCGGCGAGATTCGCGGCGAGAGCATCACGGTGCAGGAAGCCCGCATCCGTGCCACACGCAGCGAACGCATCATGATCGTCGAGCTGTCGCAGAAGAAGGCCATCGACTTCAGCAAGAGCCCCGACCCCATGCGCTACACCAACCACAGCTGCAAGCCCAACGCGCGCCTGGTCATTCGCAACGGGCGCGTCGAGTTCTACGCCGCGCGCGCCATCGCTGCCGGTGAAGAGATCACGGTGGACTATGGCCAGACACACCACGAAGGCCGGCTGCGCTGCCAGTGCGGTGCGCCAGGCTGTCGCGGCGCGCTGTAGGCAGCCAGCCCGCCTTGACGCTGGCGCGCCCGGCATGCCAAAGTTGCGCCCGGCGCATGCAGGGCGCCGCCGGATCCGCGGACAGGGTTGAACCCACCTGAACACCGGGCATCGCATGCTGCATGCGTTGCCTGAACCTTGAACCCTCGCCCTTTGTGCGGCCTGACGGTGCGGATCACCAGGCATTCACGCATGGAGGATTCGATGAGTTCAACGCCACTTCCGTCCCGGCCCCACGCCGACCATCTGCGCCGGCAGGCGCGCGACCTGCTCCGCGCCTGGAAGGCGCATGACGCCGCCGCGCTGTCGCGTGCCGTGCCTTACCGCATCGCCACACCGCCAAAGTTGGCGTCAGCCCAACTCGTCATCGCTCGCGAGCACGGTTTTGCGAGCTGGCCCCTGCTGATGGACGAAGTCGACCGGCGCCGAGATGCTGCGCTGTCCGACACCGACTTCGTGCAGCAGGTGCTCGCGCTGGCGCTGGGCCGCGGCTGGCAGGCGCCGCAACCGCAGCGCGCCTGGGCGCTGGCGCAGAGCCGCCGTGTCGACAGCCTGGCGCTGTCCCTCGTGATGGGTGATTTGCCCGCCGTGCAAAGCGCGTTGTCCGGCACCAGCGTGCAAGCCCCCGTGCCGCCATTTGGCGCACCAGCCCTGGGCTACGCTGCCGCTTCGTCTTTGGCGCGCATCGACGCCTGTCGCCCCGGCCTTGTCGCCACGGTGCATTGGCTGTTGGCGCAGGGCGCCGACCCCAACACGCATTGGGCCGATCCGGCACGTCCGGACGAACGGCTGCCGGTGCTGTACAGCGCGGTGTCGCGCGCATCGTGCTTCGGCACTACGCAGTTGCTGCTGCAAGCCGGCGCTGACCCCAACGACATGGAATCCCTGTACCACGCCACCGAGCAGACCGACCGCCGCATCCTGGCCGCGCTGGTGGCCGCTGGCGCGCGCTGGCAGGGCACGAATGCGCTGTACCGCCAGTTGGACCACGACCGCCTGGACCATCTGCAACAGGTGCTGGACCTGGGCGCCGATGTGCACGAGCGCGGGCCGGGTGGCGCCGGGCCGCTGCACCACGCCATCGCACGCGGACGTGGCCTGGCCTTCGTCAAGCTGCTGGTCGACAGCGGGGCCGACCCGGCTGCTCGGGACGAGTACGGCCGCACGCCCGCCGCGCTGGCGGCAGCGGCAGGCGATGTGCAGACCGTGGCCTTCCTCGCGGCGCTGGGTCACCACCCGCCGCAAGATCCACAAGCGCGCTTCCTGGCGGCCTGCGCGGCGGCCGATGAGGCAGCGGCACGTGCCCACCTGGCGGCGCAGCCGGACTCCTTCCGCATGCTGGATGCGCAGGCGCTGCGGCTGCTGCCCGACCAGGCACAGCGTGGCCGCCTGGCGTCAGTGCAGCTGATGCTGGAACTGGGCTGGCCGGTGGCGGTGCGCGGTGACTGGGACGCCAGCGCGCTGAACCAGGCTGCCTATCGAGGGGACGAGGCCATGGTGCGCCTGCTGCTGGACCACGGCGCATGCTGGCACGAACCCAATGGTTTTGGTGGCGACGCCTTGGGCAGCTGCCTGCACGCCGGCAGCAACGAGCCCCATCCGGCGGGCGACTACGCGGCCGTGCTGGCCCTGCTGCTGGCCGACGGTGCGCCCGTGCCGCAAGAGGATTCGCACCTGCCCGACCACCTGCAGGCCGTGCTGGCTGCGACTGCGCAAAATTGAGTGTGCACCCGGGCCATCACTTGAGCAGGGCGTGCAGCCGGTACAGCGCCTCCAGCGCTTCACGCGGGCTCAGCGTGTCGGGCTCGATGGCGGCCAGCGCCGCCTCTACCGCGCTGGGCTCGGCCACCGGCGCGACAGGCGGTGGCGCAAACAGGTCCACCTGCGCCTGACCCGCTTCGGCCCGGGCCTCCAGCGCTTCCAGTGTGGCGCGCGCCTGGCGCACCAGCGGCGCGGGCATGCCGGCCAGCCGCGCCACCTGCACACCGTAGCTGCGGCTGGCGGGGCCGGGTTCGATCTGGTGCAGGAAGACGATGTCCTGCCCACTTTCCACCGCGCCCACGTGCAGGTTGATGGCTCGATCGTGTTTGTTCGGGAAGGTGGTCAGCTCGAAGTAGTGGGTGGCAAACAGCGTGAAGCTCTTGTTGCGGTCGTGCAGCTGCGTGGCGATGGCGCCGGCCAGCGCCAGGCCATCGAAGGTGCTGGTGCCGCGGCCGATTTCGTCCATCAGCACCAGGCTGTTTTCGGTGGCGCTGTGCACGATGGCCGCAGCTTCGGTCATCTCCACCATGAAGGTGCTTTGTGCATTGGCCAGGTCGTCAGCCGCGCCGATGCGCGTGTGGATGGCGTCGATGGGCCCCAGCCGGCAGGCCGTGGCCGGCACATAAGCGCCGATCGCGGCCAGCAGCACGATCAGCGCCACCTGGCGCATGAAGGTGCTCTTGCCGCCCATGTTGGGGCCGGTGATGACCAGCATCTTGGTCTTGGCGTCCAGGCGGCAGTGGTTGGCGATGAAGTCGCCGGCGCCAGTTTGGGCCAGTCGCGCCTGCACCACCGGGTGGCGACCGGCTTCGATGTCGATGCAGGGGTAGGGCACAAAGGCGGGCCGGCACCAGCCCAGCGTGTGCGCACGTTCGGCCAGCGCGGCCAGCGTGTCCAGCGTGGCCAGTGAACGGGCCAGCGCGCTCAGCGCGGGCAGGTGCTGCTGCAGGCTGTCCAGCAATTGTTCGTAAAGCCATTTTTCTCGCGCCAGCGCACGTTCCTGCGCCGACAGCGCCTTGTCCTCGAAGGTCTTCAATTCGGGTGTGATGTAGCGCTCGGCGTTTTTCAGCGTCTGGCGGCGCTGGTAGTCGGCCGGCACCTTGTCCAGGCCCGATGAGGTGACCTCGATGTAGAAGCCGTGCACCTTGTTGAACTGCACACGCAGGTTGCCGATGCCGGTGCGCGCCCGTTCGCGCGCTTCCAGGTCCAGCAGGAAGGCATCGCAGTTGTCGTTGATGCCACGCAGCTCGTCCAGGTCGGCATCCACGCCGCTGGCGATGACACCGCCGTCGCGCAGCAGCACGGCGGGTTCTTCGGCGATGGCCTGCAGTGTTTGCGCCAGGCCGCTGCTGGGCGTCAGGCCGGCTTGCAGACGGTCCAGCAGCGGGGTGCCGGTGGGTGCCCGTTCACGCAGCGCCGGCAGCGCGGCCAGCGTGGTGCGCAAGCCGGCCAGTTCACGCGGGCGCACCTGGCGCAAGGCCACGCGGGCGGTAATGCGTTCGACGTCGCTGATGTGACGCAGCGCGTCGCGCAAGGGCTCAAAACCAGGGTCCAACAAACGTGCGATGGCCGCGTGGCGTTCAATGGCCGGCGCTCGGTCGCGTGTGGGGTGGGTCAGCCAGTGACGCAGCAGGCGGCTGCCCATGCCCGTGCGGCAGCTGTCCAGCAGGCCCAGCAGCGTGGGCGCCCCGTCGCCGGATTCGCCGCGCAGCGTTTGCACCAGTTCCAGGTTGCGGTGCGTGGCTGGCGGCAAGTCCAACAAATCA